>SVMW01000024.1 GCA_015067215.1 Oscillospiraceae bacterium | reverse complement strand
CAGCAATATCCGTGTATATCTTAAAAATAGGGCTCCGAAAACGGAGCCCTTATATTATATTAGTTTATTCCGGTAAAAGCAAGCCGTATTTGCCGTCTTTGCGTTTATAAACTACGTTGATTTCGCCTGTTACAACATCTTTGAACATAAAGAAGGAGTGGTCAAGCATATTCATTTCCAGAATAGCATCATCTACTGTCTGTGGTTCAAGGTTAAACACTTTTTTGCGAACAACTTCGTATTCTTCTTCCTCAACTTCTCCTGCCGGAAGAACAGGAAGTTCTTCATACTTGTAAGCATTGCCTTTGTGTTTTCTGGAAATTTTGCTCTTGTTTTTTACAATCAGGGATTCGAGTTTTTCAACTGCATCTTCCAGAGCAAGTTCCATTGACGGAGCACTTTTTTCGCTGCGGAAATATGCTGTACGGTCTTTGATTGCAATTTCAACTGTCTGCCAGTCCTTTTCTACAGTTACAGTTACATTTGCCTGTACTTCTGCAGGGAAGAACTTATCAAGTTTGCCCAGTTTTTCCTCCACTAAACTCAAGAAATTTGGTTTCAAGTTAACTTTTCTGCCAGTTGTTGTGATTTTCATATACTGTACCTCCTGAGGTGAAGCTTGATACCGAAGTATCTTGTAAGTATTTTAGCATACTGCACATATTTTTTCAACAAGTTTATCGTTGTTTTCATCAATTTTACCTATTTCATGTTATTTTTTTAACTTTACAGCCTTCGACATAATTTTCAGTTATGATGTGTTAAGATGTAATCACAAAGATAATTCCGCTTTCAGGCTGAGCGGATTGTCTTGCATTTCCTCATATACTTTTTCTCTTGCAAAAAACCGTTGTGAAACGGTTTTTTTGCTTTGTACAAAAACAAAAGGCACACCGTTGTTTACGGTGTGCCTTAATCTGCAATTAAAATTATTCTTCGCCCTGAATGTCTTTGAAAACCTTTTCGTTAGGATTTGCATATCCCAGACGCTGGCGTGCAACGCGTTCTATGTAAGCTTCCTGTTCTTCAACTTCCAGCATACGTTCAATATCCTGTGCTTCCAGCTGCACTTTCTGCTGCTGCTGTTCAAGTATTGCAAGCTGCTGTTTTTTTGTCATAAGGTCGAACTGAGCAGTAATGAGACTGATGGAAAGATATGCTACAGCACAGAGCACTGCAATAATTTTAATATTGAAAAACTTTTTCATATCCTACCACCCTCTTTCTGCATATTTTTCTGGTATTATAAATTATATAACAATTCCGATTCTTTTTTCAAGGGCTCATTTTCTGCCGGGTCTGTCATAACTTTTGATTTTTCTGCTCTTTTTCGTCTTAAATCACAAATTATTGATGAAACTTTTTCGCCATAGCACAACATCTTGTTTTTTATAAATAAAAAAATTTTTTCAAAAATTTTTTGGAAAATTATGGAAAACTGCACCGAAAAGCAGAAACAGCCTATAATTCCGCCTGCAATATGATAAATTCTTATTACAGGATAGTTTGTAAAGGACACAACATAACTGAAAACCGTCACTGCAAAAATAAAGCTGACAGCAATATCCTTCACAAAAATTCTTATTCTTCCCCTGTACAGAAACACCGACATCAGCTGTGCAAAAAAGCCTACCGCATAACCCGCCCCAATGCTGAACAGAAAATCCTGCAGGGCAAAGGAATAATCTATACTTTCAAAAATCATTTGAGCAGCCTGGAAAAGCCTTTTTCGCTTTTGCCTTTATCTTTGCTGTACTGCAGAAAATCAATTTCTCCTGTAAGCTGCAGTGTTTTGCCGCTGGTGCTCATTTCCCCTGCAACAAGATTTCTGCCCGAAACGGTAAGCCGTCCACAGTCGGTTTTTACAACAACCTTATACTCATCATATGAGACTACCTGAGTAACTCCTGTCAGCTTAAGGCTTGTGCGGTTTTCCATTGTGACAATATGTGAAGACAAAATTTTATCGGTCATATATTACACCCCTTTATGCAATATATGACCGATTATGTTTAATTATTCTATTACAGTGTACATTTCCCTTGCACCGTCTTTTGTGTTGACATTTTCAACGCTGAGAACTTTAACTTTTACAGGGGCTGTACCGAACATAATTTCAATTTCGTCCCCTATTTTAACCTGATAAGAGGCCTTTACCTCTTTGCCGTTTACGCTTATTCTGCCTGCATCAGCAACTTCATTTGCCACTGTGCGGCGTTTGATAAGGCGGGAAACCTTTAAAAATTTATCAATGCGCATTTTAAAATCTCCTTTGCAGAAAAGCCGATATCTGACGATACCGGCTTTTTAAGTGCTGTAATTATAAATTATTTAGCAACTGCTTCTTTAAGAGCTTTACCTGCTTTGAATACTGGAGCTTTGCTTGCAGGAATTTTCATTGCTTCGCCGTTTCTTGGGTTGTGGCCCATTCTTTCTGCTCTTTCTTTAACTTCAAATGTGCCGAAGCCTGTAAGAGAAACTTTTTCACCGTTTACGAGTTCGTTTGTGATTGTGCCAAGAACTGCTGTAACTGCCATTTCAGCATCTTTTTTTGTAAAACCTGTCTGTTCTGCAACTTTTGCGATCAAATCTGTTTTTGTCATTTTATATATCCTCCTTATTGCCATAATAACCAGTATGGCAAAGAATTTCATTTATTGCTCTTATGGCACAAGAGCAAGTAACATTTTACCAAAACAATATGATATTTGCAATATATTTTTTAATCATTTAAGGCTGTTTATCATCGATTTTTTTGTACAAATCGAGCATTTTTGCATTTTCAAGACCAAGTACTTCTTCTGCATCATTTTTTGTTGCGCCGGCAAGTGCCACACAGGAGTAAAGCAGCATACCGATTTTTTCGCCGCAGTCCTCATCATTTTCAAGTTTTGCACTTATTTCATCAAGAATGGAATGAAGTTGCGCGATTGCTGTGTATGGTTCGTGTTCAATAAGCCCGCCTGCAACTGCACGTTTCTGCAGTTTCTGGGCATACATAAGTGCAGGAAAACTTTTTGGCACGGCATCAAGGGTTTCACTTACAGTTTTCTGGCCTTTTTCTGCCTGTTTTATCTCTTCCCATTTCTGCAGCACACCGTCAACTGTCTTGTTGTCGAAGCCTGCAAAGATGTGTGGGTGACGCAGTACAAGTTTCTGTGCTGTACCGTCTACAACATCAGCAAAATCAAACACATTTTCCTCTGCTTCAAACTGTGCATGAAGCAACACCTGCATAAGCACATCCCCAAGTTCTTCCTGCATAAGCACCTTGTCATCAAGGTCAATTGCTTCAATTGCTTCATAGGTTTCTTCAATAAAGTTTTTGCGGATGGATTTGTGTGTCTGCACCTTGTCCCAAGGGCATCCGTTTTCAGGGTCACGGAGCATTTCGATGATTTTTACAAGGTCATTTATGTCATATCTGTCTTTAATCTGAAAATCCATTTTATATTCTCCCATTTAATATTGATAGTATAATAATACTATTTTTTTGTTCAGATATCAACAGAAAAACCTGTCACATACATTGTTATAACATACCCGCAGCAGAATACTGTTCCGCTCAGCAGCAGTCTTGAAAACACCGGGATACCTCCCGCCCGTGCAAAACCTGTCAGCTTTATAACTGCCATTAAAGCAACTGCTGCTGCCGAAGGATGTATGAAAACCCTTGTTATATTGATTTTTACCCCAAGTTTTGAAATATATACCCAACTGAGCACAAATATAATCAGATAAAACACATCTGCCGCCAATGCAAATGCCTTTATATTTATCTGCGGCAGTGATACCAGCACACCGCTGAGCACACATCTTACCAACGAGGCTGTCAGAAGAATTCTAAATATAATGTGGGATTTTCCGCAGGAGTTTATTACTGAATTGAAGGCGGAAACAAAACACGCCAAAGGACACACAGCAACCAGAATGACTATAAGTTCTGACGCTATAACCGTCTGTCCCTGTGTAGTACCAAACAGAAAAGTGATTATATCATTGCGGAAACAGAATATATACACCGATGCGGGAATGCTTATAAAAGATGTCACCATAAACAGACGGTTGCTCTGTCGGCTGAGATATGTACCGTCATTTACGCTGTCCGCCCTTGCCATAACAGGCAGACATGCCGCACCTGCAGATGCCAGCACCGCAGGCACAAGGTTAAATACCGTAAGTACCATGCCCTGATATATACCAAACAGGTACATTGACACATCTTCTGCTCCCATGAATGATGCACCGTCAAAACTTTTTACAATCTCTGTATAGGGGAGATTTTTTATTATCGGCAGACAGAACGCTGTGTCAAAAAAATTTACAAAGGAAATCACAAGGGCTGAAGCGGAAACCGGCAGCGACATTGAAAGCAGCTGTCTTTTAGTTGTTATGTTTTTCGGTTTTCCTGTTCCCTGTGGTCCCCTGCCGGAGACAAACAGATATATATAGCACACAAATGCTGAAACCGTAACGGAAAGCAGACATGCAGGCACTGTAAGCTTTACAGGGTACCTCGCCGCATTATTGACTATAAAATACACCAGAAATATACCGGCAGCGGTTTTTGTACCGCTTTCGATAATATTTGCAGCCGCGGTGATGTGCATTTTCATTCTGCCCTGCGACAAACCTTTGTACACCATTTCCTGTGATGCCATGACAATACAGGGGGCAAGCAGAACTGCCCCGTACCAGAATATATTTTCGCCGGTATATTTACTGTAAAATCTGCTGAAAACAAGATACAGCGCTGTCATTGCAGCCGCTGTTAAAAGATACAGCCTCTGTGCCTGCTTTTTCAGAAAAACAATTCCTGCATTATCCTGCCGGGCGGCAAGCTTAGCCGTAAAACGTGAAATTGCAGGTATTATCCCCGATGTTGCAAAGGCAAAAAAGGGCATAAAAACATTAAGTACCGAACTGTAAACACCCATAAGGCTTGCACCCATCATTCTGGTTAAAGGAATACGATAGGCCGCGCTGAGCACTTTAACTGCAAAACCCGACAGAACAAGTATTGCCCCTGCCTTAAGAAAAGAATTATCCTTTTTCAAAAGCTGCCACCCGCCTTATAAACATTACTATTTAATTTATATCAGCGTCCGCTTTGATTTATTCTGCAAACAAAAATCTCTTTCAAAGGTGCTTATCACCCTTAAAAGAGATTTGTTCTTTAAATATTATTTTTTACACACCCTCAAGGTTAAATGGCGGAATAAAACTTTCGCTTGCTGATTCTCCCTCCTGCACAAAACCGTTTTCCACTCCCAGTTCTGCAGCAAAGTCCACCACGTCATCGTATTCTTTCCAGGTAAGTTTACGGTTTATTTCAGGGTATTTTTCCAGATTGGTGCAAGGGGTGTACTGACTCATTATACTTATAAAAATATCATCCCCGTATGTTGAGTACAGATATTCTATAATCTGTTTTGCCTCATCGGTATGTCCGGGCAGCACAAGCACACGTACAATTACACCCTTCCTGATAATTCCGTCATCGTCAAACACGCAGGGACCCGTCTGTTTAACCATTGCAGCTATTGCCTGTTTTGCAGCATCAGGATAATCGGCACAAAAGGAATATTTCTGTGCTGTTGTGCTGCTGATATATTTGAAATCAGGCAGAAAAACATCCACTGTTCCCTTTAATCTTTCAATGTTTTCCACCTTTTCATAGCCGCTTGTGTTGTATACCACAGGTATGGACAAGCCATTTTTACGGCTTTTTTCTGTTGCCTGAACAATCTGTGGAACAAAATGTGTAGGGGTTACAAGGTTAATATTGTGTGCCTTTTTGTTCTGAAGCTCGATAAAAATTTCCGCAAGGCGTTCCACAGTAATTTCCCTGCCGAAGCCCTGGTGGGAAATGTCCTGATTCTGACAGTATACGCAGCCCATATTGCAGCCCGAAAAAAACACTGTACCACTGCCGTTTTCCCCTGA
Organism: Oscillospiraceae bacterium; assembly: GCA_015067215.1. Lineage (GTDB taxonomy): Bacteria > Bacillota > Clostridia > Oscillospirales > Ruminococcaceae > RGIG3102. The sequence goes on along the minus strand of SVMW01000024.1, from coordinate 21,352 downwards.
AATACAGGGTTCTTCCCAGAAGTGCAGTGCCGCACGGGACACCTTTAAAGTATCTGTCATTTTGCAGTAACCGACATTTTTGCTGCGGTCGGCATTGCAGTTGCGTGGACATAAATTACAAAACATTTTTTATACCTGTAAATCTGATTTTTTTCAGATTTATAGTATCATACAGACATCTTTTTTACAATACAGCGTTTTTACTGCCGCAAGGCATCAGCCTGTATGGTCATATTTTTCCGCTGTATTGGTTTTAAGTTTATTTTTTAATTCCTCATATATTTCCACCACTTTAAATCTCATTGCCGGTCTTTGTACTTTTATAAAACTGCTGCTGTTTTCAAGGGCAATTTCACCGCAGCTGGTACTGCACAGGGCAGGGTACATCACACACCACCAGTTTCTGCCCTCTGCTTTACCCAGCCGCACAGTAAGTGCTGTGTATTCACCCTGTGGCAGAATAAAATCAGAATATTCGGTTGTGTCAAAATAATAATTCTCAATCGAACAGCTTGCACCGTATTCTGCTCCGCTGTTTTTAAGCAAAGTATTTATGCGTTTTTCAATAACAGGCAGATTTCCTCTTACAACTGATAATGCATGGTCAATATTTTGGGCATTATCCGGCAGTATATCCTCCATTTCCAGCAGTTTATCCCTGATATACAGTTTCTGCTGCTGGTCAGCGGCACTGTCGCTGTTGGCAATAATGTGCAGTCTGAGTGTATTTGCCCGTATTGTTTCCGCCTCGTAAATCTGCCCTGACAGCACCGAAATCACCGTTGTTAAAACAAGGGAAGCAAGCAGTGCAATTTCTTTTTTGTTCATAATTTCATCTCCGTTTTTTTCATTAACATAAGTTTAGGAAAAAACTGGAATTTTAATCGTTTTATTTTAATTTTTATCTGTTTGCAATTTATATGTATATTAAGTATAATTAAATAACAAAAAATTTATGAGGAAGACAATTATGATTAAAAAATTCAGCTTTAATTGTTTTTATATAATATTCTCAGTTTTTGCAGTATGGATTTTTACAGCAGGTTTCCTGCATGCTGACGGAAACTTTGTTCCAAAAACAGTTTTGCTGGCAGGTGCATCATTTGTTTTATGTTTTGTCGCCTTTGCCGCCCTTTATCTGCCTGAAATTCCGCAAAAATGGTACAGAATAACCGTTGCTGCAATTTTTGCAGTTCTGTTTATTTCCCTCAGCCTTTTCGGCATAACCACAATGACAGTTCCCGTAAGTGACCTTGCGGTGCTTGTGGAATCGGCAGATTACTGGCTGGAAAACGGCAATATTATTCCTTACAGTTCATATTTTACCATCTGCAAAAACACCCTTGGCAATGCCATTTTTATTATGCTTATGTTTTTGCCGGTGCATATGATGGGCATAAACATATATTCCGACACTGCGGAAACCTGGGGTGTCATGATAAACTGCTTAATGATTGTGCTGGCAGTATTTTTCCTTTACCGCATAGCTGCAAGGGTGTTCAAAAACCGCAATATGCATCTTGTTTTCCTGCTTCTGTGCTGTGTTTACATTCCATTTTATCTATGGGCACACAGATATTATTCCGACACTCTTGCACTTCCTTTCTTGTCAGCAGGTGTTCTGCTTTATATGAAAGCCCGTGAAAACAGCGGCAAAAAACAGATTTTGCTGAACATTCTTTGCGGTATTGTGCTGTGGGCAGGTTATTTTATGAAAGGCAGCATTGTAATTGTGCTTGCCGCCATCCTTATTTTTTCAGCATTCTGCGACAAAAAAGGTTTTGTAAAAAACGGCCTTGTTGTTGCCGTTGCATTTATAATTACTCTTGCAGGCTGGAACTTTTATGTAAACCACAACAGCTGGATTGACTATTCCGACAAGGCTGTAAATGATTTTCCTGTTACTATGTGGCTGATGTACGGTGCACATGACGAAGGCAACTACAGTCAGTCTGATGTTGACTATATGTACAGTTTCCCTGATTATGAAAGCCGCAAGGAAGCTGCCGCAGAAAAACTTAAGGAGTATTATTCGGTATACACCCCGAAAAGCTATATTGAATTTTTAAATCTCAAATACGGCATAACCTACGGCAGCGGAATGTTTGATGCGGAACAATACCTGAACAATCAGCGTTCAGCCAACTTTACCCATTATTTCCTTATTGAGGGAATGCCGTTTACCAGTCTGTTCAGATATGCAGCGGATGCTTTGCACTTTGCAGTACTGCTGCTTGCAGTTATAAGCGGTTTTGTAAACTGGCACAAAAAACAGTGGAATATGCCTATGCTTATGCAGATTATTCTGCTTGGCAGTATAATCTTCTTCTCTTTCTGGGAAACAAAGGCCAGATATGCTTTTGGTATTACACCTGTGCTGCTTTTCCTGGCAGTTTATACAGTAAATGCCTTTGCAGAACAGCTGTGTAAAAAACTGAAAAAAGAAAAAATTACAAACTGACCTGCGTAAAACAAAAATCCTGTACTGAATTTCAGTACAGGATTTTTTATATGTATCAACAATAATTTATCTGTTTATATATCTCTTGGTGTATAACCGCAGAACTCTATTGCCGCTTTGGCAAGTTCCGCTGTGGCATCCACAAATTTGTTTTCAAGCTTAAGCGACTGCACCGCCACAGGAAGCTCTGTACATCCCAGAACAAAATAGTCCGCCCCACGCTGTGCCATCTGTGACAGCACTTTTTCAAAAGGTGCAGGGTCAGTCGGTATTCTGCCGGCTTTTACACCATTGTAGATTATATCCATAAGTATGTTGCGTTCTTCTTCGTTTGGCTCTATAACATCCACACCTTCAGCTGTAAACACATCGTAATAAACCCTTGCATCCTGTGTGCCTGTGGTAGACAATATGCCTGCTTTCTGCCCGGGATAACGCTGTTTTGACACTTTCACTGCCTGATGAATAATACTGATAAATGGGATATTTACCGCCTTTTGCAGCTGTGGCAGATAGTAGTGTGCCGTGTTGCATGGCATTATTATGCAGTCAGCACCGATTTCCTGCAGTTTTTTTGCAGATTCGGTCATATAAGGCAAAGGGCTTTCTCCGCCGTGGAGAATTGCTGCGGTACGGTCGGTTATCTGTGAATTGTTGTCTATATATATTCGGATATGTTCTCTGTCACTTTCCGCCTGTGTCATTGTAACGATTTTTGTAAACAGGTCCGCTGTGGCAAGAGGCCCCATACCGCCGAGAATACCTAAAGCTTTTTTCATAATATCTACCTTTTTTGTTAAATGAATTGTGTGTTGGATTGACTTGTATGGTATGAACAATACAGCAAACCGTGCTGCCTGTGACATACCTGTGCAGGTTTTCTGCCTGACTTTACATTTTTTTGGCGTGTACCACACAGGCTTTCATAGCTTCAAAAACGCTGCTGCGCAGTTTGTGGTCTTCAAGAACACGTACTGCTTCCAGAGTTGTGCCGCCAGGGTAACATACCATATCCTTGAGTTCACCCGGATGCTTGCCTGTTTCCAGAATCATCTTTGCACTGCCCAGAACCGCCTGTGCCGCAAAACCGTAAGCCTGCTCGCGTGGCATACCGTCAGCAGAAGCTGCATCTGCCATAGCTTCAATAAACATAAAAATGTATGCAGGTGAAGAACTGCTTACTGCAGTAACAACGTCCATAAGGTCTTCTGATACAACACCTACCCTGCCAAAACCGCGGAGTATTGCACAGATTTCGTCAAATTCTGCCTGTGCAACATATTTGTTTTTGCATATACCTGTCATGCCTTCGCCCACCATTGAAGGTGTATTTGGCATTGTGCGCACAATTTTTACATTATCACCAAACTGCTCTGCCATCCAGCTGAGTGTTTTGCCCGCGGCTATTGTAAGAATAATATGATTGTCTTTTATCATATCCTTTATTTCAGCAGCTACTTCTGAATACATATATGGTTTTACCGCAAGTACAATTATATCTGCATAATCCACAACTTCTGCGTTGTTTTCTGCAATTTTAATTTTATACAGCTGCTGTGCCTTTTCAAGCCCGGGTCTGTATGCATCGGAAGCAATAATATCTTCGCTTTTCATTATTTCTTTTGAAACAATACCTTTAATCATAGCCTGTGCCATATTGCCACAGCCGATAAATCCTAATTTCATAACAACACCTCTGTATTTATTGAAGATAGACGATTATTTGTCAGTTACTTTTTTGCAGTGAGCCGCACAGGCTTTTACTGCTTCAAAAACACTGCCGCGCAGACCATGTGCTTCCAGCACGCGGATAGCTTCCAGTGTTGTGCCGCCAGGAGAACAAACCATGTCCTTGAGTTCGCCCGGATGCTTGCCTGTTTCCAGAATCATTTTTGCACTGCCCAGAACCGCCTGTGCCGCAAATTCATAGGCCTGTGCACGGGGCATGCCGTCAGCGGATGCTGCATCTGCCATAGCTTCAATAAACATAAATACATAAGCCGGGGATGAACTGCTTACCGCAATAACAACGTCCATAAGACTTTCAGGTACTTTTTCAACCACGCCAAAACAACTCATCAGATGGCATACATTTACAAATTCCTCATGAGTAACAAGGGCATTGTGACAGATGCCTGTCATGCTTTCGCCAACAATTGCAGGTGTATTTGGTTTTGCCCTGATAATTTTTACATCATCACCAAAGCGTTCTTCAACTGCAGAAATTGGCATGTTTGGTGCAGTGCTGACAAGTATCTGTTCCGGACGGATAATTTTTCTTATTTCGTGAGCTGCATCATAATAGTGCTGTGTTCTTTCAGAAAGAATAATGATGTCACAGTTGTGTGCAACTTCTTTTCTGGAGTCGGTTGTTCTCACTCCGTATTCTTCTTCAACCCTGAAAAGTGTGTATCTGTCGCAGTCATAGGCAATAATATCCTTTGCGTCCACAGCTTTCTGGCTGATAAAACTTCTCATCATTGCTTTTGTAATATTACTGCAGCCTATAAAACCTAATTTCATTGTTTTTACCTCGCTGAAAATTATATTAATAAAGTAAATATACATAATTCACTTGTATACAAACACATATTTAAGCAAATATAAATAAAATATTTATTAATAAATCGTAGCACTAACATATTTTTTTGTCAACGATTGTAATTTTTTATCATTATAAATTCACAAAAGAAAAAAGGCAGGTCCAATGACCTGCCTTTTGAGATGTTTTATCTGTCTTTGTACATTTTTTCGTAGTAGTTCTGATATTCACCGCTGATGATTTCTTCCCACCAGTCTTTGTTGTCAAGATACCACTGAATTGTCTTTTTTATGCCGTCTTTGAACATTGTTTCAGGCAGCCAGCCAAGTTCAGAATGAATTTTTGTAGGGTCGATTGCATAACGCATATCGTGGCCTTTTCTGTCTGTTACATATGTAATCAGTTCTTCGCCTTTGCCAAGTTCCTTACAGATGATTTTAACGATATCGATGTTTCTCATTTCGTTGTGGCCGCCAATGTTGTAAACTTCGCCTACGCGGCCTTTGTGAATGATAAGGTCAATGGCTTTGCAGTGGTCTTCAACATAAAGCCAGTCGCGCACATTGATACCTTCGCCGTAAACAGGCAAAGGCTTATCGTTAAGTGCGTTTGCAATCATCAGCGGAATAAGTTTTTCAGGGAAATGGTATGGGCCGTAGTTGTTGGAACAACGGCTGATTGTCACAGGCAGACCATATGTTCTGTGATAAGCCATAACCAGCAGGTCGGCTGCTGCTTTGGAGGAAGAATACGGGCTGGATGTGTGGATTGGTGTTTCTTCTGTGAAGAAAAGGTCAGGACGGTCAAGAGGAAGGTCGCCGTAAACTTCGTCTGTGGAAACCTGATGATATCTCTGAATGCCATATTTACGGCATGCGTCCATAAGCACTGCTGTACCTTCTATGTTTGTTTTGAGGAAAATGCCCGGGTCTTCGATAGAGCGGTCAACATGGCTTTCTGCGGCAAAGTTAACCACAATGTCAGGTTTTTCTTCTTCAAACAGTTTGTAAACAGCTTCTCTGTCGCAGATGTCAGCTTTTACAAAACGGAAATTAGGGTTGTCCATTACACCTTTAAGGGTGGAAAGGTTGCCTGCATATGTGAGTTTGTCCAGACAGATAATTCTGTAATCAGGATATTTTGCAAGCATATGGAACACAAAGTTTGAACCGATAAAGCCGGCACCGCCAGTTACGATAATTGTCATTTTTATATTCTCCGTTAAAAATTATTTCTGATTGTCAAAATATGCCTTGAGGGCATCTTTCCAGTGGCGCATTTCGTCGCCCACTGTAACGCGCAGCATCATATTGTCAAGTGATGAATATGCCGGGCGTTTTGTAGGTGTAGGAAACTCCTCGCTTGTGCAAGGGCTCATCACACCTTCATAGCCTGCAAGACGCGCAATTTCTGCTGCAAATTCAAACCAGGTGCATTCTCCATTGCCTGTGCAGTGGTATGTGCCGTATTCTTCGCTTGCTGCAATTTTGAGCAGATGGTGTGAAAGGTCTGCCGCGTTTGTAGGGTTGCCATGCTGGTCGTTAACTACCTTTGCTCCGCCTTTTTCCTTTGCAAGCCATATCATAGTCTTTACAAAGTTTTTGCCGTTGTAGCCGTAAAGCCACGCTGTGCGGACAATAAAGCTTTTTCTGCAGTACCGGCGTACAAACTGTTCGCCTGCATATTTTGTTTTGCCGTAAGCCGAGATTGGCCAAGGCATGTCATATTCTCTTCTTGGTGTTGGTTCATCCCCGCGGAATACATAGTCTGTGGAAACGTGCACAAGTTTTGCACCTGTGTTTTCGCAGGCAATTGCAAGGTTGCGGCTGCCTATTGCATTTACCATAAAAGCAGTGTCCTGATTGGACTCACAGCCGTCAACATTTGTGTATGCCGCACAGTTGATAACAACATCGGGACGATGCAGTTCTATAAATTTTTCTGTAGCTGCCTTGTCTGTTATGTCAAGTTCTTCAACATCAGCAAGCACAAGCTGTGCGTTTTTCAATGCAGCAGGCACTTCGCCCAGTTCGGTATAACCTCTTTCAAGGTCTGCAATAACCTGTGTTGCAAGCATACCTTTTGAGCCTGTAATTAATATTTTCATATATACCTCAATTGATTAATACATTACTTTGTTGTCTGCAACCTTTTTAAGATGCACGCCATAAGGGCTCTTGCCGTATTTTTCAGCGGATTCAAGCAGTTTTTCCTTGCTTATCCAGCCGTTGCGGTATGCAATTTCTTCAAGAGCGGAAATTTTGATGCTCTGGCGTTTTTCTACCATCTGTACAAATGTTGCTGCTTCAACAAGGCTGTCCATTGTGCCTGTATCAAGCCATGCAAATCCGCGGCCAAGCAATTTTACGTCCAGCAGGCCTCTCTGCAGATACTGGTCATTGAGGGTTGTGATTTCAAGTTCACCGCGTGCTGACGGCTTAACTTTTTTAGCTTCTTCCACAACTTCCCTGTTATAGAAATAAAGGCCGGTAATTGCATAGTTGCTCTTTGGTTTTGCAGGTTTTTCTTCAACGGAGATTACCTTGCCGTTTTCGTCAAATTCAACGATGCCGAAACGTTCAGGGTCTTCAACGTGATAGCCAAACACTGTTGCACGGCCGTTTTCTGCATTTTCTGCTGCTTCGCGCAGAATTTTGCCAAAACCATTGCCGTAGAAAATATTGTCGCCAAGCACCATTGCACAAGCGTCATCACCGATAAATTCTTCACCGATAAGGAATGCCTGTGCTAGTCCGTCAGGAGATGGCTGAACCTTGTAGGAAAGGTTGATGCCAAACTGGCTGCCGTCACCAAGCAGAGCCTCGAAACGAGGTGTGTCCTGCGGTGTGGAGATGATAAGAATATCCTTGATGCCCGCAAGCATAAGTGTGGAAATAGGGTAGTAAATCATCGGTTTGTCATAAACCGGCAAAAGCTGCTTTGATGTTACCATTGTAAGCGGATAAAGACGTGTGCCTGCACCGCCTGCTAAAACTATACCTTTCATATTAAACACTCCTTTAAGGGTTATAACTTATATCCCCATTTTTTCATATAAATAAACATGGATTTCAGCTGCTGCATAAAGGGTTTGAAGCTTTTTGCAGTTTCCCTATGCCACATGTGTATCACAGTGGCTTCAGGTGTATAATAAGCCTTGCCGTGTTTTTTTGCTTCCATTGTAATGTCAGCATCCTCAAAATAGAGGAAATATGTTTCGTCAAAGCCTTTTATCTTTTTGAAAACATCTGTGCGGATTACCGAAAAACATCCTGTACAGAACTCGGCTTCAAACGGTTTTGAATGGTCAAGTTCCATTGCAAGATATTTATCCTCAATATTTTTAAACGGACCTTTGTGGATTCTTCTTGCCAGAAGTGCAGACAATGTGGGTCGGCGCTTTGCAAGGTACTGCACACTGCCATCAGGGTTTAAAACCTGCGGGCAGCAGATTGAACATTCCGGATGGTTATCCATAAACTGACACAGCTTTATTATGGTTTCTTCATTTATAAGTATGTCAGGGTTGATGATAAAATGGTATTTCGAATTAATTTTATCCAGAACCTTGTTGTGTCCCCTGCCAAACCCCACATTTTCATCCAGAAGAATGTAATGCGGTTCTGTAAACTTTTCCTTTAACCCTTCACCTATTTTATCGGCCGAGTTGTTGTCGATAACATACAGGTCAAAATCAAGTTTCTTTGTGTGTTTCAGCACAGTTTCCACTGTTTTGAAAGCATCTTCAGGGCTGTTGTAAACCACTATTGATGCCGAAATATTATAATTTTCCATAATACTCCATTTTTACATATATTATATCTATTTTATTCTACTATTTTTTTGCAAATATAGCAAGTGGTTTGACAGCTCACTATGTAATAAAAAACAGAAGATGTTTCCATCTTCTGTTCTGTCTGTAAATATTAAAACTGTGCAAAACCGACCTTGCGGTAAACTTTGTTAACAAGCTTGTTTGCAACGTACTGCGCTTTCTGTGCACCGTCTTTGAGTGTTGATTCCAGATAAGCCTTGTCTGCAAGAATACGATTGTATTCGTCCTGAACAGGTTTGAGTGCTGTGATAACACTTTCTGCAACTGCTGTTTTGAAGGTTCCGTAGCCCTGACCGTCAAATTCCTTTTCAATGTCAGCCATTGTTTTGCCTGTCATTACGGAATAGATGCCCATAAGGTTGGAAATGCCCGGTTTGTTTTCCACATCGTATCTTACAATACCATCACTGTCGGTAACTGCAGATTTAAACTTTTTCATGATAACGTCGGCACTGTCTGTCATAAGAACAAAACTTTTTTCGTTTGAGTCAGACTTGGACATCTTCTTTGTAGGTTCCTGCAGAGACATAATTCTTGCGCCTACCTTTGGAATCATAGGTTCAGGCAGTACAAAAGTTTCGCTGTATGCGTTGTTGAAACGCTGTGCAATGTCACGGGCAAGTTCAACGTGCTGTTTCTGGTCGCCGCCTACAGGCACATAATGTGTACCGTAAAGCAGAATGTCTGCTGCCATCAGAACAGGATATGTGAACAGACCTGTGTTAATGTTATCAGCATGTTTTGCGCTTTTATCTTTGAACTGTGTCATACGGCTGAGCTCGCCAAACTGAGCGTTGCAGCTGAGCACCCATGAAAGCTGTGCGTGCTGCGGAACGTGGCTTTGCACAAACAGCAGCGATTTCTGCGGGTCAATGCCGCTTGCAAGCAGCATTGCTGCGGCTTCGTAGGTTTTTTTGCGCAGGTCTGCCGGAGTCTGCCTTACTGTAATGGCGTGCTGGTCTACTACACAATAGATGCAGTCATATTCGTCCTGGAGCAATGGCCAGTTGCGTACAGCTCCCAGATAATTTCCTAATGTAAATGCCCCTGTTGGCTGTATGCCGCTGAATACACGTTTTTTCTGTGTTTCCATTGTATAATCTCCTTTCAAAATTATTTTTATATATTGCGGTCTGACCGCTGAATATTTATTGGATTTTTCCGTCCTTAATATCCTGCATAAAGGCTTCGATGCGCACAAGAGCCTGCTGGATATGGTCAATGGAGTAGGAATAGCTTATACGTACAAAGCCTTCTCCCGCATCACCAAAAGCTGTGCCCGGCACAACCACAACACGGCGGGAGTACATAAGTTTTTCGCAGAATTCTTCACTGGACAAGCCGCTTGCACGGATATCGGCAAACACATAGAATGTGCCCTCTGCATCATAGCTTGGCAGGCCGAGTCTTTTAAGCTCGCTTGTAAGGAACTTGCGGCGCAGATTGTACTGTGTACGCATTTCCTCAACCTGTTCATCGCACTGACTGAGTGCAGCAATAGCAGCATACTGACTTGTTGTAGGTGCGGACATTATTGCAAACTGATGAATTTTAATCATCTGCTGCAGAACAGGTTTTGGTGCACAGGCATAACCGAGGCGCCAGCCTGTCATTGCATGGGATTTGGAAAAGCCGTTTATGAGGATTGTGCGTTCCTTCATTCCGTCAATTGATGCAATGCTTACATGTCGGACATCACCATATGTAAGTTCAGCATAGATTTCGTCTGACATAACAAAAATATCGGTACCGCGCAGAACTGCGGCAATTTCTTCCAGATGTTCTTTTCTCATAACCGCACCTGTAGGGTTGGACGGATAAGGCAGAACAAGAAGTTTTGTTTTTTCTGTTATGGCAGCCTTAAGTTCTTCTGCTGTAATGCGGAAGGAATTTTCTGCTTTTGTGTTTACAGGCACAACATTTGCCCCTGCAAGGCGCGCCATAGGGCCGTAGCTTACATAGCTTGGGAATGGCACAATAACCTCATCTCCCGGGCACAGCACCGCACGCATGCAGGCATCAATGCCTTCACTGCCGCCGACAGTAACCATAACTTCGTCGGTTTCGTAGGAAAGATCAAAGCGACGCTTCAAATATCTGCAAATTTCTTCTCTGAGCGGCATAAGACCGCTGTTGGAAGTGTAAAAGGTACGGCCTTTTTCAAGGCTTGTTATACCTGCTTCCCGTATAGACCATGGGGTTTTGAAATCCGGTTCGCCTACACCGAGGACAATGCAGTCCTCCATTGTGCTGGCAATGTCAAAAAAACGGCGGATGCCCGATGGTTTTTCCTTTACGATAACAGGGTTCAATACTTTACCGTAATCCATCAGATTAAATTAAAGCCCCTTTCATCCTTGTCTTCGTCAACAAAAGGAACACCGTTCACTTTGTAGCTGCGCAGCACAAAGTTTGTTTTGGTACCGTATACATCATCCAGCGGCGAAAGTCTTTTTGCAACAAGCATAGCAATTTCCTGGAAAGATTTTGCTGTAATTTCTACCAGCAGGTCATAGCCGCCGCTGATAAGTGTAACAGCACTTACTTCGTCCATATCGGCAATAACCTGTGCAATTTCCTCAAAACCACGGCCTTTTTTAGGTGTAACACGAAGTTCAATAAGTGCTTTAACGTGGTTCTGTGTAACTTTTTCCCAATCTATAAGTGCACGATAACCTTTGATGATACCGTCCTTTTTAAACTTTTCAATTGCGGAAGAAACTTCTTCTTCTGTCATATCCAGCATAGCCGCCATCTGTGCCGGAGTGAGCATTGGCTGTTTTTCAATAAGATGTAATAATTTTTCCATAACAATCTCCTCAGCGGTAAATTAAATAATAAACATTTTAACATTTATATTACTTTTTTACAACATTTTATTTATATTATCAATAAACACATCAATTATAATTGCAAAGCACCTTTATTTTTTGGTATACTGATTGACAGGAATACATTTATGTGGGAGTTTGCTATGAAGATTTATATTGCCAATTTCAGAATAAAACCAATGAATATCACCGCAAATTTTGAAGCCGCAATGCAGCAGCTTGACCGCTGTATAAGTGAAAAATGCGACGTTATTGTTTTTCCTGCAGGCTTTCAGTTCGGTTCGAAGGCAGGGGTTGTAAAAACTGCCGGATGGGCTGTAAACAGCTACAATTCCAACATGGAAACCCTTTGCAGAAAAGCTTCACAGCACGGAATTTCTGTTGTTGCAGACAAACTGTGCACCGAAAACAAAACTTTTACCCCTGTAATAAATACAGCTGCCGAAAACGGCAGCCGCTGTGTGATTTCAGGCTTCAGCTGCCGCGTTGTACAAAACAGCAGCGAACTTTTTGAAAATATTAATTCTATATGCAACGGAACCGACATTGTTTTTGTAAACTGGATGGAAAAAGGCCTTGCCGGCCAGAAATATCTGTGGATAAAAGCACTTAAAGCAATCAGCGAAAAATACGGCACAGCTTTTGTGCTCAACACTGCGGGCAACGGCTATTCCACACATCCTGATTTTTATATGCCTGTCATTGGTGTCGTAAAAAATGGTACAGCAGATGTTCACCACAATTTTGACGGCATAAAAAATGCGCCTTGCGTATTTGAAACTGAAAAAACAGCTCTCAGCACTGTCTGCTGCGACGAAACAGACTATGCAGAAATGGTGCGTTTTCCTTTACGTTACAGCAAAAACCCTCTTATCCCTGCAAATGTTCCTGAAAAAGAATACTGCCTTGACCTGTTTGACATGCAGTGCGAATCCCTTGCAAACCGCCTGGCAAACATCAACTGCAAAAACATAGTTTTAAACCTTTCGGGCGGGCTTGACAGCACAATGGCACTGCTTGTATGTGCCGAAACTTTCCGCATGCTCAGCCTTGATAAAAAAGGCATGTATGTTATCACACAGCCGGGCTTTGGCACAAGCAAAACCACAAGAGGACTTGCAGGAGAATTGTGCGACGGCTTAGGTATAAGCCTTAAAACCGTTGATATTACCGACACCTGCCGTGCTGCACTTTTAAGTGTGGGACACGATGGTGTTACCCCTGATGTCACCTTTGAAAATGTACAGGCCCGAACAAGAACAATGAATGCTCTCAACATGGCAAACCATATTGGTGCAATTATGGTAGGTACAGGCGATTTAAGCGAAGAAGCCCTTGGTTTTTCCACCTATGGCGGCGACCAGCTGGCAAGCTACAATGTAAACTGCTGCATCTCCAAAACAGTTATGAGAACTATGCTTCCATATATTACAGAGCTGGAAATTTTCGGCGGAGTAAAAGAAGCTGTTGACAAGGTGCTGAATGTGCCTGTAAGCCCTGAGCTTATCCCTCACGGCGGTGAAATTCTGCAGAAAACAGAGGATATTCTTGCACCATACAAGCTTATTGATTTCTTTATCTACTGCACAGTGGTTTCAAAGGTATCGCCAAAAGAAACAGTTGAACTTTCATATGGTATATTTGAAGGCGAATTCAGCAAGGAATATATTTCCGAAAAACTTAAAATGTTCTACCGCAAATTTGCAGTAGGTCAGTTCAAGCGTTCCTGTGCCCCTGAATGTGCCGACATTACACATGTAAGCCTGCTCGATGAATTCACCTTCTACCCAAGTGATGCAAGTGTGGACCTTTTTGTACAGGACCTGAACAGATAACCGCAATATACCGCAACACAAAAACAATCCCGGTTAAACAAAAAATGTTTAATCGGGATTTTTATGTGCATAATATCCGCAAAAGAGCCTTTACGGCTGTAAACTGAAAGGATTGATCTGCAAATTATGATGTATAAACTTTTTATTGCCCTGCTCATAGTCGGCGGGCTTAACTGGGGACTTATAGGCGTTCTCAACTTTGACCTTGTGGCATTTATATTCGGCAGCGGCAGTCTGCTGTCAAGAATTGTCTATACCGTTGTGGGTATTTCTGCAATATGCAGCATACCTGCCCTGTTTTCATCAACAGAAAGCGGCGATGCCATGTAACATAAGGGACGCTTGTCCCTACATATTATTACAGTTCTTTTGTGTTTACCCTCAGTGTATTGCGGTGAATTTTCTGCCTTTGCTGTTCCTTTACAAAATGAAACATACTGTGGGCAATGAGGTTCTGTGCCGGCCAGTAACTGTAGCTGCACAAAATCCACACCAGACGGCTTGGAGTGCCGAACATATCAACAGCAAGCATTAAGTCAGAAAACCAGAACAGCGCACTGCTGAAAGCAATAATCAGCGTTGCAGCAGACTTTCCCGCTATAAAATTGCTCCATGCCTTACTGAGCATAAGGGATATTATTACCGCATACACAATCAGGAAATATCTGATAAAACTGTCTTCAATAGTGATAAATGGTGTACCGATTACAATATAAACCGAAACTGCGATAACCGGTATTGCTATGACAAAATCAGCTTTGCGGGGTTTCTGCAACATATAAAAAGCTGCAAGATACATAACGTGGCCAAGAGCAAAAGCAACAATGCCTGCTTCAAAAAACACCGCAAGCAATACATCGGCACACATACCCAGAAACAGGCCTGTAAATATAAAATAAACAGGTTTTGTATTGTTTATCCCCGTCTTTTTTGCAAAAATAAGGTTAACAAGCCCAATCAGCACAAACCATAAGCTTGTAAAGCCTTTAAGCCACACACCGCGGAATGTATCATAGCAGACAAGGCACACCATTGCACAGACAAACAGTGCAAGGTTTGCAATGCGGAATTTTTTAAACAGAGGGTTAAGCATATGTTTTTCCTTTCGGTACTTTAATAATTTCATTATAGCACAAAGCTGAAAAAACAAAAGTCTCCTTTTAAAAAGGAGACTTTCTGATTTTCAGTTATTCAAACAGCTGCTGTTCCTCCACCAGTTTACGGCACTTTGCATTGATTTTTTTGTAACCTCTGTACAAAAACCAGGCAAGGATAATATTTGCAATACCAATAATATTAAAACTTGTGCCGGTAACCAGAGTGATAAGAATATTGCTTGCACCGATAACAAGATTTGCAATTGCAAGGCCGCTGATAAGGCCTGTAACGCGTTCCATATATTTGATTTTAGAAGCACGGGAGGAGTGCAGTTCAAAATCGCCTTTTGCAGTGTTCTGACGGAAATATACCCAGTGCATCCAGTTACCTACATATTCCGCACCTGTTTCTTCGATAAAGTTGATATACTTTACACTTTCGCTGTGGCCGATATTGTTTGCCAGATATTCCAGACGGAACTGATATTCCCCTTTTTCACAAGGTTCAAAGGTGTATTTGCACCAGCCTACTTCGCAAAGCACCCAACCTTCCTTTGCCATTTCGTTAAGCCACTGTTCTTCTTCCTCTGCCTGCCATGCCCAAAAAACTTTTCGCACAACTTTTTTCATAGTTTATACCCCCAAAACACCTTTTCCGTTTGTCAAAAGTTCTTCCAGTCTTGCAAGTTCTACCTTTAAAGTTTCAAGACCTTCAGTTGTTATTATATATTCCTTTTTGCGGCTGTCCTTTATTTCAGGCAATGCTTCTATCCAGCCTTTTTCCAGCAATGTGTTTATTGCGCCATAAAGTGTGCCTGCCGCAAGGTTGATTCTGCCGTTTGAAAGCTGTGTCACATTTTGCATTATGCCATAGCCGTGGCGGCTTTGTGTAAGCGAAAGCAGTATGTAAAAAACCGCCTCTGTCAATGCACCCTGTGCTGTTCCCATA
This sequence comes from Oscillospiraceae bacterium, assembly GCA_015067215.1. Lineage (GTDB taxonomy): Bacteria > Bacillota > Clostridia > Oscillospirales > Ruminococcaceae > RGIG3102. The sequence goes on along the minus strand of SVMW01000024.1, from coordinate 5,802 downwards.
TTACCTCTCCTTTCGGCCACCGATATATCGGCTTACGATATATTTTACGCTTTTATTATATCGTCAACCGATATAATTGTCAATAGCTGTTATACACTATTTTCACTTTCTGCATATTGCACAAACACACAGGCAGTTTTACAGCTGTATAAACAAAAACGGTACAGCCGCAAAGCTGTACCGTCTCTGTTTTGGGTATTTAAGGAAGTATTCTCCTGTTGTTTTGTGAGGTAATTTACAAATACATACCCTTTATTTTAACCTTGTATTTCAACAATTTATTTTACGATTTTGTTTTTTACCAGTCCTGCACGGGAAAGTGATGGTTCAATCATATAGTAAAGTATTACCGAAATAACCATTGCAAGCAATGCGTTTATCAGACTTGCTGTACCCTTTGTGATAAGCACACCCGCAACTGTCTGCCATGGGTTGCCCATAATGAGATATTCCACAATGAATGTTTTGCCGAGATAAACAACAACATAGCTTATTGAGCCGATAACCGCAGCCACAATAACCTTAACCTTTGTTTTTAAACCGCTGTTGGCAATAAAACCTGCAACCCAGCCCATTACAAATTTAAGGATAAATGTAATCCAGAATTCCTTTGCATAAAACGGGTCCATAAGGTCATATATAGCACCGCCTAAACCTGCAGCAAGACCGCCCGGCACTGCCCCGAACAGCAGACCTGCAAGAATACACATAACGTTGCCGATATGGATACGTGTAGGGCCAAGCGGTGTAGGTATTTTAGGCAGCTGTATATTGTTGCCTACAAAAACTATGGCAGCCATAACACCAATCATTGCCATATCACGCACTGTAAATTTCTTTTTGTTCATAATCTGTCCCTGCTTTCCGTTAAATTTGTCCGGACTTTTATCTTATGATTTCATTATATTCCATTTTGATATTAAATAAATATCCAAAAAAGAAAGTTTTTATATAACCAGATTTCACAAATTGAAACGGGCGGAGATTATCCGCCCGCAAAGTTTTATTGTTTCAGTTCAGCTTTATTCCCTTGTGGATTTCCATTCCACTTATATTTACACCGCCAATCAGCAGTGAAACAATTATAAATACTGCAATCACAATGCTGATAACTGCAATTATCGTTTTCAGTTCATTGTTCATTATGCCACCTCATTACAATAAGCTTATGTGATTTCTTTTATCTGCCCTGCTTTTCCTTGCGGCGCTGACGGCGCACACGGTTAATATGGCGTTCAAAGTCGCCGTTGTTGATAAGCTCTGCCAGCACATACTGTTCAAACACAGGTACTGTACAGGAATAAAAGCCCAGCTTATTTTCAAAATCTGCTACCATTGGCTGCGGCAGAACCATATACCCCACCCTCATTGACGGGGCAACGGTTTCGGAAAATGTGTTGATATAAACCACATAACAAGTGTTGGACAAAGAAAAAACCGTGTCATCATTTTTCATTGAAACTGTCAGCTCTGACGCATAGTTATCCTCAATAATAACACCTCCACGTTTTTCTGCCCAGCGTATATATTCGTATCTTTTGGAGGCTGTTGCAGTTACTCCGCTAGGGTAGCTGTTGAATGGGGTAATATGCAGCACAGTAGCATCGGTTCGTTCAAGTTCCGACGTGAGTATGCCGTCCGACACCATTTTAAGCATGTCAAACTGCACACCGTTTGCTGTGTACACCTGACGTATTTTTTCGTAGCAGGGGTCTTCAAGTGCAAACTTTCTGTCATTGCCAAGCAGCTGAACTGTAAGGCTGTAAAGGTATTCCGCCCCTGCCCCTATAACTATCTGCCGCGGCTGAACATTTATACCTGTGCTGCGGGTCAGATAAGCTGAAATTGCCTGCCTTAATTCCATGCAACCCTGATTTGGAGATTTTGAAAGGATATCTTCGCCATAGTCGCTGAGCACTTTACGCATTGTTTTGCTTAACACCGAAAACGGAAAAGCGTTTTTTGCTCCTGAAGTCTCATCACTTTTTGGCGCTGTTGCAACAGGCATATCGGTAGTTGAAATAAAGTCCTTTTCCCTGTAGAGCACAAAATAACCGCTGCGCTGACGGCTTTCCACATAACCTTCATCACACAGAATTTCATATGTATGCTGCACAGTGATAACACTCACCCCTGTTTCTTCTGCCATTATGCGTTTTGACGGCAGTTTTGTGCCATAAGGGTAAATACCTTTGACAATATCTTTTCGTACCTGTTCATAAAGCTGCATATATGCCGCTTTGCCGTTTTTATCAATACTGTAAATCATCTGAATATGCAAAACCTTTCAAAAATAAAGTTTTTTATATTATCAGTTTCATTGTAACGCTGTATGAGCAATATGTCAAAACAAAAAAGAAACGGATGAATATCATCCGTTTCTTTTAATTGTTTTTAATAAAACCGTGTATTACGGAAAACTACTTTTTAACAACTGTAAATACAACTTTTTCGCCGTTGATATCCCAGTCTTTTGTATATCCTTCAGCCTGAGCAACTGTAAGGGAATCTGCAAGTACGTTTTCTTTGATTTCTTCTGCATTTGCAGTCATAACAGCACTAACCTTTTCGTTGCCGCTTACGAATACATCAATGTGGTCCATAACTTCAAAGCCTGCGTCTTTACGCATTGTCTGCAGTTTGGAGATAATTTCGCGCACAAAGCCTTCTTCGATAAGTGCATCTGTAAGCTGTGTGTCAAGAGCAACGATAACATTGTTGTCAGCAACAGATTCAAAGCCTTCGGTCTGTTTTGTTTCGATAAGCAGGTCTTCGGATGTTAGTGTGATATCGCCGTTAGGACTTGCAAGAACGATAGAACCGTTTGCATCAAGTTCTGCTTTTGCTTTGCCACCGTCAAGTTCTGCCAGCATTGTACGGATTTCGCCAAGGCGTTTGCCGTATTTAGGACCGAGTGTTTTAAGCTGTGGCTTGAAGTTGTAGCTGATGTAGCCGCTTGCATCACTGATTTCTTCAACTTCTTTTACATTGAGCTCATCTGCAAGGATTGCTTTATAGTAGTCGTTGAGTTCACGGTCAGCTTTTACATACATTTTTGAAAGTGGCTGACGGTTTTTGATGCCGGAAACATTACGTGCACTTCTTGCAAGTGTTGCAACTTCCAGTACCAGAGCCATATCAGCTTCAAGGTCAGCATCGATAAAGCTTTCATCACATTCAGGGAATGAGCACAGATGTACAGAAAGCGGTGCGTTTTCATCAGTTGTGCGCACAAGGTTCTGATAAATCTGTTCTGTCATGAACGGAATCATTGGTGCTGAAATTTTGGACAGTGTAACAAGTGCTGTCCACAATGTCATATAAGCATTTACTTTGTCCTGTTCCATGCCTTTTGCCCAGAAGCGTTCACGGCTGCGGCGAACATACCAGTTGGACATATCGTCTACAAATTCCTGCAGAACCTTTGCGGTTTCAGGAATGCAGTAGTTTGCAAGGTGGTCGTCAACTGCTTTAACTGTGCTGTTGAGTTTGGAAAGAAGCCATCTGTCCATTACAGACAGTGTTGCCTTGTCAAGTGTGTATTTTGTAGGGTCAAATTTGTCGATATCGGCATAGAGTGCAAAGAATGCGTAAACATTCCACAATGTACCCATAAATTTGCGCTGATATTCTGTAACTGCTTTGCCGTGGAAACGGTTTGGCAGCCAAGGAGCACTGTTTGCATAGAAGTACCAGCGGATAGCGTCAGCACCATATGTTTCAAGTGCATCAAACGGGTCTACTGCGTTGCCTTTGGACTTGGACATTTTCTGGCCGTTTTCGTCCTGAACGTGACCGAGAACGATTACGTTTTTGAATGGAGCTTTGTCAAAGAGCAGTGTGGAGATTGCAAGCAAGGAGTAGAACCAGCCACGAGTCTGGTCAACAGCCTCACTGATAAAGTTTGCAGGGAACTGTGCTTCGAACAAATCGTGGTTTTCAAATGGATAGTGGTGCTGTGCAAATGGCATTGAGCCGGAGTCAAACCAGCAGTCGATAACTTCAGGCACACGTTTCATCTGCTTGCCGCATTCAGGGCAGGTAATTGTAACTTCGTCGATGAATGGACGGTGAAGTTCGATTTCGTCAGGGCAGTTAGGGCTCATCTCTTTAAGTTCTGCCTTTGAACCGATTGCGTGTTTGTGGCCGCATTCACATTCCCAGATATTCAGTGGTGTACCCCAGTATCTGTTACGGGAGATGCCCCAGTCCTGAACATTTTCCAGCCAGTCGCCGAAACGGCCTTTGCCGATAGATTCAGGAATCCAGTTGATTGTGTTGTTGTTGCGGATAAGGTTTTCGCGAACAGCTGTCATTTTGATAAACCAGGTTTCGCGTGCATAGTAGATGAGCGGTGTGTCACAGCGCCAGCAGTGTGGATAGCTGTGTTCAAATTTTGGTGCTGCAAAGAGCTTGCCGCTTTCGCGCAGGTCTTTGAGGATTTCTTCGTCAGCCTTTTTGCAGAACATGCCTTCCCATTTTGTTTCTGCTGTCATTTCGCCTTTGCCGTCAACAAGCTGAACAAGCGGGAGGTTGTATTTGCGACCAACGTTTGCGTCGTCTTCACCGAATGCAGGTGCAATGTGAACAACACCTGTACCATCTGTGAGTGTTACATAGCTGTCGCATACAACATACCAGCATTTTTCTTTTGGAGATACAAAGTTCCACAGTGGTTCGTATTCCTTGTATTCAAGGTCTGTACCAACATATGTTTCGAGAACTTCGTATTTGTCTTCGCCGAGAACTTTGTCACACAGAGCGTGTGCCATATAGTAAACAGCGCCGTCTTCCACCATTTTTACCTTTACATATTCTTCTTTTGGGTTTACACAGAGTGCAACGTTGGAAGGCAGTGTCCAAGGTGTGGTTGTCCATGCAAGGATGTGTGCATCTTCGCCTTTAACTTTGAATTTTGCAATTGCAGAGCGTTCTTTAACATCTTTGTAGCCCTGTGCAACTTCGTGGCTGGAAAGCGGTGTACCGCAGCGTGGGCAGTAAGGAACGATTTTGAAGCCTTTGTAAAGCAGGCCTTTTTCCCAGATTGTTTTGAGTGCCCACCATTCACTTTCGATAAAGTTGTCGTGGTAGGTTACATATGGGTCATCCATATCAGCCCAGAAACCAACTGTACCTGAGAAATCTTCCCACATACCTTTGTATTTCCAAACGCTTTCTTTACATTTTGCAATAAATGGTTCAAGGCCGTAAGCCTCAATCTGTTCTTTGCCGTTGATGCCAACAAGCTTTTCAACTTCCAGTTCAACAGGCAGACCATGTGTGTCCCAACCAGCTTTTCTTGGCACAAATTCGCCTTTCATTGTGTGGTATCTTGGAATCATATCCTTGATAACACGTGTAAGAACGTGGCCGATGTGCGGTTTGCCGTTTGCTGTCGGAGGGCCGTCGTAGAATGTGTAGGTTGGGCCCTGCTTTGTCTGTTCCATGCTCTTTTCAAAAATCTGGTTTTCGTTCCAGAAATTGAGCACTTCTTTTTCTCTCTGCACAAAGTTTAAGTCGGTAGGTACTTTTTTGTACATTTTGTTTTCCTCCATAAAAATTTTTGTGTTTTGATGTATCTGTAATATATTTATCGAAAAATAAAAAATGCCTTTGCCCTGAAATTATAACAGGACAAAGACAGTAAATATCTTTGTTTATAAACCACCTATTACAACATACTATCATATGTTTTTCCTTTAACGGTGAAACTCCGTCGGCACTTAATAGTAAAAAACGTTCGGCACCGCAGCTCGAAAGTGATGTTCCCTTAAAAACTACTTTTACACGGCTCTCACCTTT
>SVMW01000023.1 GCA_015067215.1 Oscillospiraceae bacterium | reverse complement strand
CACAGCTAAGCTCAGAAAATACATCACAGAAAGAGGTAAGATTGTTCCTCGCCGTGTAACAGGTACATGTGCACAGCACCAGAGACATCTTACAACAGCTATCAAAAGAGCTCGTACAGTTGCTTTGTTGCCATATACAAACAACTAATATAAACAAATTAAAGGTGGGTTTCGCCCACCTTTTTGTTTTTTATAAAATCTGTTTGATACAGCAGATTCATTTAGCAGCATCCCGACAAGAAAACCCCTTTATACAATGGAGTATAAAGGGGTTTTTTCATTGTCATTAACCTTCGGTTTCAGCATTTCCTGTATCAGGATCGGTTGTTGATTCAGGTGATGGTGTAGGTTCAACAGTCGGTTCGGGTGTAGGTTCCTGGGTAGGTTCAGGTGTCGGCTCAACAGTAGGTTCCGGTGTTGGTGTAGGAGTTGGTTTAGGAGTAGGCTTTGGCGTGGCTGTAGGCAACGGTTTATCGTTGGCAACATATACAACAAGCACGTCATCCTCAGTGTTTATTTTTTTTCCTTCAGGTATGCTGAGATCTGCAACCATACCGGAAACAAATTCTCTTGTCTGGTCCACATACTCTTTACGGTACTGAATTCCGGCTTCGTCCAGTTTTCTTGCAGCATCGTTGTAACTTATGCCTATAATGCCTGTAGGGACATAAACTGCTCTGTTACCGACACTTACTGTAAGGTATATTGTTCCTCCGGGAACAATAGTTTCACCTGCGGCAGGCGACTGATCGCATATTTTGCCTTCATCGTATTCATCACTGTATGCTTCAAGCCTTACAAAGGTATAGTCCAGCTGATAGTTGCTGTCGGCAATAACGTCAGCATAATTTTTACCGATTAACTTCGGCACTGATTTTTCAACAACAGTCTGTGACTGTGAAACTGATTCGGAGTTGCTGTCAGAACCTGATTCTGCAGGTTTTTTGCCGATAGCACTGAACGCCAGCAGCAAAACCACAACAACTGCAACAGCAAGAATGCCATACTGAATCAGCTTTTGGTTTTTATATTCTTTTACAGGCTGTGATTTAGGCTTGATAACAGTGCCTTTGTCATCAAGCATCATTACAAAATCAGATACGGAATCAATACGTTCCTTGTAATCTGTTTTGGTGGCATATTTAAGAGCTTCCACTGCATACTTAGGGAACAGACGACTGATTTCCTTGGTTTCCAGCACACCTTTTTCCAGCTTTTTACCTGCAACAGAATAATATATAAGGCTGGCAACAGCATAAATATCAGTGTAAATGCCCTGAAATTTATCAGAATAATACTGTTCAGGTGCAGAAAAACCATCATACAGCTTATATGCAATATGGTCATTTTTTGTTCTTAGGTCCTGAATAGCAAAGCCTGTCAGCATAACAGTGTTTTCAGGTGTTACAATAACAGTTTCGTCACTTATGCCGCCATGATGGATGTTAAAGGCTGAAAGTTTTTCCATCAGTACAAAAAGGTCGTTGAACAGCCACCGTGTTTCTTTAAAAGTAAAAGGTTTGCCTCTTTTTATAAGGGTCTGGGTAAGGGTAGGCCCTTTGATATTCTGCATAACAACATATGCTGTCTTGTTTGCGGTGAAAACATCATATATTTTAGGCATTGCGGCACTGTCTATTTTCTGCAGGGTTTTATAAAGGTCAATATAATCCATAAGCAGATTTTTAAACAGCACCTGCTTGGTTTCCTGCACAACAATTTCATTGTTCTGACGGGGGGCCACAAGGGTAACGGGCAGAAATTCTTTTATTACCACCCTTTTCTGGCTTTGGGTATCAAAGGAAAAATATGTTGTGCTTTCACCGTCCATGGCGGTTACATAGCCTATTACATAATTGCCAAGTTTTGTGCCGTAAGGCAAAGTGCCTGCAATGGTTTCCTTTGGCTGCTGTGTAAAGCCGCACCACACACATTTTTCTTCGTTATTCAGTTGTCTTCCGCAAAAAATACAGTCAGACATAACTTTTCTCCCGATTCAGCAAATATAAAGCAGCAGTGAAAATGAAACTGAATCATTTTCAAACATAGATACTTTATTTATAACAGTATAATTATACTACAAAAATGTAATTATTACAACAATACATACAAGGCTGAAACAATAATGTAATATTTGAAAATATATAATTATATTTATTTAAAAAGTGATATTACCTGTAAAGTATTGTCTGTACAGCCGTGTTATATTACTTTTTATTTCTGCAATTATATCGCAAACAAATTATAGAATAGTTATCAATCTGTTGCTGATATATGTATTACGCAAAATTTTATGAAGTATAAATTTTTTGTGAATGTTTTTTGTGTGAAATTGACGGGTTCAATAATATTTAGTAATATATTTATATAAGCATTTTATATGATATCCGGATATATATCACCTCACATATAAAATGGCGGACTTTCATAAGAGGAGAAATAAATATGGCACAGAGCACAATAGCACTTATTATAATAGGGATTGTTATTATTCTTTATATAACCGAACGGTTTGATGTAGCGGTTACTTCACTTATCGGTATGTTTGCACTTATATACTGCAATATTCTTACAGTAGAAGATGCGTTTGCATGTTTTGTCAGCACACCTGGCTTGCTGACAATGGGTATGATCATTATTGCTGAAGCGATACTCGAAAGCGGCATCGGTGCCGAAATTGGCATACTGTTGCAGAAAATAGTTGGTCACAGAGAAAAACTGTTTGTGGTGGTTGTGTTCCTTACATCGGCATTTCTTTCGGCATTTGCAAACAACTCGGCAATTGTGGCGTTGTTTATGCCGTTTATTGCATCACTTGCGTCAATTTCACACGGACATATCACTAAAAAGAATACATATCTTCCTTTGGCAATGGGGTCTCTTGTTGGGGGCACAGGTACACTGGTTGGCTGTACAGCACCGCTTCTGGCAAGTGAAGTGCTGGTGTATGAGGGCCTTGAACCTTTTGATTTCTTCACACCTGCGCCAATTGCAATAGTAATGGTAGCAGTCATTGCAATCTGTTTCTGGCTGTTCCTGTATGATTTTATGAAAAAATCTTTTGATTTTCCGGAAGTTGAAGGCAACATCAAAAAAATGCCTGAAGGACAGATAAACAAGCGCAATGCAACACTGTCAATTTCGGTATTTCTGGCATGTATTGTGCTGTTTATGGTTAACCCTTTCAACTGGGATATTGGTCTTATCGCAATCACAGGTGCATTTGTGCTGATTCTTACAGGTTGTGTGGATATCAAAAAAGCAACAAGAGATATGCCATGGCCGGCGGTTATAGTTCTTGGTGCAGCACTCGCAATGGCGAAAGGTTTTGTTTCTTCAGGTGCCGGCAATGTGGTGGTTGATTTCCTTATGAGCCATTTTTCTGCAGTTGTTGCAAATCCGGTTATCCTGGTAGGGGTATTTCTTTTTACAGGTTTTATCCTTTCACAGTTTATGTCCAACGGCTCTCTGGTTTCAATGCTTACAGCAATTGGTGTCCCGATAGCACTGCAGATTGGTTGCAACCCTGTTCCTATTGCACTTGCATGTGTTTACGGGTGCTCACTTGCAATGGCTACACCTGTTGCAACAACATCAATTACTATTGTTCAGGTTGCAGGATACCGTTTTAAAGATTATCTGCGCATCGGTGGAATTACAGGATTTATCGGTGCTGTAACAGCCTGGGTTTGCCTTGTTATAGGGTATGGGCTGATTTGACAGAAAAAAATATGTCATTCTGAGGCGTTTAAACTCCTCAGAATGACTTTTGTTTTTGCAATAATTTAATTTTGTGACAGTTGATATGTTTAAAATTTTAAAAATTTATTCTGTCTTTTCTCTGAAAGCGGCAAAAATAGTTTCTGCCATATTCAGCATTTTTGCTTTATCGGTTTTTACAACCTTCCTGTCATAAGTAACAAGACCGTTGGTTTCGTCCTCAACATCACTTACCTGTGTAAGTACTGTTGCACACAAACCGGTTTTTATGGCATTAACAATGTCACCTGTGTACATTGCACATAACCCGTCTGTCAGGGTTTCGGCACTGTCAAAGGTTTTGTAGCCATAGTTGTCATCAAGATTAAAGCTGTGGCCTTCGACTTTGTAGGAATATCCGCCGAACTCGCTGAGCACCAGCGGTCTGTCGGTGTTTGGCTTCATTTTTATTTTGCGGAAATATATATGTTCACTTACAACATCGCTTTCCTTTTCGATAAACCAGCCGCTTGTAGCATCCCAGATTCTGCTTGGTTCATACTCTTTAAGTTCACGGTAAATTCTGTCCGCTTCGTACTGTCCCCAGCCTTCGTTGAAAATGGTGTAGTAACAAACACAAGGGTGGTTGTACAAAAGGTCGCACACGGCGCGGCATTCCTTTTCAAAAAATTCTCTGCGCTTTGGTGTAGGTGTGTGGCGGAACCCTTTTTTAAAGCCAACAGTAGGCAAAGCAGTGTCAATAATGTAATTGTACTTGCCTGCATTAAGCATATCCTGAAATACAATCATACCGTACTTGTCGCAGTAATAGTAGAACAAATCAGGCTCAATTTTGATATGCTTGCGCAGCATATTGAAGCCGAGTTCCTTCATTTTCAGAATATCCCACACATATCCGTCGGGGCTTGCAGGGGTATAAATACCGTCGCTGTAATATCCCTGGTCAAGCAAACCGTGGAAAAAGTACGGTTTGCCGTTAAGGCAGATATAGCTTTGTCCTTTAACCTTTTCAATGGTGACTGTGCGCAGTGCAAAATAGCTTTCAACAGTGTCATCACCGCTTGTGACTGTAAAGGTGTACAGATATGGGTTTTCGGGTGTCCAGTTTACAGGATTGTCAATTTTTATTGTGGTTTTGTTGCCTGAAAAGCTGTGTTCCGTCTTGCCGTCAGGGGTATTTATCACAACAATTTTTTCATTTTCACCGCCTGCAACTTCCAGAGTTACGCTGTCAAGGGCAGGGGAGATGCGCAGATTTTCGATATGATTATGTGGCACGCTTTCAAGCCATACAGGCTGCCATATGCCGCTGATTGGGGTGTACCACATACCGCCGCGGTCGTAGCGCTGTTTGCCGAAGGAAAAGTCAATATCAAGGTTGTCGGTTACTTCAACAGTTATTTCGTTTTCGCCGTTTTTAATACAGGCGGTTACATCAAAACTGAAAGGCAGATATCCGCCAATATGTTCACCTGCAAAGCTGCCGTTGATCCATACCTTTGCAAGCTGGTCCACTGCACCAAAATGCAGCAGCACCTTGCCGGCATTGAATTTATCCTCAATGTTGAATTTTTTTGTATATATGTACTGTTCGCCTTTTTCAAGATTTCTCCCAATGCCCGAAATTCTGCTTTCAGGGGGATAAGGCACGGTGACATCACCCAAAGGTGTCACTTCATTTGCTTTTTTTACAGCCAGCTGCCATACACCGCAAAGGGAAATGTAGCTGTCGCGTTTAAACTGCGGGCGCGGATATTCCTGCCAGTTCAGAACGGTGTTTTGTTCAAAAGGGGTTGTCAGCTGACAGGTGCGGGAAACTTTTTTAGCCATTGCAAAACCTCGTAGAATAATTGATGAATATATTGTATCATTTTTAACAAAACAAAACCACCCTTTATACCAAAAAGGGTGGCTGATATTTAATTATATTACATAAAATTATTATGTAAATCTATGCACCCTGCTGAACCGATTTTTCATCATTGGTGCTTTTGGGCTTATTGTTTTTCGGAAAACCGCACAGCCACAGTGCAATACCAACTGCTAAAAAAACAGGTATGCGTATATCGGCAGGATAAATAAATTTGTACAGTATAGTTATAAGTGCCCAGTCACGCAAGGCAAGCAAAGTGTCGGAAAAATGCACGGTATAAGCTCCCGACAAGCCTTTTGATTTTTCCAAAAGATAAATTATATCATCTGCTGTTACAGGCAAAAGAGCAAAAAAGACGAGAGTGAAAAATATGATAACAAAAGCAATCAGGGCATATCGTGCATATTTTGTCCATTTAGGCACAGGCAGTCTTGTTTTGAAGGCAACACATGCCAGTTGCATAACTGTCCAGCCCGTAAGCATCCATATCAATGGTATCAAAGTGAAACCTAAAAGAAAATCAAAGGATATAATATAATGCTCCCGTCTTAACTGCATAGTAACAGGACGAAGATATAAATACGCCACAACAATGACCAATGTCACCACTGCACATACAGTGAGCTTAATATATTCCGTTTTCCTGACATTATCCTGCACCCCGTAAAGCACAGTATTTACATCACATTCAAGCACCTCGCTGATTTTTACAATCATATCAATATCGGGGCGGCTTTTGCCGTTTTCATAGTTGGAAACGGTCTGTCTTGTGACAAATAGTTTTTCGGCAAGCTGGTCCTGTGTCAGATTTTGAGCAATGCGTAAATCTCTGATGTTTTTGCCTATATCACGCATACAATCACCTCGTTTTCTGCTTTGATTGTAGCAAAACAGCCGCAAAAAGTCACGCAAATAACCTTTGCGGCAGGGCGCAAAGGACAAAATACAAGAAAATTTTTATTTCTTAAAAATTTCTATTGACAATTGCGGATTGTCGTTATATAATAATAAAGCTGTCGAACACGGAGAGATGTCTGAGTGGTCGAAGGTGCTCGCCTGGAACGCGGGTGTGCGGTAACACGCACCGAGGGTTCGAATCCCTCTCTCTCCGCCATCAAAAAGCCGTCCAAATCGGACGGCTTTTTTGTTTTTGTATTTGAAGAGGGTTCGAACCCGTGAGGGTTTTGGCGTTAAGAAAACAGTGTGGTACACTGTTTTCAGCCAAAAGAGCCTGAGCGGCAGCGATGGCCAGTTAGTATGCAAGGCGCAGCCGCAGCAGACGACGAATCCCTCTCTCTCCGCCATCAAAAAGCCGTCCAAACCGGACGGCTTTTTTGTTTTTGTATTTGAAGAGGGATCGAACCCGTGAGGGTTTTGGCGTTAAGAAAACAGTGTGGTACACTGTTTTCAGCCAAAAGAGCCTGAGCGGCAGCGATGGCCAGTTAGTATGCAAGGCGTAGCTGCAGCAGACGGCGAATCCCTCTCTCTCCGCCATCAAAAAGTCGTCCAAACCGGACGGCTTTTTTGTTTTGCACAGAAAAAAGTATGCAGAAAACCATGTTGTGCAATTATATTTTATAAAATATAATAAATATGGTATTTGTGTTTTTTATATAGTTTAACAGACATAATGCCTCTTTTAAGTTAAATATTCCCCACAAGTTTTTATAGAAAAAAGTTATAAATTTAACAAATGTTCAGCTTGATATGCTTGAAGAAGCATAAAAAATGTGCTAATATTTATTTGTAAAATCATTTGATATAATATGGTTGGTGAAAATATGAGTAAAGATAAATATGATGCGCTTAAAATTGAAGGTCAACTGTGTTTCCCGCTTTATGCTTGTTCAAGAGAAGTGATAAAAAAATACAAACCATTTCTCGATAAACTGGATATGACATATACACAGTACATAGCAATGCTTGTACTGTGGGAAAATAAAAGTGTGACTGTCAAAGAAATGGGTGAATATCTTTACCTTGACTCAGGCACTCTTACTCCACTTCTTAAAAAAATGGAGTCAAAAGGCTTGATCACACGTCAGCGTTCAAACCTGGACGAAAGAATTCTCATTGTGACAATTACTCCGGAAGGCGAAGCACTTAAAGAAAAGGCTGTTGAAATTCCATATGAATTAGGCCACTATTGTCCGCTTGAAAAAGAAGAAGCGTATACACTTTATAAATTGCTCTATAAACTGCTTAAAGCTATGTAAATAAAAATCTCCGTGGAACTCCACGGAGATTTTTTGTCTAAATTTTAATTTCGGTCCATTTTCCGCTTTTAAAGCGTCTGTCGTTGAGAACATTGCGGCAAAGCTGGTCGCAAAGAGTACCAATCCAGGCACCAACAAGGCCAAAGCCAAGGATGTAACAGAAGGAATACGCAGAGAGAGGACGGATAATGGCTATGCTTACAAAAGCAACCTTGGCAACAAATTTTGTGTCGCCTGCACCTTTAAGGCAGCCGGAGGTGATAACCTGGTCAATCTGGAAGAATAATATAACCGCAAGAATTTTGGTAATTATGCTGCCTGTTTCAATCATTGAAGGTTCTGCATTGAACAGCATATAGAAATATCTGCCGCCAAAGAAGAACATACCTGACAGGATAACTGCAAAAATGCGTCCCAGACGTTTGCAGGCATAACCGTAAATTTTTGCCAGATCACTTCGTTTTGCACCAAGCTGCATACCTACAAGGGCAACTGCCGCAACCGAGAACCCATCGCCAAAGGAGAAGGAAATATGCATGCAGTTCATTGCAATCTGGTGTGTGGCATAAGCTTCTGTACCAAGGTTGGCAACAATCATTGCGAAGGTCAGAAAACCAAAACGTGCACAAAGCTGTTCAGCAAGTGTACCGCTTGTAACTTTTACTATTGAGCGGATTATTTTGCCGTCAAACAGCCTGCCCTTCATAAGAGATATATGCAGATAACCATCTTTGCGGAAAATTGAGGCAACAGAAATACAAAATGCTGCAAATGTTCCCATAACTGTTGCAATGGCCGCCCCTTTTACGCCAAGCGCGGGAAACCCAAAGTTGCCGCCGATAAGCAGATAGTTAAAAACAACATTGACACAGTTGGAAATCATGTTTGTTGTCATGGCAATTTTGGTTTTGCCAACACCGCGCTGTGCTGCATTGAGTGTCATGGACAAAAGCTGGAATACACATCCGCCCATAATTATTCTGTAATAATCACTTGCAGGGCCAATGGTGTCGTCCTGCGCACCGCAGAAACGGAGCAGAGGTTCTGCAAAGGTAGTGGAAACAAATGTAATTACCGCTATAATCACAAGAGCAATAATCACTGCCTGTCGCACAACATCGTTGGCACCTTTGCGGTCCTGTTCGCCGCGGCGTCGTGCAACAAGTGCGGAAACCGCAACATTCATTGAAATGAGGATTGCAAAAAATATAAATTTTGGCTGGGTGGTAAGCCCTACAGCGGCTATGGCATATGTGCCAAGCGAAGACACCATAATGTTGTCGACCATAGCAACAATGCTTACAAGAAACGATTCCAGAACAGCAGGCCATGCAACGGTTACTGTTGTCTTGAATATTTCTTTTGCTTTTGGCAAATCACCAATTTGGCTGGATTTGCCAAGCAGACTTACAGGGTTGAAGATTTTGCTTATCACAGTTTTTCCTCTTTTAAGATATGAAATTATTTTATATTAATGAATAAATTATACTCCCTTGTTTTTGTTTAATCAATAGCAGATGTTCTGCATATGACTGAAAACAGGGGAGTATACTCATAGTGTTTTTGATTCTATTTTTTTCGTAAAGCAAGATATTTTTTCATATATCCGCAACTCTGGCACAGCCTTTCCACCGCTTTCATATTGGTAAACCCATCATATATTCTGCGGCTTCTGGGACTGTTGTATATTTCTTCAAGTTCATTTTCAAAAATATTACCCAAAGCCATGTCGCCATTGCAGTCAAGGCAGCAGGGAACAACTGTTCCGTCGCTCAGCACTGCAATCTGATTGCGCAGCCCATAGCAGAAGCCTTCACATATGCTGCCCGGGGATTTTTCAATATCCGGCCAGCTGAACTGTTCTGCCATGCCGAGAAAGATGTTTTCTTTTATGCGGAAATTTTTTTTGCGGTTTTTTTCCATTGTAAAAAAAGTTTCTTCAAGCTTTGAAAAAATGCTGTTTTCCGGCTGCAGGTGGGTATTTAAAAATTCTATAATTCTATAGTTAAGCCCTTCCTTATCAGCAAGGCTTTCGCTGCTCATATTCCACAGGCGCAGCTCTATGGTTGTTTTTTTGCCCATTGCTGAATTGCAGAAAGCCACAATATCTTCAAGATACTGCTGCAGGCTTACATTCATGCTGTTTGCACCGAAACTGTGCATCGAAATGCATACCGAACGCACATTGTGGTTTAAAATGTCTTCACAGCGTTTTTTCAGCAGAGTGCCGTTTGTGGTAATGTTTGTCTGGATGTCATATTTATCACAGATGTCAAGAATTTCACCGAACTGGGGGTGACCCAGCGGTTCACCCATAAGATGCAGGTAAAAATTTTCTCCTTGTCTGTGGGTTTTCTCAACTGCAGTTTCAAATTCTGTTGCAGACATATAGCTTTTAGGTCGTCTGTGGCCCGGGCAGAAAGAGCAGCTGAGGTTGCATATATTGGTAATCTCTATATATATTTTCTTGAACTTTTTCATTTCACTTTATAAAAAGATATCAGAAGCCTGACAACTTCTGATATCGACAGTTTATTTTTTTAATCTCAAATCGTCCCCGGCAAATTCCAGCACATCGCAGCCACCTAAAAGTCTGGAAGCTATCTTTTCGCCATATTTGCGGAAAATATCCTTGTCTTCGGTAAGATTGGATGTGAAAATACAAGGATTGTTGTTTATATTTCTTGTGTTGATTATGTTGTACAGTACCGACTGACCATATGGTGTGAGATATTCTGTGCCAAGGTCATCAAGGATAAACAGGTCACAGCCGATAATATCGTTGAGAATATCCTGAACATTGTGTCGGTTGCGTTCAATCTGTTCAAACAGACTCTGACTGCTTGCATACATTACAACAAAACCATTTTTTACGCAGACATCGGCAATAGCACAGGACAGGTGTGTTTTGCCAAGGCCGGAATATCCCAGCATAAGCAGACTTTTTCTGTTGCGGTGGAATTTTTCGGCATATTTTTTGCAGTAGTTTAAAATATCTGTCATCTGTTCTCTTGGAGAAATTCCGTTGCCGGCGGCAGTATCGGAATATTTATCAAGAGAAAATTCTTCAAATGTATTCTGAGGTGCAGGGGACAGAGCGGTCAGCATATTCTGACGCTGCTTTATAATTTCCTGTTTCAGACAGGTGCAGATTTTTCCGTCAACAAAGCCTTTGTCCTTGCATAAAGCACAGGTGTAAACCGGATCAAGCCAGTTTTCGTCATAACCGTTATCGGTAAGCAGCTGTTTTCTTTTTTCCTGCACGGCAACCATATGTTGTTTTATTTCTGCAGCCTTCTGTTCCTGTTTTGCAAGCTTTGCCATAGTGAAATCCACACCCAGGGAAGTCATCTGATATCCCAACTCTTCAATTTCAGGCAGACGGGAATAAACTTCTTCCTGACGGCGAAGCTGAATTGTGGTATTTATCTGGCGGCGTCTTGCCAGAGTGTCGTTTGCATTGGCTACATTTTCTGTGTTGATGGCCATTTTAAATCTCCGTTTTAATCATCAAGTGTAGGGACTTTTCTTGCAGGTTTTACATTTTCACTGTGTGAATCTATGTTGCGGCGGCTTTCTGTAATGTTGGTGATAACACTGTCAAGGTCTTTGGTCGAAGTATAACCTTTTTGAGCCCAGGATTTTAATATACCGTTGCAATAAGGTATACTTGCATTGCTGCCGGCACGGATATAACTTTCTTTTACCATTTCCATGGTCATATTGAAGTTTTCCTTCCAGCGGTCGATAATTTTCTTTTCGCTGGATTTCAGCTTGTCACTGCTGATACCGAATATTTCGCAAACCTGTTTATAAACTTTTTCGCGTTTTTCGCACAAAGCAAGGTATTCATCAACGGCGCTGCCGCTGTTAAGCCCCAGTTTTGAATGCCAGGAGCGTATAACCTTTATAACATAGCTTGGGTTGTCTATGCCAATATTCACATGGTGCTGAGATATCTGCAGAATAACATCAAC
The DNA here is from genome assembly GCA_015067215.1 of Oscillospiraceae bacterium. Lineage (GTDB taxonomy): Bacteria > Bacillota > Clostridia > Oscillospirales > Ruminococcaceae > RGIG3102. The sequence continues at coordinate 20,312 of SVMW01000023.1, read as the reverse complement.
AGGAATGCTTTCTTCCAGATACAGCGCCAGAAATTTATTGGTGTATTTTTCGTTGAGAGAGGAAGAAAAAATAAGCTGCAGATTTTTTACCAGAGCTTTTACACCCGGGTCGCTGGAAAGAGTGGCAACAATTTCACTTGTCAGCACAGACTTTTTCTTTGCAGTTTTTTCAGGTTCTTCCTCGCACATAATAAGCCCTTTGTCTGCCCAGAAAAGCAGGGAAGAGTTTGCTGCCGAATGGCTTATGTTAAGCTCGCTGCTGAGTTTAAGGGGGTCTGCATTTTCGGTTTTTATAACATGCATAATAACCTTAAGGTCGTTGCCGTTTGCATCGTGCAGATATTCAAATACCGTTTCAGGTACATATATGCCTTTAAGTTCTGATTTAATTAAAGAATATTTCATCTGCACAGTTTCTCCCTATATTTTATGTATTAAATATTTTATATGTTTTTATTCACTGTGTCAATCGGTGATAAAATTACTCCCTTTTTACTTTTTGGCTGATGGCTTCCATTCCTGCAATTTATCAGACATTGATGCAAACACAAAAATATGATAAAGTAAAACTGTAAAATAAATTTGAATTTGTCTTACCAATGAGACATTATATTAATATGAATACTGCACAGAAGAGGTTTGTTAGTATTTAGTGGTATTATTTTTATGGTTAGACATAATTGTCTAGTGTATAAGCGTCATTTTCTCACTTTCTGACATGGCTTTTTCACAGGCAATTGATTAAAATTGCAGTGAAAGGAGGAAAACATATGGTTGATAGAATTAAAATCGGAGATTTCTTAAGAAATTTAAGAAATGAGAAAGATTTGACTCAAGAAGAACTGGCAGAAAAATTTGGAGTATCATCCAGAAGTGTATCTCGTTGGGAAAACGGTAACACAATGCCAGAGTTGGGAATTCTGTTGGAATTGGCTGATTTTTATGATGTTGACATCAAGGAAATCATTGATGGTGAAAGGAAAAGTGAGATTATGGAAAAAGAAACAAAAGATACATTGACTAAAGTAGCGGATTATGCGAAAACAGAAAAGAAAATTACAGTAAGAAGAAAATGTGTGCTTACGCTCATAAGTGCATTTGTTACTATTGCTATTGTGATTGGATTTGTTGAATTTTTAAGAATGCCTTTATTCAATGTTCAAGGTCAGGAGATAACAGTTCATTCGGCGTATCGCTATGAAACAGAAGAAGGATATAAATATTTTGTGTTATATTCAACACCAAACTATTCACGTATGCAACTAAATTTTTCTGTTGAAGATGCTACAACTTTAGAAATGAATGTGAAAAAGACATTGTTTGCAAAAACAATTACTGATGTTCCCGTGACTACACATGTGGCAGTATATGAATGCGGATGGACGAGTAATGACAATGGTGGACGTGATTTTTCAGATTTTGATAAAGTTACATTTGCTGAAAAAGAAATCTGGAACAAGGTAAAGAATCAGAATGATAGTGTTCCGGAATATGTTCTGGCATATGAAGATTTTGAAGAGAATTCTGGGAATACTGTAGCCTGGATTGTAGAAGAAGATTATTTAGAAGCCTTATATTCAGATGGAACATCTATCAAATGGGATTACAATGGAAACAGAATGAGCGAATAGACATATTACACTAATAATGCAGACAGTAAAGGAGTGTGATTGCATGAAAAGATTGATAGTTTTCATTCTAACATTGGTCTGTGTGTTGGGGTTGTTTGGATGCTCTACACAAAAAGAATATGCAGTTAGAATAGTAGTTCCAGCTAGAAATCAAGTAGAGTTTGTTTACTCTGAAGAAGAAATATCGCCATGCAAAAGCAAGCTGGATATCAAATCCATAGATATGTCTGAAGATGCAGAATTCGTATTAATGACTGTTGGTGAAAAGCAAGAGAATGTCTATGAATGCACAAATTTCCCAAAAGGTGAACCAATGCTGATTGATGTAGAAAAAGGAGCATGGTACAAAATTGGAATTGCCATGGAAAATCCTACTGATGAGGATATTGTTGTGGTATTCCATATCGTAAATGCAAAAGTAAGAGTTAAGTAAATTCCAATTTATCGAACAGTTGTGACCTGTGCATATACCCTAATGTTATTTTAACGGAGGACGGTTTTTTATATCCTGGATTTGTCCAAAAGTATAGTGTGAAATAGCAAAGTACGATTAAATGTGTTGCAATTTACCTGTCTGTTTGATACTATAGTAAAAGAAATTAAACAATAATGGGGGATTTATCATGGAATATACAAGAAAAAATGAAGGTGTTTGCTCCAGAAGCACAAAAGTTATCATCGAAGACGGCATTGTTAAAGATGTTGAAATCGTAGGCGGCTGCAACGGCAACATCAAAGGTCTTATTGCGCTCGTAAAAGGTATGAACGCACAGGAAGCTGTTGAAAGAATGCAGGGGATTACATGCGGTTTTAAATCTACAAGCTGTCCTGACCAGCTTGCTCTTGCAATCAAAGAAGCAATTGCACAGTAATAACTGAAAAAATTACCAACAATAAGCCGGTTTATGCCGGCTTATTTTTTTTGCATTGATACATAATCTTTATGATGATTGTGTAAATTCTGAACACAGTCATAAATTCATTGCAAAGGTGCAGATATGTACAGATTTAAAAATTTTACCGAAAGTGCAAACAGAAGCATAAATGCGGGGATAGATATAGCAGAAAAAATGGGTCACATAACAGTGGGCAGTGAACATATTCTTATGGGAATTCTCTCTCAGGGCAAAAATGATGTGAACGACCTTATGGAACAGGAAAATATAAGCTTTTCAGCAATATACAATGCGGTAGCAGCGGTTATGGGCACAGGACCGCACAGCAGCCTTACTCACGAAGATTTATCCCTCAATGCAGTAACAGTGCTTAAAAATGCAAATACCATAGCACAGGGGAACCTTAAATGGACAGTTGATGTGGCAGAGATATTACTGGCTGTTATGAACCGCGAAAAATGTATGGCAAAGCAGATTCTTGAAATGTTCATAGAAGATAAAAAACTGTTCTGCGAACAGCTGCACACAATCTGCCGCAAGTTTGGTGCGCTGCAGTTTCAGAACGTGCGGAAGGAAGAGGAAGCGAAAAAGGAATATAGAAACCTGGAAAAATTCGGCAAGAATCTTGTAAAACAGGCACAGCTCAATGCGTTTGATCCCTGTATTGCAAGGGATGGTGAAATACGCCGCATACTTGAAATTCTTATGCGGCGGCAAAAGAACAATCCCTGCCTTGTAGGTCAGGCGGGGGTGGGCAAAACTGCAATAGTTGAAGGTGTGGCAAATATGATAGCGGCAAAAACTGCACCCTGTGAAATGTGGAACAAGTCCATATATTCCATTGACATCACGCAGCTTATTGCAGGAACAAAATACCGCGGTGATTTTGAAGAACGGCTTAAAAATATTATCGATGAGGTAAGCGGAGACAAAAATATAATTCTGTTTATAGATGAAATACACATCATTACATCAGCCGGGGCTGCAGAAGGTGCAATAGATGCCGCAAATATCCTTAAACCTGCACTGGCGAGGGGGCAGGTGCAGGTTATCGGAGCGACAACAATGGAAGAATACCGCAGGGTTATCGAAAAGGATTCGGCACTTGAACGGCGTTTTTCAAAGGTGATGGTAAACGAACCGGATGAAGCATCGGCAATTGAAATTATAAACGGTCTTAAATCAAAATATGAAAATCATCATAATCTTAAAATCACTCCATCGGCAGCGTCTGCCTGTGTAAAATTGTCAAAAAGGTATATTCAGGGGCGTTTTCTGCCTGATAAAGCAGTGGACCTGCTGGACGAAACCTGTGCAGGAGCCAAACTGTCCGGGTGTACAGAAATTGATGAAAAACAGGTGGAAAAGGTTATCAGCCGTCAGACAGGCATACCGCTGGAACAGCTGGACAGGCAGAATAAACGAGATTTTTCTGACCTTGAAGATAACCTGAAAAACAGCATAATAGGGCAGGAAAAGGCGGTAAAAGCAGTTGCATCGGCAATGAAAAAGTGGCGTGTCGGTCTGCGGGAACAGGACAGACCTATATCTTCCTTCTTGTTTCTCGGACCAACAGGTGTGGGCAAAACACAGACATGCAAGGTGTTGTCACGCTGTCTGTACGGTGATGAAAAGGCAATAATACGTATCGACTGTTCAGAATACGGAGAAAAGAATGACATAAACAAACTCATAGGTTCCCCACCGGGCTACGTAGGGTATGAAGACGGCGGAAAACTGGAAAAGGAACTTATTGCAAGACCATACAGCATAGTGTTGTTTGATGAAATAGAAAAGGCACACCCTGACCTTTGCAATCTGCTTTTGCAGATTATGGATGATGGTTTTATCACTTCCAATACAGGCAAAACGGTAAGCTTTAAAAATGCGGTGGTAATAATGACGTCCAATGTAGGGGCAAAGCAGATTACGGCAAAAACTGCAGACCTTGGTTTTTCCGCAAAAGGCAGAAAACAAAACGAGATAAATACAGCAAAAGTTACTGCAGCACTTAAAGAAAGGTTTTCGCCTGAATTTATCGGAAGAATTGATGATATTATAGTTTTTGACACTCTGGATATGGAAAGTGTGGAAAAAATAACCCGTCTTATGGTGGAACAACTCAGCAGGCGGCTTGAAAACCTGCACATATCCCTTGAATGTAGCAGCAGTCTGCTGAAATACATTTCGCAGAAAGGATACAGCGAAAATTACGGGGTGCGTCCGTTGCGGAAAGAGATAGGTGCCACAATAGAAAATTTCTTGTCAGAGGGAATATTTAATGGTAAAATAAAGGCTGATGACACCGTGCATCTTGATATACAGGACGGACAGGTGGTTATGAAATAAAATTACAGCGAGGTTTTACCTATGAGAACTATTAGAAAAACATATATTGTTACTGAAGATATGACGGCATCAAAATATGCAAGCGGAACACTGGAAGTGTTTGGCACCCCGGGGCTTGTTGCCTGCATGGAAGACACCGCAAAAACTCTGGTGGAGGAAGACCTTAAGGAAGGCGAAAGCAGTGTTGGTACAAAAGTTTCCACAACACATGTCAAAGCAAGCAAAGTAGGTGCTGAAATTACCGTTGAAGCAACCCTTGTAAAACAGGAAGGCAGAATGTACGACTTTGAAATCAAAGCCTTTGAAAACGGTGCACTTATCGGCGAAGGCGAACACACACGTGCAGTTATAAATATTGAACGATTCCTCGCAAAACTGAACAAATAATATGGGACAGAAGACAAAAAGAAAAAATAAAAACAGCCTGCTTATTGCTCTGCTGGTTGTGTTTACAGCCGTATTTCTCTTTTCGGGTGCAATGCTTGTTAAAAATATTGTCACAGGCAGACAGGAACAGTCCGCTTTTGAGGAACTTTCCACCCCGATGGACAACCTTGATATGACGCTTTCGGAACAGGAACGCAATGAAATTGCTTTTACGCAGTATGCAAAGCTGAAAGAGCAGAACCCTCACTATGTGGGCTGGCTGGAAATTGAAGGCACAAAGCTGGATTATCCCGTGGTACACACCCCTGATAATCCGGAATATTACCTGCGCCGTGCTTTTGACGGCAGCTATGCAGTAAGCGGTACCCCGTTTGTAGGTGACGGCTGCAATGTTGACAGCAGGCTGCTGATTGTTTACGGACATCATATGAACAACGGCACAATGTTTGCAACACTGCACAACTACAAGGATAAAGAATACTGGGAAAGCCACAAAGAATTGTCTTTCGACACCCTTGACCAACTGAGAACCTACGAAATTGTTTCGGCTTTTTATACTGAAATTGATTACACAGGGGAACTTGGCACATTTGATTACTACAACTATTACGGCGATGTTTCCGACAGCGATTTTGAAACCTATGTTCAGAATATAAAAGCCCTGTCAATGTATGACATGGGTGTGGATGTACAGGCAGAGGATAAACTTATCACGTTGTCCACATGTTCCTATCACCACGAAAACGGCAGGTTTGTTTTGGTTGCAAAGCTTAAGGATGTAGTGGCAAAAGAATAGAAAAATAAAACAGGCTGATACAGTTGAGTTTCAGCCTGTTTTTTGATGTTATGATGCTGATAATCGGAAAAATAAAATAATAATGCTTATAATATGCGGCAAAAACAAAAGGCGGTCAGTTGACCGCCTTTAAATTATTTTTCTTCAATTGTGTATGTGAATTCGTATTCAGCCTGCAAAGCTTTTACTTTTTCTTCATTGTCTTCAATGAATGTTTTTGTATAAACGGATTTGCCCTGTTTTTTGTATTCGTCCATAATTTCCTGAAGTTTGCCCCAGCATTCTTCCTGCTTTTCGTAATCTTCAGCAAACTGAATAATAAATTCTCTGTGTTTTGGAATTCTTGCTTTCATATTTTTACTCCTCATAAAATGTATATTTACTTAAGTGTATTTTAAACGGAAATAATTTTTAAGTCAACTAAAATATTGTCCATTTTTACTTTTGGACCTATCAACTGAAACTATGCCAGCTTTGCCAAACATTGATGCAAACACAAAAATATGATAAAGTAAAGCTGTAAAATAAATTTGAATTTGTTGAATAATTACCAATAAAAACACTTATGGACCTAAACGTCGGTAAGTGTTTTCTGTTTTAGTGTTGACTTAAATAAAACGCAGACATATAATTAAGTAAATGCTTAAATAAAAGAGGTGATTGTGTGGAATTGGAATATGTATTGAAAGCACTTGGCGAGCCAATGCGTTTGAAAATATATCAAGCTCTTTTGGAAAGAAAACATTGTGTGCGTTCTCTTTCTAAAAAGTTTGGAATCTCAGAATCTGCAATTTCTCAGCACATGAAGGTGATGAAAGACGCAGGTTTGGTTTATGGAGAAAAATATGGCTACCATACACATTATATGCCAGTACAGGAAACTATTGATTATCTTTCAGAAGTCTTCATAAAGATGCAAAAACAATCAGTCAATCTGAATAGAACTATGTCTGTATGTCAATGTGAATTCAGAATGGAGGAAAAGTAATATGAATATTTTGCTCGATTTATTCCTCACATTTGCTAAAATTGGATTATTTACCTTTGGCGGTGGATATGCCATGATTTCTATGATTGAAAACAACTGTGTGGAAAGAAAACAATGGATTACCCATGATGAAATGATGAATGTAACCGTTATTGCAGAATCCACACCTGGTCCTATTGCTATCAACTGTGCCACATTTACAGGATATAAAAAAGCAGGTTTCATTGGTGCATTAGTAGCAACATTAGGTATAATTGTTCCATCATTTGTAGTTATCTATATGATTTCTATGTTTTTGGATAATTTTCTTGAATTAACTATCATTGCCAATGCATTTAAGGGCATCAAAATCGCTGTCGGTATCTTGATTTTGGATGCTGCAATCACAATGATTAAGAAAATGCACAAGAAAAAACTGCCAAGGGTAATTATGATTAGTTCCTGTGCTGTGATGCTATGTGTCAATATCTTTGCATGGAACGTTTCATCTATCAATCTAATGCTGATTGCTGCAATTGTTAGTCTGACACTCTTTATTCTGAATGGCTCACCCGAAATGAAAGGCGGTGCAAAGAAATGATTTATCTTGATTTGTTTCTTGGTTTTCTGAAAGTTGGATGCTTTGCTTTTGGCGGGGCTTACGGTGCAATTCCACTAATTCGTGATGTTGTCATGTCATATGGCTGGTTAAATGATGAAATGCTGGCCTACATGATTGCAGTCAGTGAAAGCACCCCTGGACCGATTATGGTAAACTTAGCTACATATATCGGTAGTAATCAGGCTGGTTTCTTGGGTGCTGTTATTGCAACTTTGGCAGTTGTTTTGCCGTCTTTCCTGATTATTCTAGCGGTAACTGCATTGTTGAAAACTGCTTTAAAGAATAAATATGTTCAATCAGTTCTGCGCGGTTTGAAACCCTGCGTTATTGGCATTGTACTTGCAACTGGCGTTTATATGGTATTGGGAAATTGTCTGGGTACAATCTCTGCAATTAAAATAAATATACAAGCAAGCATTATTACAGTACTTTTGATTATTTCTATGGTTGTCTATAAGCATATAGCAAAAAAGAAATTGTCACCTGTAATGCTGATAATATTATCTGCTATGTTAGGTATTGTTGTTTATGGAATATAAGTTAAGGATGATTTCTTAATTAGTATTAGTTCATAAAATCCCAATTTGTCTGACGGTCACTGTTTATATTTATACCTCTCTTCGTCACTTTGGCGAAGAGAGGCTTTTTATATCTCAAATCAATTCCAAAGATAAAACAGGGAAAATATTTTGATTTTGTATATATAATATGATATCATTACGTTAATGATTAAAAATTAACTTTTGCTTAAACGGAGGATAAAACATGGAAAAAGCAATGCTCAGAAAATACGCTGAAATGGCAGTAAGAATAGGCATCAACGTTCAGCCTGGCCAGACACTTGTTATCCGCTCACCGCTCAACGGTGCGGAACTTGCAAGAGAATGTGCTGACGTGGCATATGATGCAGGTGCAAAGGAAGTTGTGGTTTTCTATCACGATGAAAAACTCAACCGCATCCGTATGGAAAAAGGCAGCAAGGAAGAAATGTGCAACATCAAGGAATGGCAGAAAATCCAGATGCTTAACTATGTGAATACAGAAGGCAGCGCAGCATTCCTGCATATTCTCAGCGAAGACCCTGAAATCTATAAAGGTCTCGATACCGAAAAAATTGATGCAATAGGCAAAGCAAATTCAGCTGCAACAAAAGAATTCCGCGACTACACAATGAACAGCCGTGTGCAGTGGTCAATTGTTGCAATTCCATCCGAAGCATGGGCTAAAAAAGTTTTCCCTGAACTTCCTGTTGAAGCAGCTGTTGAAAAACTGTGGGATACAATTTTTAAAGTAAGCCGTGTTGAAGGTGACGCTGTTGCAAACTGGAAAGAATATACAGACAAACAGATGGCACGCCGTAACAGACTTAACAGCCTTAATCTCCGCGAAGTTCATCTTACAAGCAAAAACGGTACAGACCTGCATGTCGGTCTGGCAGAAGACTGCATCTGGGGCGGTGGCAAGGACTACACAACAGGCGGCAAGCCATTTACAAAAGAAGGCATTGAATTTATTGCAAATATGCCAACTGAAGAAATTTTCACAGCACCGCATAAAGACAATGTAAACGGCGTTGTTTACGGCACAAAACCTTATGTGTTCAATGGCAACCTTATTGAAGATTTTGTAGTTACATTCAAAGACGGCAAAGTGGTTGAATATGACGCAAGAGTGGGCAAAGACCTGCTTAAACAGCTGCTTGAAAGCGATGAAGGTGCAGTATCCATCGGCGAAATTGCACTTGTTCCTGCATCCAGCCCAATCAACCGCCAGAATGTGCTGTTCTACAACACACTGTTTGACGAAAACGCTGCATGCCACATTGCATTCGGTGCTGCATACCCTGACTGTGTAAAAGGCGGCAGTGAAATGGACGAAGACCAGCTTAAAGCAAAAGGCATCAATATCTCTGTAATTCACGAAGACGTAATGGTTGGCAGTGAAGATATGGATATTGTAGGTATCACTGCTGATGGTGAAAAGGTACAGATTTTCTCCGACGGTGAATGGGTGTTTTAATAATATATAATAAATTTACATTATATTTATAAAAAATGATGTAAAACTATTGCAATCTTGAAAAGGTTGTGATATATTATATGCGTAATATTTTGAGTAAAGGAGAGTGGGGAAACCCACTCTCTTGTTTTTAGAAAAACAAAAGGAGGCACATCACTTTGGCTAAAGGAAAAAAAGCTACAGAAGTTGTTGAAGAAATTGTAAAACCTGTCTGCGAACAGATGGGGCTTATTCTCTGGGATGTTCGTTTTGAAAAGGAAGGTCCGGACTGGTTCCTCAGAATTTTCATCGACAAAGAGGGCGGCGTATTTATTGAAGACTGCGAAAACCTCTCCCGCACAGTTGACCCTATGATTGACGAAGCTGACCCTATCAGTCAGGCTTACTGGCTGGAAGTTTCCTCTGCAGGTCTTGGCAGAAAAATGACAAAGGATTTTCATTTTGAAGCTAAAAAAGGCGAAGAAGCTTTGGCTAAAATGATAAGACCTACAGAAGACGGTCTGCGTGAAATCCGCGGTATTATTGTTGGCTGCACAGACGGTGTGGTTACACTGGACTGCGAAGGCACACAGCGTCAGATTAACCTTAAAGATACATCATTTGTTAAACTTACAGACGACGAAAACTTATTTTAGGAGGATATAAACAAAAATGAATAAAGAATTTTTTGAAGCTCTCAATATGCTCGAAAAAGAAAAAGGCATCAAAAAAGATGTGCTTATCGAAAAAATCACAAAAGCAATGGAAGTTGCAGTGGAAAAAGACCTTGGTCTTGAAGGCAATGTAAGCGTGCTTGTTGATGCAGACAAACAGAAATTTGAAGTACATGTTATCAAAACTGTTGTTGAAGAAGTAGAAGACCCTGACACAGAAATTTCTCTCAGCGAAGTGAGAACAATGAAAGGCAAAGCAAGAACAAAGCTTGGTGCTGAAGTTGCAATTCCTCTCAAAACAAAAGATTTTGGCTACATCGCAATCGGTGCTGCTAAAAACGTTATCAAACAGGGTATAAAAGAAGCTGAAAAAGCTCAGCTGTTTGAAGATATGCAGAGCAAAACACAGGAAATTGTTACAGGTATTGTTCTCCGCCAGAATGCAAAAAGCGGTGCTCTTGTACTTCAGGTTGGCAACAACGAATTTATCCTTCCTAAAGACGAACAGATCCCTGGTGAAGAATACGGTGTAGGCGACCACGTTAAAGTATATGTTGTGGATGTTCTCTCCGGTGACAGAGGTCCAAGAATCATGCTCAGCCGCACACATCCTGGCTTTGTAAAAAGAATGTTTGAACTTGAAGTTCCTGAAATCTTTGACGGCACAGTAGAAATCAAAGCAATCAGCCGCGAAGCAGGTGCAAGAACAAAAATTGCTGTATGGTCCAAAGATGAAAACGTTGATGCAATCGGTGCATGTATCGGTGCAAAACGCGCACGTATCGACAACATCATCGCAGGTCTCGGCGGTGAAAAAATTGACATTGTAAAATACAGCGAAGACCCTGCAGAATTTATCTCTGCATCCCTTTCACCTTCCAGTGTTTCCAGCGTTGAAATTCTTTCTGACAATCCAAAATCCTGCAAAGTTTGTGTTCCTGACGAACAGCTTTCTCTTGCAATCGGCAACAAAGGCCAGAATGCACGTCTTGCAGCAAGACTTACAGGTTACAACATCGATATCCACCCACAGAGCGGATATTTCGGCGAATAATCTGAAAAGAGGTTTACAATATGGCTATAAGAAAAATCCCTCAGAGAAAATGTGTAGGTTGTAATACTTCCAGAGACAAGAAGGAGCTTATTCGTGTTGTAAAAAATGCCGAAGGCGAAATCAGTGTGGATATGACAGGAAAGAAAAACGGACGTGGCGCATATATATGCCACGATGAAAACTGTCTTAAAATGGCTATCAAGGCGAAACGTCTTGAACACGCATTTGAATGTCAGATTTCCGATGAAATATACGAAAGACTTTTGCAGGAGATAAAAGCAGATGAATAAAATTATGTTCGCGCTTTCCCTTGCAAAAAAATCAGGAAAACTTATATACGGCTTTGACCCTGTAAAGCAGGCGGTTGTGGACAAAACTGCGAAACTGGTGTTTGTGACAAGTGACACAAGTGAAAAAACGCTCAAGCGTGTTAACCAGTTTTGTCAGGACATAATAGAGGTACAGGTTGTTCCTCTTACACAATTTGATGTTTCACAGATAACAAACAAGCTTACAGGGGTTTTTGCAGTAGTTGACGAAAACATCGCAATACTTTGCAAAAATGCATTTAACAGCTAAAAAAGGAGAGTAATTGATGGTAATTAAATATAAAGCAAGCAATCTTATTGAAGATTTTAACCTCAATGCCAAAGCAACTCTTGCAGAACTCAGCGAAATGTTCGGTACAGAAATCAAAAAAGGTACAGTGCTTACAGAAACACAGTGCAACATTGCTTTTGAGCATTATACAAAACAGGCAAAAACAGATGATTTTGCAAACTACCTCAACAAAAAAGCAGAAAAACCTGCAGTTAAGGAAGAAGTTAAAAAAGCTGCACCAAAAGCAGAAAAACCACAGGTTAAAAAACCTGTAGCAGAAAAACCAAAAGCAGAAAAACCTGCTCCAAAAGCTGACAACAAGCCACAGGAAAAACAGCAGCCTAAAGCTGACAAAAAACCTGCAGCTCCAAAACAGGAAGCTAAACCTGTTCAGCAGTCTAAAAACAACGAACCTCTCAAACGTGCAGACGGTTCAATTGTAGAAGCAAGACAGCCAAAACAAAAAACAGAAAAACAGGCTCCTGCAGCTAAACAGGAATTTGTTACTGTTACTGTTGACACACGTCAGACAAATGTTAACCTTGATAAGTTCAATGAAAGATATGACGAACTTGCTGATACAAAAAACTTTGGCAACAACCGCAAAAATGCAAATATGGGCGGCAAACAGAAGTTCAACAAAAATGGTAAAAACCAGAAACAGAACCCATTTGCAAAGAAAAAACAGGAAACAGAAGCAGAACGCCTTGAACGTATGCATCTTGAAAAAGCAAGAAAAGCACAGCTTAAAGTTCAGATTCCTGACGAAATCACAGTTGGTGAACTTGCTTCCCGCCTCAAAGTTACAGCAAGCGAAGTTATCAAACGTCTCATGATGCTTGGTGTTATGGCTTCTATCAGCCAGGTTGTTGACTTTGACACAGCTTCCATCGTTGCAGAAGAACTTGGTGCAAAGGTAGAAAAAGAAGTTGTTGTTACAATTGAAGAAAGACTCTTTGAAGAAGTTGAAGATACAGCAGAAAACACCGAAAAACGTCCACCTGTTGTTGTAGTAATGGGTCACGTTGACCACGGTAAAACATCCCTGCTTGACGCTATCAGAAAAACAAACGTTACTTCCGGCGAAGCTGGCGGTATCACACAGCACATTGGTGCTTATCAGGTTGTTGCAGGCGGCGAAACAATCACATTCCTCGACACTCCTGGTCACGAAGCATTTACATCAATGCGTCAGCGCGGTGCTATGGTAACTGACATTGCAATCCTTGTTGTTGCAGCAGATGACGGTATCATGCCACAGACAATCGAATCCATAAACCACGCAAAAGCAGCAAACATTCCTATCATTGTTGCTATCAACAAAATCGACAAACCAACAGCTAATCCGGAAAGAGTTAAACAGGAACTTACAGAACATGGCCTTGTTCCTGAAGAATGGGGCGGCGACACAATCTGTGTGCCTGTTTCCGCAAAAATGGGCATGGGCATTGACGACCTGCTTGAAATGGTTAACCTTACAAGTGAAGTTAACGAATACAAAGCTAACCCTAACCGCCGTGCAAAAGGTGCTGTTATCGAAGCAAGACTTGACAAAGGTCTTGGTCCTGTTGCAACAATCCTTGTTCAGAACGGTACACTCCATAAAGGTGATGTTCTCATTGCAGGTACTGCGGTTGGCCGTGTTCGTGTAATGCAGAACGACAAGGGCGAAAGAATTGAAGTTGCAGGCCCATCAACACCTGTTGAAATTACAGGTCTTACAGAAGTTCCATCTGCAGGCGACCTCTTTGACGCAGTTGAAGATGAAAAACTTGCAAGAGAACTTGCTGAAAAACGTACACAGGCTCTTAAAGAAGAACGTTTCTCCAGCTACCAGAAGGTTACACTTGATAACCTCTTCAGCCAGATTGCTCAGGGCGAAATGAAAGAACTTCCAATCATCGTTAAAGCTGACGTTCAGGGTTCTGCAGAAGCTGTTAAGCAGTCTCTTGAAAAACTCTCCAACGACGAAGTTCGTGTTAAAGTTATCCACGCAGCAGTTGGTGCTGTTAACAAATCAGACGTTATGCTGGCTTCCGCTTCCAACGCTATCATCATTGGCTTTAACGTGCGTCCTGATGCTACAGCAAAAGCTGATGCTGAACATGATCAGGTAGAAATGCGTATGTACCGTGTTATCTACGATGCTCTTGAAGATGTTAAAGCTGCTATGAAAGGTATGCTTGCACCTAAATTCAGAGAAGTTGAACTTGGTCACGCAGAAGTTCGTTCCGTATTCAAACTTTCATCTGCAGGTACAGTTGCAGGCTGTTATGTTAAAGAAGGTAAAGTTGCACGCCATGCAAAAATCCGTGTTGTTCGCGACGGCATCGTAATTGCTGAAGATGAAATTCTCTCCCTCAAACGTTTCAAAGACGACCAGAGAGAAGTTGCAGCAGGATATGAATGTGGTATCGGCCTTGAAAAATTCAACGACATTAAAGAAGGCGACATCTTTGAATCCTTTATCATGGAAGAATACCGTGATTAATTTCTGGGAGGTAATTTGTAATGGCGTCTGCTAAAAGTGAAAGACTTAATGAAGATATCAAAAGGGAGATAATTTCCATTATCTCCCAGATGAAAGACCCTCGTCTCCAGTGTTTTCTCACAATTATGCGTGTGGAAACATCACCTGACCTTACAAATGCAAAGGTTTATGTAAGTGTTCTTGACGGGGAAGATAAATGTGAAGCTGCAGTTAAAGTTCTCAACAAAAGCCAGGGCTTTATCCGCGGTGAACTTTCCAAACGTCTGCGCATCCGTCGCAGCCCTGAATTCAATTTCGTTAAAGATGATGGTGCAGCATATGCACAGCGCATTAACGATATTATAAGGAACATTAACAATGATGATAAATAATTCTATCACTGCAAAGCAGGCAGCAGATATGCTCTGTCAGGCAGATAATATTCTTATTATCTGCCACAAAAACCCTGACGGTGACACACTGGGCAGTGCTGCCGGGCTTATGCATGCATTAAAGAAACTTGGAAAAACATGTGCTGTTCTGTGCAATGATGAAATTGCACCAAAGTACGATTTTATGGGCATTGAACTGTTTACAAAGCAGTTTGAGCCACAGTTTACAGTTGCTGTTGATGTGGCAGACACCAAGCTTTTTGGTGAAAGAACACTGCCATACAGTGAGGTTGTGGATTTGTGTATAGACCATCACCCTTCTAACAGCGGTTATGCGAAGATTGTTTGCTGTGACGATGCAATGCCTGCAACAGCACAGCTTATGGTAAGCGTTGTGGAAAATATGGGTGTGGAGCTGGACGGCACAATAGCCGACTGTCTTTATACAGGCATAATGACTGACACAGGCTGCTTTAAGTATTCCGCAACAAGTGCACAAACACATCGTGAGGCTGCAAAGCTTATGGATGCAGGTGCACAGCACACTATGATTTCCACAAAGTTTTTTATGTCCCGTTCCCGCAAAACCATGGAACTGGAAAAATATGCACTCAACACAATGGAATTCCTTTACGATGACAGATGTGCGGTTATTGTTCTGGATGATGAAATTCTCAGACAGATCGGCGCACAGCCCGGTGATATTGACGGCATATCCGCAATTCCGCGTTCAATTGAAGGTGTTGATATTGGTATCACAATCAGACAGATTGATGAGGGCAAATTCAAAATTTCCGTACGCACCAGCGAAAATGCAGATGCCTGCGCAATTGCACAGGGGCTTGGCGGCGGCGGACATGTGCGCGCTGCAGGCTGTGAAGTTATCGGCAGTCTCGACTGTGCGAAAAAAGCTATACTCAGAGAGGTAGAAAACGCTTTATGTCTGTAGAACGTTGCGGGATTATTGTAATGTACAAGCCACAGGACTGGACAAGCTTTGACGTTATTGCAAAGGCAAGGGGGATTATGGGCACCCGCAAGCTTGGTCATGCGGGTACACTTGACCCTATGGCAACAGGTGTTCTGCCTATCTTTATCGGCAGGGCGACAAAGGCTGTGGATATGCAGATTATCAAGGACAAAGAATATATTGCAACCTTCAAGCTGGGTCTCAATACCGACACAGGGGATATAACAGGCGAGGTTATCAACCAGAGAACTGTAAGTGTTACAAAAGACGATGTTCTGGCTGAAATGGAAAAATTCAAAGGCGAAATACAGCAGTATCCGCCGATGTATTCTGCCGTTAAAGTCAACGGTCAGCCATTGTACAAACTGGCACGTCAGGGCGTTACAGTTGAACGCAAACCCCGCAAGGCTGTTATAAAAGAACTTGTTATGACAAGCTGTGATGAAGCTGAAAATATCTACACTATCCGCGTGGTATGTTCCGAAGGCACATATATCCGTACTCTTGTGGAAGATATGGGCGAAAACCTGGGCTGCGGTGCAGTGCTGACACAGCTTACAAGAACAAAAGCCTGCGGTTATTCCATTGAGGATACCATCACTCTTGAAGATTTGCAGCAGGCAAGAAATGAAGACAGAATTGACAGTCTGATAACAGATGTTGACACTGTTTTTGCGCATCTTGAAAGAATAGATTTGTCAGATGAACTTGCACACCGTCTTATCAACGGTGCACGCAGCCGTATCTCAAAACCTGACGGTGACTACAGAGTATATTATCAGGACAGATTTTATGCGGTGGCTAACATTACAGATAAAAAAATGAGTGTAGTAAAACTTTTTGTTGATAAGGAGAACTAAATGCAGGAAGTTTACCGGATTGACTGGAAAAACAGCAAAAAAACTGCGGTGGCAATGGGTTATTTTGACGGCGTACATATCGGTCACAAATTTCTTATTGACCAGATGAAAAATTATGCCGGACAGAATAATCTGGAAAAAGCTGTATTTACCTTTACCAAAAATATAACTCTTGGCCATAAAGGCAAGGATATTTTAAGTCTCCGACAGAAAGTCAGCATAATGCAGGCTATGGGGATTGACCTGTACTATTCACCTGAATTTACAGTGTTTGCACAGCTTACACCGCAGCAGTTTGTTGATGATATTCTTATAAATTCAATGGGTGCACAGGCGGTGTTCTGCGGCGAAAACTTTTTCTTCGGCAAAAACCGAAGCGGCAACGTGGAGGTGCTTAAAACACTGTGCGCCGAAAGAAATGTGCAGGTGTTTGTGGTGCCTACAGTTGAACTTGACGGTGTTACCGTAAGCAGCACTGAAATCCGTAAAGCACTTGAAGCAGGAGATATACAGAAAGCAAACGTTATGCTTGGCAGACCTTACGCCATCGATTTTGAGGTGGTTCACGGCAAACAGCTTGGCGGAAAGATAGGTATGCCTACTATAAACCAGATATATCCTGACTCTATGTGCAGCCCTAAAGAAGGGGTTTATATCACAAAAACTCTGACAGATGATAAAAAGTATCCTTCTGCCACAGGTTTTGGCTCCCGCCCTACCGTAAACGGTCATAATTTAAGCTGTGAAACCACTATCAGCGGTTTTGAAGGCGACCTTTACGGCAAGCAGGTTACTGTGGAGTTTTACAAATATTTATACCCGATACAAAAGTTTGACAATGTAGGACAGCTTGCCGATATGGTAAAAAATGTTCTTGATTTGTCAGAAAAATATGAAGAATAGGAGGAACATCATGAGAAAGATTGACTGTTATATCAAACGTTCAATTATTGCAGGTGTTCTTTCTTTTTTTGTGGCATTTGCAGCAGTTTTTATCTTTATGCCTGCGGAAAAGGATTTCTTTTCCCTTCAGCTTACACCTGAGGGTATTGATAATTACAATGTGCTGTATCACACAGAAAAAAGTGAAGAAAATGCTGCATCGGCATATACAATTTCTCCTTTTATGTACCTTACAGAAGGGGAATATACCGTCACAATGCAGTATAATGTGACAGAAGATGTGCCTTTGTATGTTTATTACATGTCAGAATATGACACCGAAACAGATGCTGTTCCAAAGCATCTGCTGGGTAATCTTGAAAGCGGAAAAAGCGAATCTGTTTTCAGCTTTTCCCTTGATGACACAGTAAAACATGTGCTGCTTGTTATGGATTATCAGGGCAACGGCACAGTAAAACTTGAAAACTGTCAGATAAAAAGCACAGCACCTATTTTTAATAACCGCATGGTTTCGGCGGTTACAGTGGCTTTGGCAGCAATGGCTTTTGCTGTGACAGCATCACTTATATTATCCGGAAAAAGTGATGATAAAAAAGAAAAATTTACAGTACTATTGCTTGCATCAGCGATGGTTATTGTTTCTTCAGCAGGACTGATTAAATGGGATGTAATACTCGGTGATGACCTTGAATTCCATCTGCTGAGAATTCTCGGCATTGCGGAAAACGCCATGGCAGGAGCACCGATGAGTAAGGTGAATTTTGCCTTTAACGGCGGTTACGGTTACCTTAACAATGTTTTCTACCCACAGCTTTTCCTGTGGCCTTTTGCAGTTATGGTAATGGCCGGCGCAGATGTTATCTGTGCGTACAAACTGCTGCTGTTTGCAATAAATATTGCAACTGTGGCAATTGCTTATCTGTGCTTTAAAAACGTTTCAGGCTGCAGAATTGCGGCTGTGGTGGCAACAGCAGTCTATGCACTCAACTATTACAGAATAGGCAATATATACATCAGGGCGGCACTTGGTGAACTGCTGTACCTTGTGTTCCTGCCTGTTGTATTCTGTGGAATTTACGAAATTTTCCACAACAGAGAAGAAAAATGGTACATACTTGCAATCGGTGCAACCTGTGTGCTTCAGTCCCATATTTTAGGTACACTGCTTACAGCAATAGGTGGTGCCGTGCTTATCGGCTATTACCTGATTGTAAGTCTTTTAAGCAAAGGAAATATTGTAAAACAGTTTACAGCCCTTGTAAAAGCAGGGGTAACGGTTGTAGGTGTAAACATATGGTTTTTAATTCCTATGATTTATTATATCCGTCAGCCGTTCAGCATGTTTGACAACATTGACAGTGTGGAAAGGTTTTACAGCTATTCACAGTCGGTTTATGATATGCTTTTCAGAACAGGGGACTTTACCTATCACACCCTTATAAGCCATATGGGCATAGGCACAGGCATATTTTTTGTAACAGTTATTGCAGCGGTTGTGTTTTATATGGTAAAAACAAAGAAACTGCATGAAAGTGCAGGACTTGCTGTGATAGCGGTTATCTTGCTTATATGTGCGGCAGATATTATGCCATGGGACAAACTTGGTCAGATAGGTCTTGTTGAAATGGTAATTACAAAACTTCAGTTTTCATTCCGTCTCAACACGCTGACAATTATGTTCCTGTCCTTTGCGGCAGCGGTGCTGCTTAAAGATATCCGCATTGAAAAAGCAAAACTTGCGGGAGTTGTGTTTGTGTGCCTGCTGGTCGTGCTTGGGGGAAGATATTACAACCTGCCGGGATATGAAAGTATGCGAGGTTATGACGGCAGCTTTACAATAAGCGGTCTCAGCCCGCCTGAATATCTTATGCAGGAAGCAGCTTATCACAATGAATCGCCGAGAGAAGACAAATTCCGCACATCTTCCGATGATATTGAAATAACAGATTACAGACGCACAGGCGGAGGCCTGCAGGTTGTGGTGGAAAACAATTCCTCAGCAGAAGGCTACATTGAAGTTCCGCTTATGTATTACAGCGGCTATGAAGCACAAAGCCTTTCTGACGGCAGCCGGCTTCAGGTTACAACAGGGGAAAACTTTGTGGTAAGAGTGGTTGTTCCTCAGGGAGTACAGGGCGAAATTGCTGTTAAATATGCAGGCAAATGGTTCTTTGCAGCAGCAAATGTGCTGTCGGCGGCCTTTACTGCATTGGTGGTACTGCTTGTGTGGGGCGGACCGTTTGTTAAAAAAAGAAAATGTAAAAAATAAAATTGAAAATCCATTAAAAACTTTCAATTTCCTATTTACAAACCAACAATCTGATGATATAATTTCATGGTGACCTATGAATCGGTTTAAGGAACAAAGCTGTGTAACAGATGTTCACCCACCTTAAGCTGAGTCATAAGGCAAAATATATAATATGAAAGGTGAAAACAACTATGAACAAACAGGAAATTATTTCAGCATACGCAATGCATGAAGGCGACACAGGTTCTCCAGAAGTACAGATTGCTCTTCTTACAGCAAGAATCAATCACCTCACAGAACACCTCAAAACAAACAAACAGGACCACCACTCCCGTCGTGGCCTCTTTAAAATGGTAGGTCGTCGTAGAAACCTTTTGGCATACTTGCAGAAAACAGATATCGAAAGATACCGTGCAATCGTTGCTAAACTTGGTCTCCGTAAATAATTTTATCAAATTAAGGCAGATGTGTCACAGCATCTGCCTTTAAGTC
>SVMW01000022.1 GCA_015067215.1 Oscillospiraceae bacterium | reverse complement strand
GCCTGCAGGTTTGTGCCGCCGCCGGAAACAAAAGCTGCTACTCTTAACATAAGATTACACCTTCTTCGCCGTCCACTACGCTGCCGAGAACGTATGCGTCTTCACCCTGTGCTTTGAGAATTTCAATTGTTTTGTCTGCTTCTTCAGGGCTTACAACCATAACCATGCCAACACCCATATTGAATGTGGAGAACATATGGTCTGTAGGGATATTGCCTGTTTCTTTGATAAGGTCAAATATTGGCAGAACTCTTACATCTTCATATCTGATTTTTGCTGTTTTGCCTTTTGGCAGTGCTCTTGGGATATTTTCAAAGAAGCCGCCGCCTGTAATGTGGGCAATGCTCTTTACGTTAACTTCTTCCAGTACTGCAAGTGCAGGTTTTACATAAAGCTTTGTTGGTGTAAGCAATGTTTCGCCAAGTGTGCCGCCAAGTTTTTCAACATACTGTGTAAGGTCTGCTCTTTCCACATCAAACACTTTTCTTACCAGTGAGAAGCCGTTGGAATGCACACCGCTGGATGGAATTGCCACCAGCACGTCGCCTGTTTTTACATTGTCGTTGTTGAGGATTTTATCCTTTTCTACAATACCAACTGCAAAACCGCCGATATCGTATTCGTCCACAGGCATAAGGCCGGGATGTTCTGCTGTTTCGCCGCCGATAAGGCTGCAGCCTGAATCAAGACAGCCTTTTGCAACACCGCTCACGATTGTTGCTACCTTTTCAGGATAGTTTTTGCCGATTGCTATGTAGTCAAGGAAGAACAATGGTTTTGCACCGCAGCACACAATGTCGTTTACACACATTGCAACTGCATCAATGCCGATTGTGTCATGCTTGTCCATAAGGAATGCAAGCTTTACCTTTGTGCCACAGCCGTCTGTGCCGCTTACAAGCACAGGTTTTTCGTAGCCCTGTGGGAGTTCGTACATACCGCCAAAGCCGCCAAGTCCGTTGAGAACTGCGCTTGTCAGTGTTTTCTGTACACTTTCTTTCATAAGTTCAACCGCTTTGTAACCTGCTGTTACGTCAACGCCTGCCGCTTTGTAGCTTTCAATAAAGTCTGACATAAATATACCTCGCTGAATTTACATAAAAATGGTTCAATATGCTATTTTGTAAGTTTTTCTTCAAATTTATCTTTCTGGTTTGCTTTGGAAACATCAATCGGATATTCACCGCTGAAACAGCCTACACAGTAATCCTTGCAGACACCGCTTGCCATTTTTTTGGTATCTTCAAGTGAAAGAAAACCAATGCTGTCTGCACCAAGGGCTGCAGCCATATCTTCAATCGGCATTCTGTTTGCCATCAGTTCTTCAGGCTTGCCGATATCGGTACCAAAATAGCACAGATATTTGAAAGGCGGTGCAGTAATTCTGAGATGAACTTCCTTTGCACCTGCTTCCTTGAGCAACCTTACAACACGTTCGCTTGTAGTACCTCGTACAACCGAGTCGTCAACCAGAACAACACGTTTTCCTTTGATGGTTTCGCTTATAGGGTTAAGTTTAATTTTTACACTGTTTTCACGCTGTGACTGCACCGGCTGAATAAATGTTCTTCCTATATAGCGGTTTTTAAGCAACCCTACACCGTAAGGGATACCGCTTTCCTGTGCATAACCCTGTGCTGCATCAAGGCCGGAGTCCGGTGCACCGATAACAACATCGGCTTCCACAGGGTGTGCCTTTGCCAGCAGTTCGCCTGCGCGGCGGCGTGCCACATGTACACTTGCCCCTTCAATCACACTGTCAGGACGCGCTGTGTAAACATATTCAAAAACACAGAGACCTTTAGGGTGTTCATCCTTGCCCTGGCGGTAAATTATAAGTTCGTTGTTTACAACTTCCACAATTTCGCCCGGTTTTACATCACGCAGAAACTCGGCACCAACAACATTGAGTGCACAGGTTTCGCTTGCAAAAACATAACCATCCTTTGTTTTGCCGATACACAGCGGTTTAAAGCCCAAAGGGTCGCGTGCTGCGATAACCTTTGTAGGTGACATAAGTACAATGCTGTATGCACCTTCAAATCTTTCAAGGGCAAGTGCCAGAGCATCTTCAATGCTGTGTGTTTCAAGACGTTTTCTCGCTATGAGATATGCCATAACTTCGGCATCATTTGTAGTCTGAAAAAATGTACCCTGCTGCTGCATTTCCTGTCGGAGTTCAAGGCCGTTCACCAGTGCACTGTTTGTAACAAGTGACAATGTACCTTTTGCATGGCGTACAACCATAGGCTGGGCGTTCACAGCATCTATCTGACTTTTAGGTGCATAACGCACATGGCCTATTGCTGCTTTACCCTTTGGCATTTTTGCCATTTCTTCAGCGGTAAACACTTCAGGCACAAGGCCTACACCTTTTCTCGTTGTAAAAACGCCGTCATCGTTAACTGTGATACCACAGCTTTCCTGGCCACGATGCTGCAAGGCATAAAGTGCATAATAGCTTTCGCCAACCACATCAATGCCCGATGTACCATCGGTAGTGATGGCAAAAACGCCGCACTCTTCGTTTACTTTTTTCTCCTGTTTGCAACTGCACAATGACATAAATTGCATTCTCCTGTATTATTTTGAATTCACATTTGTTGGATATATAAAAGTATTTATTGTTTAATATTATCTGTTGTTAAGTTTTCTGTCTTTTTCAAGCACAGCATTTTCCATATCAATTTTCATCTGTGCAACTTTTGCTGCAAGGTCTTCGTCGCTGAGTGCAAGCATCTGCACAGCAAGGATTGCTGCATTTTCTGCGCCGTCAATAGCAACTGTTGCAACAGGAATGCCGCTTGGCATCTGCACTGTGGAAAGCAATGCATCAAGGCCGTCCAATGTGGAAGATTTGATTGGCACACCGATAACAGGCAGTGTTGTGTGTGCTGCAAGCACGCCGCCGAGATGTGCTGCTTTGCCTGCTGCTGCAATAATTACGCCAAAGCCGTTTTCTTTTGCTTTTGCGGAAAATTCGCTTGCTGCGGCAGGAGTTCTGTGTGCAGACATGATTCTCATTTCATATTCCACACCAAAACTTTCAAGTTTTTTTGCTGCTTTTTCCATTACACCAAGGTCGGAATCGCTGCCCATAACAATTGCTACTTTTTTCATAACTTAACACCTTTCTTTTCAAAAAATAAATATGTTATTTTTGTATACAATATAAAAAAACGCAGAGTTATGCCTCAAAAGAGGTATGTCTCTGCGTTTTGAACACAACTAAAACAAACGGACAGGTTTTTCCTTTTTTTAAGAAAACATGTCAGTTTGTACATCAATAGTGCTGCACTTTACGGATGCTGCGTAGAGACGATGGGGCCATATCCCCCAACATATATTGATTTTATCACATTTTCAAGGGCAAAGCATAGTTATTACCCCTTTACACTTAATATTTTACTCTTATTTGTCTCCATTTGCAATTAGCACTACTGCCAAAAATTCCTGATAATCACCTTTTTTTATTAATTTGTTTATGCACTTTTACTAAAAGTAGTGTTTTCAAGACAAAATTATTACCAAACACTATTTAAAACACAAAAACCACAGAAAAACTGTGGTTTTTGTGTGCTATTCTTTCAGTATTCTGTCAATTTCCGCCTGCGCTGTATCTGTCTGTGTCAGCACAAGTCTGCCATGCTGTACAGCACCTTTTTCCAAAAGGCGTACAATTCTTTTCAGCTGTTCAAGCTGCTGTGTGCCTAAATCGGTGTCCAGCTGTGCAAAATTGTCCTTTATGTTCTGCGGTACATCGTCTTTCAGCTTGTGCAGATTGTCCTGCAGAAGTTTATCCGCCACAGTATTCATAAAATCAATCCCCACACCATTATCCAGCAGTGAGGGCGAAAAAGCCACCGCTGCAGCAAGTGTGTTCACATCCACATATCTGCTGCCTTTAAGCAGATACTGTTTTACCGACTGAGGCAGTGTTACACTTTCGGTGTCCAGCGGGGCAAATGTTTCCGCAAGGTTCCCCAGGGCTGTTTCATCCCCAACCAGATAATAGTCCACCGCTATATCAAACTGGCGGGATAAATCCTGTACGCACTGACGCACGCCTGCATAGTCCATACTTTCATTCAGAGTTCTCTGAGGCACCGAAAGGTAAAACGACCCCGGCACCGACACAACATTGACTGTGCCTTGTATAGCATTAAGCTGTACCAGAAAATAAAACCGTGCATCGCTGCCGTCCATTACTGCAAGAACTGTTTTGGTGTCATCAGGTGTAAGGCTTAAAACAGGCACGCCCTGCTGTGCTTCCCCCACCGCCTGCGGGGATGAATACTGCATAAACCAGTACAGTCCTGTATACGCCATAAGCATTATGCAGAACGCAACTGTAAATGTAATCATAAATGTTTTAAACTGTTTCATATATCACTCCGCAATGTTATTGTTGACCGATACAATGATTATTGTCACAAACAGCTTTTATAAGACAAACTGCACTATTGAAAAATTATCACTTCGGGTTTAAAATTAACTTATAATGCTGACGTAGCACAGTCGGTAGTGCAGCTGATTCGTAATCAGCAGGTCGTGGGTTCGATTCCCATCGTCAGCTCCACATTTTCCCTGAAAGCAATGGATAATTTATGTGCCATTCTTTCAGGTTTTTTAATAACAACAGTTTTTCAAGGAGATTTTACCATGCTGAAAATCACCGGCAATATGTCAGAAGAACAGATTTCCCTAGCCCTCAACGCCAGTCTGCTTAACGGCTTTATGTCAGAAACTGCGGTTTTCCCCACAGCTTCAGCTGACGGAGATGTTCCCGTGCCTGAAAGCTATGAAAGTCTTTATGCCGTTGCAAAGGACAGGCTGTGTCCCGATGCAGACAGTACGAAACCGCTGCCTTTTGTAAAAGACACTCTTTACAGCCTTGATTTCCGCGGCAGAAAAGGCCTTGAAAACCTGTTTTGTGACGGAATGTTTTTAAAGGATACCGACAGTGATTTTTTCCCCGACAGCATTGATGTTAAATTTATCCTCCCTGACAGCCCCGACACAAGCATTGTCTGTGCCGCCTGCAACTTCGCATTCCGTTTCGGTATGGAGACAACTGCTTACAATGTATCGGACCTGCTGGCAGACAAAACCTACAGCGGCAATGCCATGGTTTTTACAGGCACAGGCAAAGCCGAAGCGGTTATGGAACAAAAGGACGGTTTTTACCGCATCTATATAAACGGCAGCGGCAAAGAACTTGAAGATTTTTCTGCCCTTGTGTGCGAAAAATTCCCTCTTACAACTGTTTTTGACCGCTGGAGCGACACTCTTGTGGAAATGACGAGGGACTTTGCTATGGAAACTGCCGACGGCCAGCTGGCTTACCTTGATGCCACCGGCAAAACCGCCGTTCTGTACCACACCCCTGACCTTGAAAGCTGGCAGAAAAAACACTGTGACAATGATATGCTTGTAAACCGTAAAGCAGGGTTAAAAGCATATAGCAAAAGCTATGATATCCCGTGGGAAGCCGACACATTGCTTGCCATAATGGAACAGCAGGTTTATCCTCTTATAAACAAAGGAGATACTGTTGTTATCAAAGGTGCGGTAAGCGAAAATGTTTCTGTCCGCACAGACCTTTCCAAAAGCATTGCCTGCGCCATTGCACAAAAAGGCGCAGCAGCCGAAAATATTCAACTTGTAAATGCATACAAACAGGGCTTTTCCTGGCTTACAGAGTTTATCATGCCGCAGCTTGAAAAGCTGAACAGCACCCCTGACAGAATTGAAATTCTGTTCAGACCTTTCCTGCCACATGGCGTTACCGAATGGGCGGACGAAAACGGTGCAACCCCAAACCGCACCAGAGGGCTGGAAAACAACCCTGACAAATGGTTTGACCTGCCGATACGCTGGCTGCAGGAACTTTACCCTGTTGATGATATTCTTTCACAAAAGCTTGGCATAAGCCGCGCAAACATCGTTTTCACCCCTCTTGAAACAGAGGAAGACACAACCTACCTTGTCAGAGCATACTGCGGCGAAAAGGCAGAATTTTCCGCCTGTTACAAGGCTTACTGCAGCGAAAGGCCTTATATGGACGAATACCCTCAGCTTGGCCTTGTGCACCCGTCCACCGCATATATTTCCGTTGAAATCAACGGCAAAGCTGTGTTTGAAACCACCTTTAAAACCGACCTTGAAAATGTGTGGGATATCTATCAGGCACAGGTGCTGCCCGACTGCAGAAGATATATTGAAAATAAATTTCACTCTCCGCTTAATGCTGCCAATCAGCCGTTTTTCCAAAAACTGCACCTTGATATACAGTTAAGCGAAGAAGAATATTCCCTCCCTTGCAGGGAGGATATCATCTCCCCTTTAAGCGCACTGCACGAAGATCTGTACTTTACCGGTGGTGACTATTTTAAATATTACGGGCAGAGCATGGGACAGAATTTTGATGCCCCCGGGCTTATTCTGCCTGATCTGCATATCGGCAAAGGCAAACCTGCTGTCAATGTTACACTGTATGAACAACTGTCCGACAAAGCTAAAGTGACAAGAAACGGACATATCATACACGAAGAAAAACCCACCGAAAGCATTAATCTTTACATCTCCCGTCTCGGTATGGAAAACGGCAGTCTAACAGTTTACATCTCTGCTTACGGCATCGACCGCAATGTACTGCAAAGCTATGCACAGCTGTGGAGCAAAGGCGCTCTGCAGAAAAGCCGCACCGTGCAGAACTGCGGTAAAATTGTGTTTATCTGTGCTGACGGAAGCTGTTTTGAAGCACTCTGCACACCTGATGAAATACCTGAAAAAACAAAAAATATATCCGATATTGATATTGTCACCGACAAAGTTATCGGCTATGATGAATACCTTGATATTATCGGGCAGTTAAAACAGGTTAAAGGCATCGAAGTTTTCCCTGTTGCAAAAAGCTACAAAGGCAGAACAATATACGCAATATGGTTTAAAAAGGAACACAAGGGTTACCTTTCCCTCACAAAATATCTGTCCAACCGCACAAGCCAGTTTATAAACGCCCGTCACCACGCAAACGAAGTCAGCAGCACCAACGCGGCATTTATGCTGCTTAAGGAACTGCTCACCAACAAAAAATATGCAGACCTTGCAGATAAATTAAGCCTTGTTATTGTGCCTGTGGAAAACGCAGACGGCACCGCAATTCACTTTGAACTGCAGAAGGAACACCCTGTATGGCAGCTGCATACTGCACGCTTCAATGCTCTGGGCAGGGAATTTGCATACGAATATTTCAACGCCGACCCTCTCAGCACCGAAGCCCTTGCCACAAGCCGCGTTTACGGCCGCTTTGTACCTGACATTATGGTGGACAACCACGGTGTTCCAAGCCACGAATGGGACCAGCAGTTTTCAGGCTACACCTCCCCTGCCTACAAAGGCTTCTGGCTGCCGCGTTCACTGCTTTACGGTTATTTCTGGTATGTAAAAGAAGCGGAATATGCCGCCAACATTGAGGTAAACAAAAAAATGGAAGCGGCAATTGCCGATGCCATTGCCGCCGATGCCGAAATGACCGCTCTTAACAAAGAGTGGACTTCAGTTTTTGAAAAGTATGCCCACAGCTGGATGCCAAAACTGTTCCCTGCAGAATACTACGGCGATATGATAAACTACTGGATCGGGTACAATATGAACCATCGCCATATGTACACCGCCATACGCTATCCGTGGCTTACAAGCGTTGCCTACACAAGCGAAGTTGCCGACGAAACTGCACAGGGCAACTATCTTTCCCTCTGTGCCAAGGCACATTTTGTACACGATGTGGCAACCATAGATATGCTGCTTTGTGGCCATAACAGCTTTGAAAAACAGTTTGAAGTTACAGGCAGCAAAGTAAAGGCAACATACAGACGTGTAAGACCTGTTAAGGTGTAAAAATACAATATGATTTAACAGAAAATATGTCATTCTGAGGCATTTATGCCGAAGAATCTCCCGGTTTACTGCAACAGAGAGATTCTTCGCTGCGCTCAGAATGACATTTTATTATAATTATGTTCTGTTTTAATACTATGAATTATTTGTATTCAGTTATAATCAGCCTGATAACACCGGCAGTTTCTGTTTTTTATAAGTGAGAGTTTACGACTGGCTTTTGCTTTTTGTCAGTGTGCTGGCAATAAAGCCAAAAATAAGGCTGGCACTTACACCGCCTGCACAGGCTGTCATTCCGCCTGTAAACACCCCTACAAGCCCGTGCTGTGCCACCGCCTGCTTTACCCCCTGTGCAAGGGTGTGCCCGAAACCCAGAATAGGCACAGTTGCCCCTGCCCCTGCAAAGTCCACAAGGGGTTCCCACACACCAACGGCAGAAAGCACCACGCCGCTTACTACAAATGTCACAAGTATCCTTGCCGGCGTAAGCTTTGTAAGGTCAATAAGCAGCTGACCTGCCACACAAATCAGACCGCCCACAACAAATGCCCACAGATAGTTCATTTTTTATGCAAATCCTTTCCGCTTCTGATGTTTACAAGATGTGCTATACAGGGAATAGTCTCTCCCTGCATACTGGTTGCGGGACTCATAAGTGCACCCGTAGCAACAAACAGTATGTTACCCACTTCACCTTTGCCCATCTGCGGCAGAATGCAGGAGGCCAGCACACTTGCACCGCAGCCGCAGCCCGATGCACCGCTTTGCACCTTCTGTTCAGGTGCAAAAATCATCAGGCCGCAGTCGTTATGGTTACAAAGTTCAATATTTTCTTTCTTCAGCAGTTCTTTAAGCAGCTGTGTCCCCACTTTTCCAAGGTCCCCTGTCAAGATAAGGTCATAATCTTCAGGCTTTGTACCGCTGTTTATAAAAAACTGTTTTAAAGTCTGTGCCGCTGCAGGAGCCATTGCCGCACCCATATTGTTGGCATCCTTTACCCCAAGGTCCACAACTCTGCCCACCTGTGCGGCGGTTATGGCTGTGCCTTTACCTGCACGTTCCAGCAGAACCGTGCCGCAGCCTGTCACCGTCCACTGTGCGGTAGGTGTTCGTTTGCCTCCGTAATCAAGCGGGGTGCGGAACTGTCTTTCCGCCGTACAGAAATGGCTGCTTGCAAGGGCAATTGCATTGTCCGCGTGGCCCGCATCTATCATGCAGGATGCCACAATCAGCCCCTCTGCCATGGTACTGCAGGCATTGTACAGGCCAAGAAAAGGGAATGCAAAATCCCGCATTGTATATGCCGTGGAGGTAATCTGGTTGCACAAATCCCCTCCGCACAAAAGGTTTACATCTTTTTTATCTATTCCTTTTTTGTGCAGCAGATGTTTTATGCACCGCGACTGCATTTCGGTTTCTGCTTTTTCCCATGTGTCGGTGCCAAAATAATCATCCGTCACCGTCTCATCAAAGCAGTCAGCCAGCGGGCCTTCACTTTCCTTTTTGCCTGCCACAGCAGCATAAGCTGTTATATATACAGGTTTTCTGAATTCAATATACATCTATATTCCAAACCTGCCTTTCACATACAGCACCGCCCCGTAAACCACACTTGCAAGAATTCCGTACACAATTACAGGGCCTGCAATTATAAACATTTTCGCCGCCACACCTGTGATATAACCTTCTGCCTTGAACTCTATGGCAGGACTGACAACCGCATTGGCAAAACCCGTTATCGGCACAAGGGTGCCTGCCCCTGCCCTTTTGGCAAGGCGACTGTACCATCCACATGCAGTCAGCACTGCAGAAAGTGCCACCAGCGCAATGCTTGTAAGCATTTTTGCATCAGCATTTGTGTAGTTTAGCTGCACAAAAGCATTTGTCAGTACTTCACCTGCAAGGCATATAGTTCCCCCTGTAAAAAACGCCCATATACAGTTTTTTACCACCTTTGAAGGAGGCGAAGCATCTCTGACCATTCTGTCATACTGATTCCGGTTTGTGCGCATAGCCTTCCCCCTAAATTTCAATATGGTTTGCAAGGAATGTTCCTGTAAGCACCAGCAGTTTTTTCTGTGCGTCGGTAATTGTTTCGTTTTCGTTGCCCAGAAGTGCTACAACACCCACACCGTCACCCGATGCAATTACAGGCACCGCACCTATCACACACATTTCACTGTGCTGAAAAGGAATTACCGTTTTTTCGGTGGCATATTGTCTGAAATAGCTTGTGCGGGCCGACAGTATATCTTCTATCTCCTTTGAGGCTGCACTGCCGATAATGTCCTTTTTGCCCTGACCTGTATATGCGGTCACCCTGTCAGAATCAAAAACCACACTGTGCATGCCGCTGACTTTGTAAAGGCTGTCAGCATAGCTCTGGCTGAACTCGGAAAGTTCTGCCATTATGGAATATTTTTTAAAGATAATTTCACCGCTTGCTCCGGTAAAAATTTCCAGCGGGTCACCCTCACGCATGCGCATAGTGCGGCGTATTTCCTTGGGAATTACTATTCTGCCCAAATCATCAATTCTTCTCACAACACCTGTGGCTCTCATAAAACTGTCTCCTTAAATTGTGTTTTTATTAGTATCTGTCAAAAAAAGGAGATTTATACTTATCTTATAAAATTATCGTATCAAACCAGAAAACTGTATATAAACATTGGCTATATATAAGCATTGGTTAGTGATAGTCTGTTTTATCATTCAGTCTCAGATTCACATCTGTTGCATTTGTACGCCCGGTATTGTATAGTAAAAGTAACTCTGGAAAGGAGAATTGCCATGAACAGTAAAGGGCTGACTGACAAAGAAAGTATAACAATAAATATTATGAAAGCTGCAGCGATACTGAGTGTTATTGCGGCTCATGTAGTATCCGTTTCAGATTCTGACATGTTTTCATATACAATCTCCGCTTTATGGAATCTGTTTGGCAATACAGGAGTAATTGTATTTTTTGTCATCGGTGGATTTTTGTATACCAGAAAAGACGGCGACACAAAAGCTTTCTGGAAAAAGAAATTTTCACGAATTATTTTACCTTGGTTGTGTTGCTCTTTAATTACCTATACAATTGCCATCCTGCTGGGCAGGGATGCAGGCATAGTCAGTTATTTAAAATGGATATTGGGCAGTAACACTTGGTATTATTATTTAACCGTGTATACATTTTTTCTCTTCATTTTCAAATGGTTTTACGATAAAGACATTATTCTTGTTGTTCTGACAGTGCTGCAGATTATAGCTATTGTTATGGCCTCATTCGGGCAGTCAACAACAATAGCCTCCGGCTTTTTTACCGATTACCTGAACCCTCTTCACTGGGCAGGATATTTCAGCCTGGGAATTCTTATTAAAAAGTATCGGCTTGACATTAAACTCCGAAAACAAAAATATACACTTGCTTCTGCATCTGTTCTGGCCATACTCTCCGCAATAATTCTTTACTGCAATAAAATATTTACATATTTTCACATTGTAACAATGGTTTTCTGCCTTTCCTCTCTGGTAATTATCGCTGCTGCAGCTTATAGAATATCAGATTGCAGCGCAGCAAAACAGATTGAAAAAATCGGATTGTATTCCTATTGTATTTATCTTCTCCATTTGCAGATTGTACAGGGCTGCATGTCAATAGTTCCTGACTGCGCAGTCAAGCTCCTGATATCTCCGTTTATCTGTTTAGGAATTATGCTGATATTGATATCCTTTGGTTTGCTGATATGCCAAAATCTGCCATTCGGAAATAAAATAAAAGCAATGGTAGGATTATAATTCAGAATAACAGCACAGTGATACTTCCTGTGCTGTTATTGTTTGCAACAGGTGATATCTGAATTTAATAGCTTTTATACTTCACTTTACCAATTATTGCTGTCAAACCCTGTATTTTCCATGTTTTTCAATAAAAATAAAAAAAATAAATTTTTTCAAAAAAGTTCTTGACAAAACGCCCTCACGGTGGTAATATAATATGGCGATATGCGCTGGTAGCTCAGCTGGATAGAGTACTTGACTACGAATCAAGGGGTCGGGGGTTCGAGTCCCTTCCAGCGCACCAAAGCAACATTATCCGAACTTTTTGCCAATCGGCGAAGGGCTCGGATTTGTTTTTTATATAAACAATTTGTAGCAAAAGTTAAGCGACAGGAATTTATTCAGTTTCCTGTCGCTTTTTTGTTTTTATGTCAAAAAATATATAAATCTGTTTAATTACATCAAATAAATAATAAATTACATCATTTTGCAATAAATGATGTAATTAACTTGAATTATGATGTTGTTTATGATACTATTAAGTTGAACATTAATATTGATAAAAATGGAGATATTATGAGAAGTTTTAACTATAAAGATAGATGGCAGAAATTACTCACCCCTCAGACTGTTGCAATGATGACAACGATACACGAATTTAAAGGAGAACAGAACCTTTTTATCGAATCCAAAGCTGATGTTCTCACAAGTTTGCTGGAAATTGCAAAAATTCAGAGTACCGAAGCTTCAAATAAAATTGAGGGTATATACACATCTGACGAGCGTATCAAAAAACTCGTTTATGATAAAACCACACCGCAAACCAGAAATGAGCAGGAAATTGCTGGTTATCGTGATGTTCTGGCAACTATACACGAGAACTACGACTATATACCTGCCAACCCATCCATGATACTGCAGCTTCACAGAGATTTATATAAATACAGCGGTGCCAATGGTGGCAGATACAAAATCGGTGACAACATTATTTCAGAGCAGCTTGCTACAGGCGAAAGACGTGTGCGTTTCAGACCTGTTTCTGCGTGGGAAACACCTGATGCGATGAACGAACTTTGCAGACAGTTTGATGAAATTTGCAAAGATACCGATGCCGACCCATTGCTGACAATCCCAATGTTTATACTGGATTTTCTCTGCATACATCCTTTCAATGACGGTAACGGCAGAATGAGCCGTCTGCTCACATTGCTTCTGCTTTATCGTTCGGGCTACATTGTTGGCAAATACATCAGTATAGAACGACTGATTGAGCAGTCCAAAGAAACCTATTACGAAGCACTACAGGCGAGCAGTGTAAACTGGCACGAAGAAGAAAACGACTATGCACCATTTGTAAGCTATATGCTTGGCGTTATAGTTGCGGCATACAGAGAATTTTCCGAAAGGGTTAAAGTGCTCACCAAATCAAATATGTCAAAGCCTGACAGAGTGCGTAAACTGATAAAATCCAACTATGGACCAATAACAAAAACAGAAATAGTAAACAAATGCCCTGACATAAGCAAAATCACCGTTGAAAGAGCCTTGAAAGATTTGCACGAAAGCGGACAAATCACAAAACTTGGCGGCGGCAGAGGCACAAAATATGTTTGGAACTGGGAGAACGATAAATGATTACAGGTGAACTTAAAAATAAAATAGACAGTCTTTGGGATATATTTGCAGCAGGCGGTTTGTCCAATCCGCTGGATGTTATCGAACAGATAACATATCTGATGTTTATCCACGACCTTGATGTGTCGGATAATCTGCGAGAAAAAGAAAGTGCAATGCTTGGTCTGCCTTACGAAAGTATTTTCGCTGGTGAGGTATCTGTTGGTGACAGAAAAATTGAAGGCAGACAGCTTAAATGGTCATTTTTTAAGGATATTGATGCAAGAAGAATGTACGCAATAGTGCAGGAATGGGTTTTCCCATTTATAAAAAATCTGCACAGCGACAAAAACAGTGCTTACTCCAAATATATGGATGATGCCATTTTCAAAATTCCTACACCGTTGCTGCTTTCAAAGGTTATTGATGCACTTGATAAAATATTTGACCTTATGGAAAGAGCACAGAAAGAGGATGCCGACATCACAGGCGATGTATACGAATATCTTCTCTCAAAAATTTCCAGCAGCGGCTTAAATGGTCAGTTCCGCACACCAAGACATATTATCAAAATGATTGTTGATATGATGCAGCCAAAGCCAACAGATGTTATCTGCGACCCGGCTTGCGGCACAGGGGGCTTTTTGGTGACAGCTGGCGAATATCTGCGTGAACACCATAAAGAAGAAATTTTCTTTAAACGCATTAACCGTGACCACTATATGAACCATATGTTTCATGGCTATGATATGGACAGAACAATGCTGCGTATCGGTGCTATGAATATGATGAAGCACGGCGTGGACAACCCTTATATCGAATACCGTGACAGCCTTTCTGACCAGAATCCTGACCACGACAAATATACCCTTATTCTTGCAAACCCACCGTTCAAAGGCAGTCTGGACTATGATATTGTTGCGGCCGATTTGCTTAAAGTTTGCAAAACCAAGAAAACAGAACTGCTGTTCCTTGCCTTGTTCCTGCGTATGCTTAAAGTTGGCGGCAGATGTGCATGTATCGTTCCTGATGGAGTGCTGTTTGGTTCTTCCAATGCACACAAAGCAATCAGAAAAGAAATCATTGACGGCAACCGACTGGAAGCAGTTATCTCTATGCCAAGTGGTGTATTTAAACCTTATGCGGGCGTTTCCACAGCTATACTTGTGTTTACAAAAACAGGCCACGGCGGCACAGACAATGTGTGGTTTTATGATATGCAGGCTGACGGCTTAAGCCTTGATGACAAACGCACACCTGTGGCAGAAAATGATATTCCTGATATTGTTGAAAGATTCCACAATCTTGACAAAGAAACAGGCCGAGATAGAACAGAAAAATCTTTCTTTGTGTCAAAACAGGAGATTGTGGACAACGGCTATGACCTGTCTATTAATAAATACAAAAAGACAGAGTATGTAGCTGTTAAATACCCATCCACCACAGAAATTATGGCACAGCTGCACGAACTGGAAATGGGAATTACAAAAGGTCTGGCAGAGCTGGAGGAAATGTTATGATAGCTAAACTAGGAGATGTTCTATTATATGAACAGCCTACAAAATATATTGTTGAGTCTACGGATTATAGTAACGAATATAAAATCCCCGTATTAACAGCGGGACAATCATTTATTTTAGGATACACAAATGAAACAGAGAATATATACACTGATGTCCCAGTTATAATCTTTGATGATTTTACAACATCTGTACAATATGTAGATTTTCCTTTTAAAGTAAAATCTTCAGCTATGAAGATTTTAACTGCAAATAATGCAAATTTGAAATATCTTTATTACTTATTAACAAATATAAAAGTAGATACAGGTTTACACAAAAGATATTGGATTTCAAAATTCGCAGATATGGTGATTGATTTACCGCCATTAGATATACAGAATGAAATTGCTTGTAGATTGGATAAATTAGAAGATATCATTTCAAGAAAGCAACAACAACTTTCAAAACTGGACGAGCTTGTCAAATCCCGATTTATCGAACTGTTTGGCGACCGATATACAAACGACAAAAAATGGGACAACAAACCTTTATATGAGTGTGCAGATTTTTACAATGGAAAGGCTCACGAACAAGTTGTTGACGAAAATGGCGAATATATTTTGGTTACTTCAAGATGCATTGCATCTGATATTTCTGATTATAGGAGAACCAATGCATTGTTATTTCCTTTGCAGGTCAACGACATAGCGATGGTTATGAGTGATGTACCAAATGGTAGAGCATTGGCAAAGTGTATTTTGATTGATGAAGATGGAAAATACACACTTAATCAACGAATTTGCTGTTTGCGAAATTACTTATTTAATCCTATTTTTTTCTATCATTTGTTGAATAGACATGAGTATTTTTTGAGTTTCAATGATGGTAATGCTCAGACTAATCTACGAAAAGATGATTTGCTTGCGTGCAATATCATTATTCCACCATTGGAACTTCAAGAACAGTTTGCCCTCTTCGTCGAACAGATCGACAAATCAAAATTGGAAGTTCAAAAATCTTTGGAACAGCTTGAAACACTCAAAAAATCATTAATGCAACAATATTTTGGATAAAAATTATACCCAAACAGTATTAATTTTATACGTTTATATTATTGTTTAAAAGGAGGTTTAATCTTATAATTTAATATATAAATGGCTGTAAGGAGGGTTGGATGTTGGCATATTTTCAAATAGAAAACAATGAAAAGTTTCCATTTTTTGCATATAAAAATCAAGATAGAAAGAATTTGACAAAAGATGACTATATTCAAGCAGCGAAGCAACTATCAAAACAAGCCAGAGAATATATTGTATTTATAGATAAAGCATCAGGACATCGAATAGATACTGTATTTGATACAGTATATCCTTTTATTTCAAATTGCGGCTTTGCGTGTGAATTAATGCTGAAATCTTTGCTGTGCTACGAACAATGCGATTTTGGGTTAGTATTGAAAGGTAGTGAAAGACATTCACTTTTAAAACTGTTTGCCTTGTTAAGTGATGAAATAAAAACAAAAATAACATCACATCGTTTTTTTACAATGCGTAAAAATGAAGACTTTTATACAAACTTAAAAGAAAATGCACAAGCGTTTACAAATTTAAGGTACGCAAGTGATTATAAAGAACTTGTGGTGGATATGTATTTTTTGCCTAATTTGATGGTTATATTACATAACATTTTAGAAGAAATAGAAAAAGAGAATAATTCGTAATTTATTATTTCATTACAAAGGAGAGATATTTTGACACAGAGAGAATTAGCGGAAATTATCGCATTATTTAATAAATTGCAAATTGAAAATAATCCATCATTAACAGAATCAGAAAAAGAGATATATAAACAGTTTATAGATTATATAAAAAAGCAGGTGAAATAAGTGACCAACTTTGATTTTTTAAAACAGGACAAGCAGTTTGCAAGTTTTGCTGATGTGGCAATAACTGCGGAAAAAATCTTACATATAGATGCTGACTCCTGTGTTATAAACTGTCGCAGGGCGATGGAGTTTGCTGTCAAATGGATGTATTCCGCTGACAGTTCCCTTACTATGCCTCCATATCAGGAAAATCTTCGTGGTCTTATGAACGACAGCGATTTCCGTGATATTGTAGGCGAAGATATCTGGCAGCGTATGGATTTAATCCGCAAAGTTGGCAACAGCAGTGCTCACGGCAGCCGCAAGGTTTCCATTGACGAGGCAAAGCTCTGCCTTGAAAATCTGTTTATCTTCCTCGATTTTGTTTTCTACTGTTACAGTACAGAGTACGAAGAATGCACGTTTAACCCTGCACTGCTCGGGCAGCACACAGTCCCTGTTGTGGTAAAGGATTATGATGTAGACTTCGAAAAGCTTGTAAAAGAAAACGAACAGCTTAAAGAAGAACTCACCGCAACACGTCAGCAGCGTCAGCAGACTTATATTCCAAAACCGCTGGATATTTCTGAATACAAAACCAGACAGATTTACATCGACTATATGCT
This sequence comes from Oscillospiraceae bacterium, assembly GCA_015067215.1. Taxonomy (GTDB): domain Bacteria; phylum Bacillota; class Clostridia; order Oscillospirales; family Ruminococcaceae; genus RGIG3102. The sequence continues at coordinate 15,865 of SVMW01000022.1, read as the reverse complement.
GCGTGATGCAGGCTGGACAGAAGGCAAAGATTGGTTCAACGAGTTTGAACTTTCTGGTATGCCTAATCAGTCAGAGGTTGGTTATGCCGATTATGTTCTCTTTGGTCAGGACAATAAACCTCTTGCGGTTCTGGAAGCAAAACGCACCTGTGTTGATGTTTCAAAAGGCAGACAGCAGGCAAAACTTTACGCAGATTTGCTGGAAAAGAAATATGGTCGCAGACCTGTTATCTTCCTTTCCAACGGATTCGATACACATATCTGGGATGATAAATATTACCCTGAACGCAAGGTGGCAGCGGTGTATTCCCGCCGTGATCTTGAAAAGCTGTTTAATCTTCGCACTTTAAAGACAAGCCTTAAAAATGTTTATGTAAACAGAAACATCGCAGGCCGTTACTATCAGGAGGCTGCTATAAAAGCAGTGTGCAAGGCATTTGATACCGATAACCGCCGCAAAGCCTTGCTTGTTATGGCTACAGGCAGCGGCAAAACCAGAACAGTTATGGCTTTGTGTGATGTATTGCTGCAGCACGGATGGGTGAAAAATATCCTTTTCCTTGCAGACAGAAATGCACTTGTACGACAAGCAAAAAAGAGTTTTGTAAATCTTTTACCTAACTTGTCAACTACAAATCTCTGCGAAGAAAAAGATAACTACGATGCACACTGTGTTTTCTCCACATATCAGACAATGATGAATGTTATTGATAATGTCAGGGATGAAGAAAACAACAAACTTTACACAGTTGGTCACTTTGACCTGATTATTTGTGATGAAGCACACCGTTCCATCTATAACAAGTACAGAGACATATTCAACTATTTTGATGCTCCGCTTGTTGGTTTGACCGCTACACCAAAGGATGAAATCGATAAAAATACATACGAAATATTTGAACTTGCAAATGGTGTGCCTACATACGGCTATGAGCTTGCACAGGCAGTAAAAGACGGATACCTTGTTGATTATATGTCTGTGGAAACAAAGCTGAAATTTATCGAGCAGGGCATTGTTTACGACGAACTGTCAGATGAAGAAAAAGCACAGTACGAAGAAACTTTTGTGGACGAAAACGGCGAATTGCCTGAAAAGATAAATTCTTCGGCACTTAATTCCTGGGTGTTCAACGAAGATACAATCCGTCAGGTATTACATATACTGATGACAAAAGGTCTGAAAATAGATTATGGTCAGAAGCTTGGCAAAACTATAATTTTTGCAAAAAACCATCAGCATGCCGAAAAGATACTTGAAGTGTTTGGCAAGGAATATCCGCATCTGCCGGGATATGCAAAGGTCATTGATAACTATATGACCTATGCACAGAGTGCTATCGATGAATTTTCTGATCCTAAAAAACTGCCGCAGATAGCAATATCCGTTGATATGATGGATACAGGTATCGACGTGCCGGAAGTGCTTAACCTTGTGTTCTTTAAAAAGGTGATGAGTAAAGCAAAATTCTGGCAGATGATAGGCCGTGGTACACGTCTGTGCCCACTGCTTATTGACGGCAAGGATAAAGAAAAATTTTATATTTTTGATTTCTGCGGTAACTTTGAGTTTTTCCGTTTCAATCCGGGTAAACCAACAGCCAACATGATTGCTTTGCAGGGTGCGATTTTCCATCTGAAAAGCCAGATTGCATATAAACTGCAGGATTTGGATTATCAGATTCCATATCTCATAGAGTTCAGAAAAGAACTTGTGAAAGATATGGTGCGTAAGGTGCGAGAACTGAACAAAGAGAACTTTGCAGTTCGTCAACATCTTAAATATGTTGAGATGTATGCAAACCCTGACAATTACGACACATTAACATACGAAAATACACTGATTATCGGCTCGGAACTCGCACCGCTGATTATTCCAGATGATGGCGATGCAAAAGCATTCCGCTTTGACCATTTGATATATGGCATTGAATATGCATATCTTGTGGGCAAAAAATATGCTAAAGCAAGAACCGATTTGATGAAAAAGGTTGTAGCACTTTCCAAGATTGCCAATATCCCTGAAATTATCGGGCAGGCAGACTTAATCAACAAAATTCTGCATACACCGTATGTGGAAAATGCAGGTATAAACGAGTTTGAACATATCCGTGAAAACCTGCGTAATCTGATTAAATATATTCCAAAAGTGGATTTAAGATTTGATATAGACTATGAAGATGACATAGTTGATATGGTGGAAAATGAATCAGAACTTGATAATGATGACCTTAAAAACTACAAAGCGAAAGCTGAATTTTACGTTCGTCAGCATCAGGATAATCTTGTTATTGCAAAGCTTAAATCAAACCAGCCTTTGACAGAACTGGACATTCAGCAGCTGGAAAATATCCTGTGGAGTGAACTTGGAACAAAAGAAGAGTATGAAGCAGAATACGGACAGAAACCGCTGGGTGAATTTGTGCGTGAGCTTGTCGGTTTGGATATGACAGCGGCTAAAGCAGCGTTTGCAAAATATCTTGATGATACAATGCTTGATGATCGACAGATTTATTTTGTAAACCAGATTGTTGAATATATCATTCATAATGGTTTGATGAAGGATATGTCCGTACTGCAGGGTGCACCTTTTACAGACAGAGGCAGTGTTGTTGAAATCTTTACGGATTTAACTGTGTGGAGCGGCATAAGAAAAGCAATAGAAGAGATTAACGCAAATGCATTGGCGTAAAATGAAAAAGGTGGTTATCGTTTGATATCCATCTTTCTTTTTATGCATGTATCAGATTAAAAGGGTTTCAGGTACTCCTGACAAGCTTTTGCCGTACAACGGCGTTGCTTGCTGCGACAATGACATTAAATATATTTTTATTTCAGATGTGATTTTGAAAACTTTTATATAAAACAGATTGTATTATGATTTAAGAAATCTTTGTGAAAAAATTTAAATATTGTAACATTTTCGTCTCTGCCAACGGCTTCCTATGAGGGGGCCGTTTTTTGTTTGCAAAAATTTTGTAAAAACTGAAAATTTATGGTTCTGAAACACCATTCTGAAAATCTATATAGTGAGGTACAAAATATAGGATTTCATCTGCAATCTGAACAATTAAAAGTCGTCTCTTTTGTGCTGAACAGAGAATTTTAAAAAAGGCATAACATTTTTCTTTCTCCACAGGTCTACAGGTGAGGGGAATATTTTTTCAGTCGGTATAGTTGCTGATTTTATTGTCATTACCTACAAACCAAAAATGTATTGTTTGTGCAAAGCACAGAACTTTAAGAAAATTTTTGTCACCTTACCGATTTTGCCCTTTCCCGTGTTCTATATAACGAGGACGTTTGAAAACTCTCCCTCTACAAACTGAATATGCGTCCTGATTGCTATGACACTGTGCATAAGGCACGGGCAGCAAAGCTGTGCAAACAATACGTCGGGGTCACAAGATTATGGTGCATTGGACCGCCACTTCCCGGACAGGAGGACTCAGGATAAGAACGCAAATTAAAGACATTATTGAAAGGAGTGAAACCAGCCGAAAAAAGGTCTCCGATGATTTTGCTGTTATGGCACTTTTCAGGCGTCACTTTTATATTGAGATAATTTATGTGGCACCATTTTGAGCCAAACAATTGTCAAATGTACAAATGTATTTTTTACACCTTCGATAAATATTTCTGTTTACATTACACTTAAATCAAATAACAGAAAGGAATGAGATTTAATGAGGTTACTTAAGAAGATTATCATTTTAATGCTTATCTCCTGGCTGCTTGGCAACAAAGCAACCAAGGATATACAGCATAAACAGTATGAGTATGAAAACAGAGATATATCAACAACGAAAATGATGGAGGTTAATTATGAATAAAACATCTAACAACAAATTACAGTATAGAAAAATCAGCGATTACTATGTACCCAACATCGAACTGCCGCCTGCACCCAAAATCGGTAAATACGGAGAACTTAGACACAGTTACTTACGCAATCACAAAGAGCCGTTATTCACCGCGTTGATAATGCAGGACAAGCTGATAGAGCATCTTGAAGAAATCGACAAATCCGCTCAGGAGATGTATGAACACCTGATGAAACAGTTTAAGGAACAGTTTGGCATTACTGAAAAACTAAAAGCAGAAAATCAGATGTTATGGGTACATATGATTAATGAGATACATCAGATGACCGAAGAAATAATACTTGAAGAATTGATCTATAACTAAATACTTTACTTTTAAGCACCCTTTCGAGGGTGCTTTTTCTTTTAACAAAACAATTGATAAATGTGCGGTATTGTCACAGCAAGCAACGCCTGTGAGCACTCACACAGACAAATTCGCTTGTTTGTGGCTGCTGCCCCTAATACCCCGCACTGCAAAAATGATATATGGAGGATAAATATGGCTAAATTTGAAAAGATAGATTTAGGCTTAAAAGAAGCCTACGAAGAACTGTTTATGACCGATAAAGGCAGAGAAGAATTCCGAGCACCAAAGGTTATAGACATTGAAATAAGCAAAATTGATGATTTTGAAAACCATCCGTTTAATGTTAAAGACGATGAGGAGATGACAAAACTTATGGAAAGTATTGCACAGCACGGAGTGTTATCACCTGTAGTTGTAAGACCGAAAACATATGGTGATGACGGCTTCCCTGAAAGATACGAAATGATTTCCGGACACAGAAGAATGTTCGCCTGTAAAAAGTTAGGATTAGAAAAAATCCCATCCATAAGCAGAGAGCTTTCAAAGGAAGAAGCGATTATCACAATGGCAGACAGCAATATGTACCGAGAAAATATTCTGCCAAGTGAAAAGGCAAGGGTATACAAGATGAAACTTGAAGCATTAAACAGTCAAGGGAAAAGAACGGATTTAACTTCGACACCATTGGTGTCAAAGTCAATTGCTGGTTTTAGAACCAACGAATTGGTCGGCAGTACTAACAACGAAAGCCGTGAACAAGTCCGCAGATACATCCGTCTTAACTACTTAATCCCCGAACTGTTACAAATGGCAGATGAAAACAAAATTGCTTTTCGTCCTGCGGTTGAATTATCATACTTAACTGAAAAAGAGCAATATCAGTTGCTTGAAATTATGGAGGTTGAAGACTGTACCCCATCACTTACACAATCTCAAAAATTCAAAGAATTAAGCAGAAACGGGAAACTGACCACAGAAAAGATGTCAGAAATTTTGTCTCAACCTAAAGCAAATCAAAAGGAAAAAATCTCTTTTTCAGCTGATGAACTGCGACAGTATTTCCCTAAAAGCTATACAGACAATGAAATTAAAGAAAAAATGGTCTGCCTTGCCGCACAGTACAAGGCAAGACTTGACCGCAACCGTGATGCAAGATAAAGGAGGTAGTTGCCTATGGGTATACCGAGAAAATTCGTTAATACTTCCATATATCCCGACAATGTTATAGAAACAGTTGCAAGAGTGTTTTATGACGATTTGATGGCTGAAGCCACTGTATTTGAAGATGAAGAAATTCAGCTACCACACCCTGATATTTTGGAAACCACTGACGAAATCTCACAACAAACACTTAACTGATTTACATACAAAAGTGCCGTCTGTAAAACAGGCGGCACGATATTAAAACTATGTCAAATATACAAATCAAAATCCGTACATTTCTTATTTTTTAAGATATGTATTAAAATTCACACAGGAGGTAAAAAGTTATGAAAGCAGTAATTTATGCAAGATATTCTTCCGATAATCAGCGTGAAGAATCTATAGAAGGTCAGCTGCGAGAATGTACTGAATTTGCAGAAAAATCAGGCTTTACAGTTCTTCAGCATTACATAGACAGGGCGTATTCGGCAACTACAGACAATCGCCCGGAATTTCAGCGAATGATTAAAGACAGCGATAAAAAGCTGTTTGATGTAATTATAGTATGGAAACTGGACAGATTTTCCCGTAACCGCTATGACAGTGCCAAATACAAAAATCAGCTAAACAAAAACGGAGTAAAAGTTTTATCCGCTACAGAGTCTATTACAGACAGTCCGGAAGGTATATTGATGGAATCTTTGCTTGAAGGTTGGGCTGAATATTATTCCAAAGATTTATCGGTAAAAGTTTCTCGCGGGCTGACAGAAAATGTAATCAACGGCAAATTTAATGGTGGTATTATTCCACCAGGTTATATGGTAGATGATAATCAACACATTCAGATAGACCCTATAAAAGCACCGTTTGTTCTGGAAGTATTTAAGCGGTATGACCAAGGTGACACGAAAGGCAATATCATCAAATGGCTGAATGAAAATTCTTTTACAAACAGTAAAGGAACGCCAATGTCGTTTAATACAATTGGTATTATGCTGAAAAACAGAAAATATATCGGTGAATATAAATTTCATGACCATATTAATGATGAAGCAATTCCACCGATAGTTCCAAAAGATTTATTTGAGAGGGTACAAATGAGACTTGAAAAGAATAAAAAAGCCCCTGCCCATTTTAAGGCAGAGGAAGAATACATATTATCATCAAAACTGGTTTGCGGGTACTGTGAAACATATATGTGCGGCGAAAGCGGCACAAGCCATACAGGTGCTACATATCACTATTACAAATGTATGGCTGTTAAAAAGAAGAAAAATAACTGCAAAAAGAAAACTGTACGCAAGGACTGGATTGAAAATATCGTTATCAATGAAATCACAAAAATCATATTTGATGACGATACTATTGAATCTATTGTCAGTATGGTTATGAAAATCCAAAGTGAAGATAATAAAGAAATACCACTGTATGAAAAACAGCTTTCTTCTGTGCAAAAATCAATTGACAACACACTTAACGCCATCAAGATGGGTATATTTACAAAATCAACCAAGCAGATGCTTGAAGAGTTGGAACAGCAGAAGAAATATCTGACAGAACGTATAGCTGTTGAAAGACTGAAAAAGCCAATGATATCCCATGAAAAAGTTCGTAATTGGCTGTACAAACTCAGGACATTAAACCCAGAAAAGATTGAACACCGCAGAGTTCTGGTAGACACTTTCGTGAACAAAATCTTTTTATATGACGACAAAATGATATTTACATTCAACTACAAGAGTGACACTAAAGAGGTCACTTTTAAAGAACTTAACAGTTCGGATTTAAAATCTCCTTCTGCACCATAAGAACCGACATCCAAAAGATGTCGGTTTTTTGTTTTTATACCGTTTTTGTCCCCAAAACAGCACAAAATAACATCAAAAAGCCCTGAAATATGCAATTTCAGGGCTTTCTTTGTTTGTTCGTAATAATTTCACCGCGTATCGCAGATAACCGCAGACACCACAGTTTTACGCAAAAAGTTATGACAAAAGTTATGACATTTTTTGTTAAGTATCCAATGAGCATAGTACAGTATTGTAAGCACAGGGAATGTGGCAATAAACCAGTGGCTTTTAAGTGTGCAAAACAAATATGCAATTATATCAACCGGCCCCTTTGTAAACAGTTTTCATTGACATCAATACTAAAAATTGGTATCAATTTTTCATTTTACATACAAATCGTACCCGATGATCATACCAACGAATTATTACGCCAAATAAAACTATTCATTAAAAACAAAAACAGAGAGCTGCGCGACTCTCTGTTTTTGCCCTTTAAGAGGAATATATTTCTGCTTTATCAACATTTGATATGGATTATATAAAACCATCTGTGCTCAAATGATTTTATATAATCCTGCGTTCCAAACGGAAGTTTATTCTGTTGGAACGCAGGATATATTTTTAAATCAGTTCAAACTGAAATATGCAATCTGCAGATATCTGTTAACCTTCGTAGGAAATAGCCTCTGCAATAATTTCTGCTTTTTCAGCTTCCATCGCTTTAACATCAACGTGACCTTTTTTCATACGGTACCAAGCATAAAGGAACATTGCACCAATTGTTGCTGCCATTTCGATGTAACCTCTGAGTGTGAAGCCTGCACAGTAGCAATATACAAGATATGCTGCACATGCTGTAGCAAAGATGCAAAGACCTTTCCAGAGAGCAACAGGCATATGGAACATGGATTTTTTCCACAGGTCAGGATACTGTTCAGGAAGTTTCATACATTTCCAGTTAACATACATGTAGCAGAAGTAAACCGGTGCACCTGTGTAAGCAACGATTGTATCAAGTGTGATGCCCATAACAAACGGAACAACACTGAGGAGCCAGATAAAGATGCCAACTACATATGGATAGCCGCCCTTTGTTTTCTTTGTGAAGATTTTTGGCAGGAAGCCCTGTTCTGCATATTCAAGAAGACCTTCTCTGTAGCCTGCGATAAATGTCTGGAGAGATGTGAGAAGTGCAAATGCGCCTGCACCGATAGCAAATGCAAAGAACATCATTTTAGGCATTGTTTCCATTGCAACTGCACCAAGACCCTGAGCTGCAATATCCATTGGAACTGCACCAACGCATACTACACAAAGCAGACAAGCGATGATACCAAGGATAACTGTGATTGCAACGATAGCCTGTGGAACAGCCTTTGTTGGGTTTTTAACATTGCGGGAGAATGTGATTGCACATGTGCCGATACCGCCAACAACCCAGATACAGTAACCGATAGCCTGTGAGAAACCGGAGAAGCCGTTTTTGAAGAATGGTTCGCCGCTTTCACCTGCGCCTGCAAACATTGTGCCGAAATCGCAGTGTGGGAGGCCCATAACAATAAACAGGATAATGCCCAATGTAAGTGTAACAGTCATAGCTGTGGAAACTTTTGAACCAAGCTTTGCACCCATTGCGTCGATAAGTATAAATGCTGTCATGAGCATTACGCCCCACAGCATCATATTGTCTTTAAGGAACGGCAGTGCATAGCCTGCATAGTCAAGAGCGCCTGTAGCATATGTACAGTTGGATACTACATAGAATATAACCGTAATACCAAAAACACCACTGATCAATGGTGAGGAAACAAATGCGATATGACCGTAGTCACCGCCCTTAACGGATGCAAATGATGAAATTGCTGCACAGTACCAGTATGCAAAGAAGCAGATGATACTTGTTGCAACGATTGCCAGAACGATAGAAAGACCTGTTACTTCGATAGCAGCCGGCAGAGTAACAAACATACCTGCACCGATAGCGCCGCCCAGTGTGTAACACCAAAGGCCTAATTTGGATATTTTATTCTTATCCATAGTTTTTCTCCTTCTCTTTATTTAAACTGCTCTGCTATTCTTTCCAGAGCTTCTTTTATTACAGCACGCTGTGTGCCAAGGCAAAGACGTACAAAGCCCTGACCGTTTTCGTGGTCAAACAGCATACCGTCTTCGTAGATAACAGCTGCTTTTTCCCAGATCCTGTCGTGAATTTCTTCATCAGAAAGACCATAACCGCGGAAATCCATCCAGATTATGTATGTGCCTTCAGGAACAATTGCTTTTACTGTTGGCATATTTTCTTTAAGGAAGTTAACTGCAAATTCAAGGTTACCGTCAAGGTAGGCCTTGAGTTCTTCCAGCCATTCTTCACCTTCGTTGTAAGCCGCTGTTACAGCATGGATTGGGAATGGATTTGGGAAAATACCGCTTGCCACAGGGAACAATATATCCTTGTATTCAGGATTTGGGGTCAGCATATGGCTTGCCTGCAGACCTGCAATGTTGAATGTCTTGTTTGCACCTGAGCAGATAACAAGATTGTTCTTTTCATCTGCAACAAGACCCATTGTTACAAACTTCTGATTTGTTCTTATGAGGTCACCGTGAAGTTCGTCACAAACAACAATCACACCATGTTTTGTACAGATGTCGTAAACTTTTTTGAGCTCTTCTTTTGTCCACACACGGCCTGATGGGTTGTGCGGTGAGCAGAAGATGCACATTTTTGTAGTTTCGAGTGCTGCTTTAGCCTCAAAATCTTCCCAGTTGATTGTGTAGTACATATCTGTTTCCACAAGGTTGGAAGCAACTACGTTTCTTTCAGAGCCTTCAATGATGCTGTAGAACGGATAGTAAACCGGTGGTGTGATAAGAACACCATCACCTTTTTGTGTAAGGTTTTTCACCACAATTTCCAGCGCATTGCAGGTGCCGTTTACATACATAACATCTTTTGGGCTGATTTCCCAGCCGTAGCGTTTTTTGTACCAGTTTGCAACGGAAGCTACATATTCTGTAGCAATGGATGGGTCAGCTGAAAAGTAACCATAAAGGTTCTGATCAACAAGTTTGTGCAGTGCATCCTTTACACATGGAGGACAGTAAAAGTCCATATCAGCTGTACTGAGACAGATTGCATTTTCCGGAACCTTGTCACCCATGCCCCAGAACTGAAAATATTCGTCAGAGGCATCCCATTCACAGCAGCCTGTTCCTTTGCGGCTGACAGGTTCGTCAAAATTGTATTTCATATCATATTCTCCTCTCTTAAGTATTTGTTTCAAGCAGTTCATTAAGCTGCTTAACTATCAAGTAACTTAATTTTAATGCATAATCTGCAAAAGTTCAATACTTCAAACCAAACTTTAGATACTTAACTATTAAACATCTTCACTTTTTGTGCATAATTACAAAAATATATTTTTGGCTTGACTGTTTGTATAAAATTAATTATCATTTTATTAAGTATATAAATAATTAAGCACATAAACATTTGGAGGTCATATGAAAAAAACTTATAATTTTTTAAAAAAATGTACAGTATTTTATGTTGCTACTGCCGAAAACAACATCCCTCATCTTCGTCCATTTGGCGCTGTGGAAATATGGCAGGATAAACTTATTGTTCAAACCGGCAAAGCCAAGGATGTATTTCATCAGATAATGTCAAATCCCAAAATCGAAATTGTCGCATGTGATGGTGAAAACTGGCTACGTTTGCACTGTATTGCTGAATTTGTTGAAGATGAAGCTGCCAAGTCAGTTTTTTATGCTGAATATCCTTATCTTGAGGAAACTTATGACGAAGGTAATCCTATGGCTATATTTGCTTTAACAAAAGCAACAGCTTCATTTTTTTATGCAGACGGTTCTTCCGACTCAACAAATTTTTAATAAGCAGGTATATATATAATGCCTTTTGTAAATGTAAAAACAAATGTTTCTGTAAATAAAGAAGTACATAATAAATTATACAATGAAATTGACTGTGCTATCGCTTTAATCCCCTGTATTGAAAAAGGCTGGACCATGGTCAATTTTGAAGATAACTGTATCTTATGGTTTGAAAACTCTGATGCACCTGCTGCTATGGTTGAAGTTTCTGTATGGGGTGATATTCTCGACAATAACTGCCAACCGGTAACTAAAAAAATTACAGATATCATCAACAGTTTGCTTTCGATTGACAAAAACAGAATATATGTTAACTTTTTTTCTACACCATATTGGGGTTGTGGCGGAAATAACTATTAAACAAAAAAATCCTTGTTCTATTTTATTTAAAGAACAAGGATTTTTTCATTCTATTCTTCTCCGCCATACTTTGCTTTGCTGCGGTCAACATCGCCTTTATATGCTTTGTTGATAAGTGCCTGCACTTTTGTATGTATTGCAAGCTCTTCGTCAGTAATTTCTTTAAGCAGGTCAAAAGTTATTTCCTGACACATTTCATTAAATTCTATATGGTCTTTATATACTCTTTCGCCATCTTTTGTGAGGGTGAGGTTGTAAACGCGCTTGTTGGTCTCGTTTCTGGTCTGTTCCACAAGGCCTTTTGCAATCAGTTTTTTTACAATCTGGCTGCAGGCACTGGTTGTTTTGTTCAACTTTTCGGCAATTTCGGTTGTTGTAATGCCTGAATGATTACCGATTTCGTGAACAATATATGCTTCTGCCTGATACAGTACATCGCTGCCATAATGGTGCGGCAAACTGTCGTATTCTGTCATAAGCTCAAAGGCTTTGTCCTGTTCTGCCCAAAGCTGTTTCAAAATCTCTGTACGTTTCATCTGCCAAATGCCTCTTTCTTTGTCTAATCTGATAAACAATTATACTCCACACAAGCATTTTTATCAAGTGGCTTAAACATTTAGCAGGTTAATTGTTATACATATCTATACCATATAACAAAAAACAGCAAAACTCCATCACACATTTTCTGCAAATTATAAAATTGAACCTTAAACGTTATTTAATTGTACTGGCAAAAATCTCCTTACCAGTTTTTGTTTTCTTTGGTGCAGTCCTGCTGTTTTTTGCGTTCTTCCACCATTTTTACAAACCATTCCACCATACCCGGGTCGGTATGAGAAAAGAAAGAGCTCTGCTTTTTGTCAAGCTTTTCAATTTCTGTCATATCCTCATCACCGAGTACAAAATCAAAAATATCAAAATTTTCTGCCATACGTTCAGGACGGACAGATTTTGGAATAACCACAATACCTCGCTGAATATGCCAGCGCAAAATAACCTGTGCCACGGTTTTGCCGTATTTTTCTCCTATGGCTTTAAGCTGCGGCAGATTGAACATGTCCCCTCTGCCTTCACCAAACGGTGCCCAGGCTTCCACCTGTATTCCATATTTATCATGCCACATTTTGCTTTCTGCCTGCTGATGATGGGGGTGAACTTCAATCTGATTTACTGCAGGCTTTACGCGGGCAAAGGAAGCAATGTCTATCATTCTGTCCGGATAAAAATTGGATATGCCGATAGCGCGGATTCTGCCTTCACTGTACAAATCTTCCAATGCCCTGTATGCACCGTAAACATCGCCGAAAGGCTGATGCAGCAGGCAAAGGTCAAGATAATCTACCTGCAGTTTGCGCATGGATTCAAGCACAGAAGCCTTTGTCTGTTCATATCCGTAATGTTCAATCCACACCTTTGTTGTAAGAAAAATCTCTTCACGAGGTATTCCGCTCTTTTTGATTGCAGAACCTACTTCCGCTTCATTGAAATAGGACTGCGCTGTATCAATTGAACGGTAACCGGCTTTGAGTGCATCCAGTACACAGCGTTCGCATTCATCCTTTGTTACCTGATAGACACCATAGCCCAGTATCGGCATTTTTACACCATTGTTTAACACCTTATATTCCATAATACGCCCTCCTTGTATATGTCAGATATATATGCTAATATAATTGTACAAGTTAAAGTTAACTTTAAGTCAATATGCGGAGGATATTTATGGTTTATTCTGTTGGCGAAATGGCAAAGCAGCTTGGGGTTACACCATCAACTCTGAGATATTACGACAAGGAAGGCTTACTGCCTTTTGTAAGTCGTACAAAAGGCGGTATAAGACAGTTTAAAGACTCTGATTACGAGTGGCTGCAGGTTATTGAATGTCTTAAAAAAACGGGTATGCAGCTTAAGGACATAAAACAGTTTATCCTTATGGCCATGGATGGTGATGACACCATTGACCAACGCCTTGAACTGATAATAAAACAGCAGCAGTATGTCAGACAGCAGATTGCCGATATGCAGCAGACGCTGGATACACTTGACTTTAAGCGCTGGTACTATGAAACCGCCAGGGAAGCCGGCAGCACAAGCGTGCCGAGAAATATGTCTCTTGAAGAAATACCCGAAAAATACAGAGAAACAAGAAAAAGACTGCGAAAAGAATAATAAAACGGAGGGAGTACACTGATACTCTCTCCGTTTTTTCATACATACTTTCACTGCTGATTATTTGCCGCAATTATTTCATCAAGGGTTACGCTTTGGTGACGGTATCTTGCATCCGGATTTGCTTCCTTTATTGTAAAACCGATTGCCTTGTGAACACAGGCATGCACACAGGCATAACAGGCCTGACAGTTTGCAAGATTGTACTGTGCTGTACCGTCAGATACTGATATACAGCCGCCGGGACAGACCCTTGTGCATACACCGCAGCCGATACAGTTTTCCTTTACTTTAAATTTTGACCATATCGTTTCATCTGCATTTTTAACCATCATCAGATAGCATTTGTGTACCATACGGTCTTTAAGCGAAGCCTTCTGCACTTTGTGGATACCCGCTTCAATATCTGCTTTTACCTGTTCAAGCTGTCCGCCAACATTTTTGTCCACAGCCTGCTGCTGTATCATATCAAAGTTTGGCAGAAAATTATCCACCATAATAACAGTGTTAACGTATGCCGTCTTTTTACCTGTTGATTTTATGTATTCATCGGCAATTTCAGCCGCACCTCCGTGCATACCGCCATATGTCAGAACTACATAAAGGTATTCGGTTTCAAATTTTGCTTTACTGATAAACTGTTTGACCATCTTTGGCATTTCGTGGCCATAAACAGGACAGACAATGCCTATTTTTTCGGCTTTGAAAGATAATTCGCTATTTTTAAGCGCCTGCGGAATGCTTATATATTCTTTGTCAAGATTTTTGGCAACATAAAGGCTGTTGCCTGTTGCTGTAAAATAAAAAACCATAAACTCCTCCGTACAAATACAACCGTTTTCAATATCCTCATTTTGTAATTTATTACAGTGCTGATAATATTTTAAAACTTAAAGTCAGCTTTAAGTCAAGAAGATTGTGTAAAATCATATTTTATATCTCACAATCGCAGATAGGATATATAATATTGATACAAAATTCTGTGACTAAACGAAAAAAAGCTGATCATATCAAAAGTCATTTTCTGGCAAGCCTTATTGAACTCAACATGGTCATTATACACCTTTTTGACATAACTCTTTTATCTTTAATATAATGTACACAGTCTACTCAACCGGTAATGTGCCAGATATGAAGTTGTGACAAAAGCTGTGACAACAACCGAAGAAAGTGGCTTGAACAGCCACTTTTCAACGTTTTCGACCTTTTCTACGAATCAAAGGGTCAGGGGTTCGAGTCCCTTCCAGCGCACCAACGAACCGATATCCAAAAGATGTCGGTTTTTTGTTTTTATGCCATTTTTTGCCCCAAAATAGCGAAAAATAGCATCAAAAAGCCCTGAAATGTGCAATTTCAGGGCTTTTTTGTTTGTTTAAAATAATTTTGATGCGTATCGCAGATAACCGCAGACACCACAGTTTTACGCAAAAAGTTATGATAAAAGTTATGACAAAATGTATGACATTTTTTATCTCTGTTAACATCAGCAATAATTTTGCATTTACATCAACAACTTTATTCAAACGTTTTGTTCTTTTTAAAATCACTTGTAAATTCCGCATAAATTTGTAAAATCATCGGCAACAGGCAATAAAAGCCGTAAACGGCGTAGAAAAAATAGCTAAGGATTGTTATCGGATTCATAACAATGTGCGGGTTTATCAGCATTTTTGTCTGGTCCAGCATTATACCCATTGCAATGATGGTAAGGCAGGCAAACATTGTGATTACCACACTGCGGTCGCGGTTGTCAAAACGATAGAGTGAATATGCAGTTCTGCCTTTCAAGGTATAACCGCGGCTCTTCATACTCATACTGCTTTCCACAAAGTTTTCCAGTGACCAGGTTATAACAATGGAACATACACGGATGGCATTTCTGATTTTTTCGAATATATTCCCCTGACCTACTCCTCTGCCTATAGCCGTCTGTGCCTTGTTTACACGGCCAAAGCGTGTGACAATCTGGGGTGTAAAACGCAGAAAAATTGACACAAACAGAGACAGTCTTGGCCATACTCTGCCTAAAAGATATATAACCTTATCGCTTGAAACAATCTTTATGGTGCAGTAAAACCACATTGCACCGCTGGCGATATGTATACCTCGCACAAAGCCGTAGTACACACTTTCCAGCGTTATGGCGTTGCCGATAAAGTTAAAGGCAAGGTTTGTGACGCCAAAATGGTTGTAACCCGAATAATAAAAGGCATAAACAATTATGAATACAAACACAAGTATATTCAGTATCAGCGCTTTCCATCTGCCAAGGTAGCTGGAATAGATAAATGCACATACATATCCCGTCAGCAGAAAGACGGGCTGTGTAAACATAAAGCTGA
>SVMW01000058.1 GCA_015067215.1 Oscillospiraceae bacterium | reverse complement strand
GTTCAGCGTGTTCCTGATACAGAAACACAGGGCCGTATTCATACATCCACAGTTACAGTTGCGGTAATGCTGGAAGTTGACGATGTTGAAATTGATATCAACCCTGCAGACCTTAAAATTGACACTTTCCGCTCATCTGGTGCAGGCGGCCAGCATATCAACAAAACATCTTCTGCTATCCGTGTAACACACCTGCCAACAGGTTTGGTTGTTGAATGTCAGGACGAACGTTCCCAGCACAAAAACAAAGATAAAGCTCTCAAGGTTCTCCGCAGCCGTCTTTATGATATTGAAAAGGCAAAACAGGATGCCGAAGTTGCTGAAGCGCGCAAAAGCCAGGTTGGCACAGGTGACCGCAGCGAACGTATCAGAACCTACAACTATCCACAGGGCCGCCTTACAGACCATCGTATCGGCCTTACACTTTATCGCCTTGAACAGATTCTCAACGGTGACCTTGACGAAGTTATCGACAGCCTTGTAACTGTTGACCAGGCAGAAAAGCTTAAAAAAGCAGAGGAAAACTAATGGAAACCTTGCTGGCACAGCCATCACAGCAGGCGATAGAAACAGCCTGCAGACTTATAAAGGATAAACACCCGGTTGCGCTGCCAACCGAGACCGTTTATGGTCTTTTTGCAGATGCAACATCTTCCTTTGCGTGTGAAAATATTTTCAAGGCAAAGGAACGTCCTATGGACAATCCGCTTATTGTGCATATATGCGATTACGAGATGCTCAATAAAGTTGCGGCAGAAGTTACAGAAGATGCAAAAAAACTTGCCGAAGCATTCTGGCCAGGTCCGCTGACAATAATACTCAAAAAATCAGATATTATTCCAGACGCAGTAAGTGCAGGCCTTGATACCGTCGGCATCCGCATGCCAAGAACACCTGTTATACTTGAAGTTATCTCAAAAACAGGTTTGCCGCTGGCAGGGCCAAGTGCAAACCGTTCAGGCAGACCAAGCCCAACCAATGCACAGTATGTGTATGAAGATTTAAAGGGCAGAATACCCATGATAATTGATGGAGGCAGCTGTGATGTTGGAGTGGAATCCACTGTGGTTTCATTGGCAGGGGAAACACCGATTATCTTCCGTCCTGGTTATGTTACCCAGGCACAGATAAGTGAAGTGCTTGGAAAAAAAGTTGAACTTTCAAAAGGTATAACCGAAGAACTTTTATCTGACGATAAAGTGCTTTCGCCAGGGCTTAAACATAAGCACTACGCACCAAAATGTGAAGTTACAATTATCAACGCTTCCTTCGAAAAATATAAAGAAAAAGTGGAAACAGACGGCGCAGTTGCATTCTGTTTTGAAGAATTTGTGCCAAATCTCAGCTGTAAGTGCGTAACTTATGGCAAACAGAACAACAGTGCATCTCAGGCGGTACAGCTGTTTACAGCACTGCGCAAACTTGACGAAATAGGTGCAGAAAAAGCTTATGCCATTATGCCTACAATGGACGATGTAGGTCTGGCGGTATATAACAGGCTTCTGCGTTCAGCAGAATTCAGAGTGGTGAATTTGTAAATGAAAGAAAAAATGATTGTTGCTCTTACAGGTCAAAGCGGTGCGGGAAAATCCAGTCTTGCAAAATATTTTGTAAATAATGGTATTCCTGTAATCGACTGTGATGAAATTGCAAAAACAATACACAGCAATGTGGATTGCCAGCTGCAGCTTTGCGAATGTTTTGGTGCAGATATACTGGAAAACGGTA
The DNA here is from genome assembly GCA_015067215.1 of Oscillospiraceae bacterium. Lineage (GTDB taxonomy): Bacteria > Bacillota > Clostridia > Oscillospirales > Ruminococcaceae > RGIG3102. The sequence goes on along the minus strand of SVMW01000058.1, from coordinate 2,774 downwards.
TTATCAACAAACAAACCCTTGCTCAAAAAGCTTTTTCCACGCCTGAAAACCTACAGAAACTCACAGATATTACACATCCGTTTATTATAAATAAAATATTGTCAGAGGCTGATAATTATTTTAAAAACGGCAAAAATATTGTAATTGTGGACGGTGCAGTTATCATCGGACATGATTTTGAAAAGTACTGTGATAAATTTATTGTTATTCTGTGCGACCGCAACAGCCAGTATCAGCGCCTTATAAAGCGTGACGGCATCACACTGCAGCAGGCACAGAACCGTATTTCCAAACAGACAAAGCTGTCCGATATGCTTGCGAAGGCAGATTATATTGTGTACAACAACAGTTCGCTGGAAGAACTTGAAAATCAGGGAGAATACATACTTAAATCCTTGGCAAAGTAATCAAAGGAGGGCTCTGATATTAAGTCAATAAAATATTTGCTTGTAATTGCTGTGATGGTACTGGCGGTTATAGGCATTAAAGAATTTGCAGAAGAAAAAATTATTAAATTCAAACAGGCTGTATATCCGCTGAGATATATGGACAGCGTAGAAAAATATGCTGAAGAATTTAATATAGATAAGTATCTGCTGCTGTCATATATAAAAACTGAAAGCGGTTTTGATCCAAATGCAGTTTCAAACGCAGGTGCAATAGGACTTACCCAGATAACTGAAGAAACATTTGCGTGGATAAAGCTTAAGCTTTGTCCAAAAGAAGAGCTTGTTTTTGAAGATTTATACCAGCCTGACACAGCCATACGTTTTGGGGCTTATTACATCTCAAGAAATATGGACAGGTACAATGGAGATGTCAGCACTGCAGCGGCAGCATATCACAGCGGCTGGGGAACAGTGGATGGACTTCTTAAAGAATATCAAACCGAAATATTGACGCAGTTTCCGTATACACAGATGGAAAACTACGTTTATAAAATAAATAAAGCATATAACGCTTATCAGGAATTATATAAAATATCGGAAGGAGATTTTTAGTATGAAAAGCGCTAAAGAATTACAGAAAGAACTTACATTTTCTGTTGACCACATTTCCAGAACACATCCTGAAATGTGGGAAAAAAGTCAGGAGTTCTGTGAAGCTTACAAAGATTTTCTCTCTGTGTGCAAAACAGAACGCGAAGCAGTAAGCCATACAATTGAAATGGCAAAAGCAAACGGTTATACAGAGTATGACCCAACAAAAGTTTACTCTGCAGGCGACAAGGTTTATCTCAACAACCGCAACCGCGCACTTATCCTTTCAACAATCGGTCAGCTTTCTGTGGACAACGGCACACACATTATTGCAAGCCACATCGACGTTCCACGCCTTGACCTCAAACCAAACCCACTTTATGAAGCAAGCGAAATCAGCTACCTCAAAACACACTACTACGGCGGTGTAAAAAGATACCAGTGGGCAGTAACACCGCTTGCACTTCACGGTGTTATCTATAAAGAAGATGGCTCTTTTGTGGAAATCAATGTTGGTGAAGACGAAAACGACCCTGTTTTCTGCATTTCTGACCTTCTGCCACATCTTGGCAAAGACCAGAGAGAACGCAAGATGAACGATGTTCTCAAAGGTGAAGAAATGAATGTTATTGTTGGTTCACTGCCATTTATTGATGCTGATGGTGAAGATGTAAAAGAAGCAGTTAAACTTGCAACTCTTGTTTATCTCAACGAAAAATACGGTATTACAGAAAAAGATTTCCTCCGCGCAGAAGTTGAAGTTGTGCCAGCAGGTAAAGCAAGAGACGTTGGCTTTGACAGAAGTATGGTAGGCGGCTACGGCCACGATGACCGTGTTTGTGCATACACATCTCTTATGGCAGAACTGGAAACAAAAAATCCAACAAAAACAACAATTACAATTCTTGCTGACAAGGAAGAAATAGGTTCCACAGGTGCAACTGGTCTTCAGGCAGACTACCTTAAAAACTTTATTACAAACCTTGCAATGATGCAGGGTGTAAACTACCTTACAGCACTCCAGAACTCTAAATGTCTTTCTGCAGACGTTGGCGCAGCATACGACCCAACATTTGCTGACGCATACGAACCAACAAACTCCTGCTACCTCAACAAAGGTGCAGTTCTCACAAAATACACAGGTGCAGGTGGCAAAAGCGGCACAAATGACTGTGGTGCAGAATTTATGGCAGAAATGATTGAACTGTTTGACTCCAAGGGCGTTTGCTGGCAGAGCCAGGAACTTGGCAAAATCGACCAGGGCGGCGGCGGCACAGTTGCACGTTTTGTTGCAGAATGTGATATCACAACAGTTGACATCGGTGTTGCAGTTGTTTCCATGCATGCTCCGTTTGAAATTGTTTCCAAACTTGATGTTTATGCAACATATGAAGCATTTGCTGCATTCCTCAACAGATAATAATTAGGTATTTTAACCAAAAACTTTCACCATTTCTTCTTAAAAAGGGGAAATGGTGATTTTTTGTCCAAATTTTGCACGATTTCTCATTTTTTTGTTAAAAAAGGCTTGTAAATTTTGTTGTTTTTATATATAATTGATAAGCATTGAATTTTATTAGTATTATTTTCAACAGGAGGAATTAGTTGTGAATTTGATGTTTTTAGCAGTAGCAGCTGGTATTCTTGCTCTTCTGTTTGCTTTCGTTCTCACAGGAAGAATTAACAAATTCGACGAAGGCACAGAAAGAATGAAAGAAATTGCCAGCTCAATTGCAGAAGGCGCTAGAGCTTTCTTGTTTGCAGAATATAAAATTTTGGTTATTTTTGCAGTAG
>SVMW01000021.1 GCA_015067215.1 Oscillospiraceae bacterium | reverse complement strand
CCTGACCTACAAGTCTTTCACCTGTTTTTGAAAAACCAACAACGGAAGGTGTTGTTCTCATACCTTCTGCGTTAGCGATAACAACTGCTTCGCCGCCTTCCATAACAGCAACGCAAGAGTTTGTTGTGCCAAGGTCAATACCGATAATTTTACTCATAATAGTAATCTCCTTAAAAATGTATATAAGTTGTAAGTTTAAACTGATTTATTGTAAACACTGCAAAGTGTTTTTAGCCTGCCTGTGTTCCCCTTTTTATCAGGTCGTCGGGGACGCCGACCCCTGCATTGTTATGTGTGCTACTGTGCAACCACTACTGTTGAAGGGCGGATAACCTTGTCACCCATTTTGTAACCCTTCTGCAGTTCTTTTGTAACAAAACCGCTTTCAAATTCTTCGCTTGCTTCCTGCATTACTGCCGCATGGAAGTTAGGGTCAAATTCTTTGCCGACAGCTTCAATCTGTTCAACACCCATATTGCTGAAAGCGTTCATTGCCTGTGTCATTACCATTTCGATGCCTTTTTTGTAGCTTTCGTCCTGGCAAGGTGCATTAAGTGCAAATTCCAGTGTATCAAGTACAGGAAGCAGATTTGTCACCGCCTGGATTTTGCCAAGATTAAAGTTTTCAGTCTTTTCTTTGGCTGTTCTTTTGCGGTAGTTGTCATATTCTGCCAAGGTTCTCTGGAAAGAATCCTTTGTGCTGTCCAGTTCTTTCTGAACTTCTTCAAGTTTCTTTTCAGTATTCAAAAGGCTTTCAAGTGTTTTTTTGATATCCACTTTTTTGTCCTTTTTCTTTTTGTCTGCCTTTTCAGCGGTGGTTTCTTCTCCTGCCTGTGTTTCAGCCTGAGTTTCTTCCATTTCTTCCAAAGGCATATTTTCCATATCGTTCATTGCTATATGTTCCTTTCAGTTCCTGTAATTGTCTGGGATAAAAGCTGTGTAAAATACTGTATGCTTGCGAACAGCTTTTTGTAGTCAACCGTCTGAGGACAAACCACACAGAAGGTTCCGCTTACGGCACTGCCTACATAATATTTTTTTGAGATAAAGCATACATTATCCACATTTTTAATAGGCAGTTCATCGCCGAACACCACGCTGACACCGTCAAGCTTTGGTGTGATTATATTTTTAACTGTTTCCTTGTCACTTAAAACTTTAAGTATATCTGCAATGTTTGCATCAAAGTCGCTGGTTTTAAGCAGATACTGTTCGCCGCGCACATGAATGTTCTGTGTGTTGGCTATCTTCATCAGTGACAAAGCACCTTTGATAATCTGGCTGTAGGCTTTGTTTTCACCTGCAAGTTCCTTGATAAGATAATCGAAATATCTTTTGTCAATATCCTGCCAGGAAACAAAGCACAGTTTTGTGTTTACCAGACAGATAAGCTGGTTTATATCTTCATTGGTAATTTCATGTGCAAGGCGGATAACCCTTGTGTGAACCTGTCCTCTGCCTGTTACTCCTATAAGCACCACGTCGTACTTGCCTGTTTTAAGAATATTGAAGTTTACAAACTTCAAATCCTTATCCAGCGGCGGTGCAATGATTGTTGTAACCTTGAACAGGTCGCTGAACAGTTCAGCCGCACCCTGCAGAAATCTCTGACTGTCGTGATCAAGGAGATCAAAGTGACCTTTGATATAATCTTTTTCACTCTGGGTAAGCACTGCCTCGTCACCCATGTTTTCAATGTAATATCTGTATGCCTTGTTGGTTGGAACCCTGCCGGCAGAAACATGGGGCTGGTTTAAAAAGCCCTGCTTTGTAAGATACGCCATTTCGTTTCGCAGTGTTGCGGAAGAAAGCGCCATGTTGAGATAATCCTGCAAAGCCGATGACGCAACAGGCTCTCTGCCGTTTATATACATCGAAACAATCGCTTTGATTATCGCTTCATGTCTTTTGGAGATATCCATTGTGCCACCTCTTTTCTTTGATTAGCAGTCTCACTCTTCGATTGCTAATTATATTTTACACCACTTTCGTTAAAAGTCAACAGTTTTTATCAACTTTCACAATTTCTTAATATTTTGTCACAAATCAGCTGTTTTTTGCCACATTTCAACACTTTTCTGTATGCATTACAGGCTGTTCAACAAAAAAACCCGGAAAATCCTTTCACATTTTATTATCTGCCGCCTGCATTATTTTATGCATTATATTAGCAGTCATCTGCAGCAATTGTGCGCTGACTGCTAATTCGCGCACCATTTTGTACGCGGATAAAATAAATCTTTATTTTTATCCACAGTTATGCTAAAATATATTGTTAGTAAAAATATAATTAATGTATATAAACATATATAAACGGAGGAAATTTCTTTGAAACAGGAAAATATCCGCAATTTTTCAATTATTGCTCACATCGACCATGGCAAATCCACTCTGGCTGACCGTCTGCTTGAAAAAACAGGCACAGTTGAAAAACGTCTTATGGAAGAACAGCTGCTGGACAATATGGATATCGAACGCGAACGCGGTATTACCATAAAAGCCCGTGCTGTTACACTGAACTACAAGGCAAGCGATGGAGAAACATACGAATACAATCTGATTGACACCCCTGGCCATGTTGACTTTGGCTACGAAGTAAGCCGAAGCCTTGCTGCCTGCGAAGGTGCTATTCTTGTTGTGGATGCTTCACAGGGCATTGAAGCACAGACGCTTGCAAACACATATATGGCAGTTGAACACGGCCTTGAACTTCTGCCTGTTCTCAACAAAATTGACCTGCCAAGCGCAGACCCTGAACGCGTTGCACACGAAGTTGAGGATGTAATTGGCATTCCTTGTCTTGATGCACCAAAAATCAGTGCAAAAATGGGCATCAACATCGAAGAAGTGCTGGAAAGGGTTGTTACCGATATTCCTGCCCCAAAAGGTGACTACAACGCGCCTCTTAAAGCACTTATCTTTGACAGCTTCTATGACAGCTACAAGGGTGTTATTGTTTATGTGCGTCTTATGGAAGGCACACTCAAAGCAGGCGAACGCATCAGAATGATGCAGACAGGTGCTGAATTTGATGTTGTTGAAGTAGGCAAAATGGGGGCAACAAACCTTGTGCCGACCGACAGTCTGCGCGCAGGCGAAGTTGGCTACATTACAGCTTCCATCAAATCGGTGCGCGACACACGTGTTGGTGACACAGTGACAAAGGTGGCACAGCCTGCATCTGAGGCTCTGCCTGGCTACAAAAAGGTTACACCAATGGTTTACTGCGGTATCTACCCTGCTGACGGCGCAAAATACGGCGACCTGAGAGACGCTCTTGACAAACTTCAGCTCAACGATGCTTCCCTTGTGTTTGAACCCGAAACTTCCGTTGCCCTGGGCTTTGGTTTCCGCTGCGGATTCCTTGGTCTGCTGCATCTCGAAATCATCATCGAACGCCTTGAAAGAGAATTTGACCTTGACCTTGTAACTACCGCACCAAGCGTTGAGTACAAACTTGGTCTTACCGACGGCACCGAAATGCTTATAGACAACCCTACAAACTACCCTGACCCTGTAAAGATTGCAACAAGTGAAGAACCTGTTGTAAATGCACACATTTATACTCCAAAGGACTTTGTAGGCAGCCTTATGGAACTTTGTCAGGAACGCCGCGGTGTGTTTATTGATATGAAATATATGGATGCAAACCGTGTTGACCTGCACTATGAACTGCCATTGGGCGAAATTGTTTACGACTTTTTCGATTCCATCAAGAGCCGCAGTAAAGGCTATGCAAGCTACGAGTACGAATTCAAGAGCTTTATGCCAAGCAAACTGGTACGTCTTGACATTATGCTCAACGGTGAAGTTGTTGACGCATTAAGCCTTATTGTTCACGCTGACAAAGCTTATGAACGCGGCAGAAAGATTGCTGAAAAACTTAAGGACAACATTCCGAGACAGCTGTTTGAAGTGCCAATTCAGGCAGCAGTAGGCGGCAAGGTTATCGCAAGAGAAACTGTACGCGCAATGAGAAAAGACGTGCTTGCAAAATGTTACGGCGGTGACATTACCCGTAAAAAGAAACTGCTTGAAAAGCAGAAGGAAGGCAAAAAGAAAATGCGTCAGCTGGGTACAGTTGAAGTTCCAAGTGAAGCATTTACAGCTGTTCTTAAACTGGACTAATGATTATCCGCGGATACCGCCTTTGCGGCAGCTGTCCGTTATGCAAAAAACAGCCGCTGTTTTCACAGCGGCTTTGTTTATATAATATTTTATCAGGTATTTACTATGACTAATTTATATTTTGTGCGTCACGCCACACCAAACTATGACAACCACGATGATATGACCCGCGAACTGACACCGCAGGGCCTTATTGACCGCTACAAAGCCAAGAATTTCCTTGCTGACAAGGGCATCAATGTGGTTTTGTCCAGCCCTTACAAACGCAGCGTGGACACCGTTGCTCCGATTGCCGAGGAAATCGGCTTTGAAATTGAAACATATTACGATTTAAGGGAACGCACAGTATGCGATGAATGGCTGTACTGTTTTGATGACTATGCAAACAGACAGTGGAGCGATTTTACATACAAACTCCCGGGCGGTGAATGTCTTGGCGAAGTTCAGTCCCGCAATGTATCAGCTATAAATGAAATAATAAAAAAATACGAAGGCAAAAACATTGCCATTGGCAGCCATGGCACCGCACTTTCCACCATTATCCACTATTACAGTGACGGCAAATGGGGTTTTGACGATTTTCAGCGCATAAAAAAGGTTATGCCGTTTATTGTAAAACTTTCCTTTGACGGCGAAAAGTGTGTGGAATGCACAGTATTTGAACAACTGTAAAAAATATAAACAGGTTATCTGCCAAAATGCAATAGCATTATTACGCAGATAACCTGTTGCTACATAATTTTTTATTCTGTTCCAACAGAACACCTTTTTCAACTACACAAGATTTTTCAATAGTTTACCAGAGGATTATTTGTTCTTTCCAGTATGTAGTCTACACTCACATCATAAAAATCTGCCAGTTTAATAAGTACCCGTGTCGGCAAATCATTTTCTCCTGTTTCATACTTGGAATACCCGGTCTGTGACATACATAGCATTTTAGCTATATATGTCTGATTCAAGTCTTTATCCTCCCGAAGATCTCTGATTCGTTTATACATAAAATACCACCTCTTTTTAGCAGTATATTTAATCTATTTCAGATTATTGTTTTTTAACCTGAAATAGGTTAAAATATATGTATTATATTAATGATTCAGCGATTTATCGCTAAATATCAATAGATTTGGCGGTGCCATAAATGAAATACAAATTACATGTCTTGTTATTTTTACTTGCAATTATATCAACATGCATTGTCTCCTGGTTTGCTGCAATCAATTACAGTAATGATAAAATAATGATTACTGAGGTGCGCAGTGATTATGGAAATATTCTGTATGACGCTGACGGGTCCTGTCATGGCTTTGTTGAACTTTACAACTGTTCTGATAAATCCATAGACCTGAGCGGTTGGTACATCTCCGACACTAAAAACAATTTTTTCAAATACAGAATAGACAACTGTATAGTTGGGCCGAGAGAATACGCTGTATTTTGGTCCAATGAGCTTGCAGATGTTATCGAAATAATGGATTCTGGCAATTTTATGGATTTCTCCATAGACAATGGCGAATCCATAATACTGACCAACAGCAATGGTGATACCATTGACAAAGTGATGATACCTGAACTTTCCAAAGGAGAATCCTACTGCAGAACCATTTCCCATAACATTTGGTACAAAACAAAACCTACTCCCGGAGCACTCAACAGTACCGATGTATCCTCTATTAAAATTTCTTCTCCTTCATTTTCCAAAAAATCCGGTTTTTACGAAGATGGTGTCAAGATAAAAATAAGCGCTGCTCCAGGATGCAAAATATACTATACGGTTGACGGCAGCGAACCTACTGCAGCTTCCATGCTGTACACCGAAGCTCTGACACTGTATGACAACAGCAGCAACGAAAACATATGGTCAGCAATAGATAATATAACAGTAGTAGGCAATCACATTCCTGAAACAGATATTACCATTTCAAATATAACGCCTGACGAACCTGTCCCTAAAATCAATGTGATAAAGGCTGTTTCAGTTGATAAAAACGGGAATATGAGTGATGTTGCTTCTGCTTCATATTTAGTCGGATACAAAAACAAATACGGTTTTGACAACACATCCTATGGTTATGACAATTCTATGATTATGAGTATCACCACCGATGAAGACAATCTTTTCGGTGACAAGTTCGGTATATACACAACCGGTGACATATATAAAAAATACAAATCAGAAGAAGATGTCCCATCCTACACATCATATACTAACTATTCTGTATCGGGAAAAGGCTGGAGAAGGCCTGCCAAAATAGAACTGTTCAACGAAAATCAGCAGCTTGTCGAATCTCAGGATATTGCGATTTCCATACATGGCGGCTGGAGTGTTGCATATAATCAGAAAAGTTTTAATCTGTACGCACAGCCTGACAAGTATGGCAAAGAAGTCCTGCTGAAATCATTGTTTACCGGCAAGCAGAGATCCTTGATGCTCAGAACCGGCGGTTTCAGAGACACTTTTTCAACCAAAGTCAGAGATGTTCTTAATCAGACAATGATGCAGAACACAAATGTGCTTGCAACAGACTATTATCCTTGTCATGTATTTATCAATGGTGAATACTGGGGATTATACAATCTGCAGGAAAGAATAGACGCAAGTCTTGTCAGCGGTCATTACAATATTAATCCAGAAAATGCCATCGTACTTAAAAACTTTGCTGTTGTTGCAGGAAACCCTGGCGAAGAACATCTGTTTTCCGATGTTATAGATTTTGCTGAGCAGAACGATCTTAGCCTTGAGCATAACTACACCCGCATATGTGAAATGATTGATATAGAAAGCTGCATTGACTACTATATTTTCCAGACTTATGTGGCAAACTGTGACTCTATTGCAAACAATTATTCTGTATGGCGTTCCAGAAATATTGTTGATGACAAATACGCTGATGGCAAATGGCGCTGGATTTTGTACGATACCGATGACAGTGCAGATATGGTAAAAGGTTTTACCCAGTCATATACCGACTCTTTTTCGTCTGGTCATTGGGCAAAAGCACCTATGCAGGATGAACTGTTTACCGCTCTTATTGAAAATGAGGATTTCAAAATACGCTTTGCCGACAGATTCATTCAGCTTGCACAAAGCAACTTCAGCTATGACAATGTAATCAGTATATTGTCTGAGCTTGAAAAGCAGTACGTTCCTGCAACCACGGTTTCTCACAAAAGATTTATCAACAGCAACTATTCAGAAATAGATTATTATCAGCAGTTACAGATAATCAAAAATTTTTACGCCGAAAGATATATGTATATTTACAAATATATGGTTGCAAATCTCGGATTGGAGGTATACGGATATTAAGTTATGAGTGATATTACAATAAATATGCGTCACGAAGACAAATTTATTTGTTCTGAAAAACAACTTTTCCTTCTGGAAAACCGTATCAGATGTTTTTTGCCTCCTGATATCAATCAGACCGATGATTTTTACAACATCAGAAGCTTATATTTTGATACCTCAACCGACAGATTGCTGCAGGAAAGTCTCCACGGCATTGAAAGGCGAAATAAATACAGAATACGCATATACAATCATTCAGACAATTTTGCCCGCTTTGAAAAGAAAACTTCAATCAAAAATCTCAAATCAAAAAGCAGCATTGTCTTAAACTGTTCTGAAGTAGAAAAAATTATTTCCTGTGGAGAACCGGATTTCAGCTTCAACAATGATCTCACAGATGAGATATGCTGTCTGTATCACAACGAAGGTCTGTCCCCAAAGGTGATAGTTGAATATGACAGGAGCGCATATGTGAGTGATTTTGGCAATGTAAGAATTACATTTGACCGCAACATACGTGCATCTGCCGAAATCAGCAACTTTTTTTCTCCCCATCTTCTCGGCATAAATGTTCAGTCATATGGAAAAGGTATATTGGAGGTCAAGTACGATGGTGTGCTACCAAAATATATATCCGATCTTCTGAGCACAGGTGCTCTGCAAAAAGTTTCATTTTCCAAATACGGGCTTTGTCGCAATATAATAGAAAACAACGGAAGGTTATGTGAATACTATGAACTTTAACTTTAACGATATTATCAAACAGTCGGTATTGAACAATTTTTCAGCCGATATGTCCCCTGTAAGCATTCTTATTTCTCTGGTAATTTCCCTGATTCTGGGTATATACATATTTTTAGTATACCGTCAGACTGTCAACAATGAATTCTATTCAAAGGACTTCAACAAAACCCTCACCTTAATGGGTGTTGTTACCTCTGCAATTGTACTGGCTATACAGTCAAACCTCGTAATTTCTTTAGGTATGGTTGGTGCTTTGTCCATCATTAGGTTCCGTACTGCAATCAAAAATCCTATTGATTTATTCTTTATGTACTGGTCAATAGGCACAGGCATTATCTGCGGGGCAGGTTTGTATCTGCTGGCATGCGTTGTGTGCATTACAGTTACATTGGCTGTATTTATTATTGAGCGTATTGAATCCCCTACTTCTCTGGGACTTTTGGTACTGCACTGCAGTTCAATTGAAAATTCAGAAAAAGCAATCGCAGTTGTCAAAGAATATTCTGAATTCTGCAGAATTAAAAATAAAACAATACGCAAAGACAATGTTGAAGTTATTCTAGAGATAAAATCAAAAAAAGAATCCGAACTGGAAAAAGCCTTAGCTGCAGACAATGACATCAGCAGATTTGCATTTATGAACTTTGACAGAGAAGCCAGAATATAAAGTTGTGGTTTCTTTATTAAATAACACAAAACCTATACATAAACAAAAAACCGCTGTTTTCTGACAGCGGTTTTTATTCTTGTTGAATTATGCAAGTTTTTCGATTGCTGCTTTGATGCGGCTGATTGTTTTTTCCTTGCCGAGAATTACTGCAAGTTCAATGCCGCCGCCCGGTGTAAATGCCTTGCCGGAAACTGCAACACGCAATGGATAAAGCACAATACCGTTTTTAACTTCCATTTTTGCAATGAGTTCAAACAGTTTTTCATGGATGTTTTCCATTGTCCATTCTGCTTCGCTGATTGCTTCAAGCACAGGAAGAACAGCTTCCAGACTTGTTTTGGAGGTTTCAGGGTTTGTTTTCATTTTTTTGTTGTTGTACATATCGATGTCATATTCCGGCATTTCATCGATAAAGTCAACCTGTTCAGGAATATCGCTCAGCACTTCACAGCGTTTCTGCAGCACTTCTGCAAGAAGCATAAAGTCGCATTCGTCCTTAACTGTCTGTCTGATGTAAGGCATTGCTTTTTCGAGGAATGCTTCTACAGAAAGTTCGCGGATGTATTCGCTGTTGAGGTGACGGAGTTTCTGCACATCAAAAATAGCAGGTGATTTGCTGATACGGCTTGGGTCAAACTCTTTTACCAGTTCTTCAAGTGTGAATTTTTCCTGTTCGCCCTGTGGATTCCAGCCAAGAAGTGCAATGTAGTTGATAACAGCTTCTTTGAGGTAGCCCTGAGCAATAAGGTCTTCGTAGCTTGCATCACCGTTACGTTTGGACAGTTTGTGCTGTGCATCTTTCATAACTGGCGGGCAGTGTACATAGTCAGGAATATCCCAGCCGAATGCCTGATAAAGAAGGTTGTATTTTGGTGTGGATGCAAGATATTCGCTGCCGCGGATAACAGGGTTGATTTCCATAAGGTGGTCGTCAACAACGTTTGCAAAGTTGTATGTTGGCATGCCGTCCTGTTTTACAAGCACCTGGTCGTCAAGTTCGGAGTTGTCAACTTCAATAACACCGTAAACCATATCGCTGAAGCTTGTTTTGCCGCTTTCAGGAATTTTCTGTCTTACAACATAAGGGATGCCTGCTGCAAGGTTTGCATCAATTTCTTCCTGTGTAAGATGACGGCAGTGTCTGTCATAGCCTGTTGGCTGACCGGAAGCTGCTTTGATTTTGTTAACTTCTTCAAGTCTTTCCTTTGTGCAGAAGCAACGGTATGCGTGACCTGATTCGATAAGCTGATCAACATATTCTTTGTACAGACCTTTTCTTTCGCTCTGTACATATGGGCCGTAGTCACCGCCTACGTCCGGACCTTCATCCCAGAGAAGGTTTGTTTCTTTAAGTGTATTGTAGATGATATCTACTGCGCCTTCAACCTGACGGGACTGGTCTGTGTCTTCTATTCTAAGCAAAAATTTGCCATCATGTGCACGTGCTGTAAGGTAGGCATACAAAGCTGTACGCAAGTTACCAACGTGCATATAGCCTGTTGGGCTTGGGGCAAATCTTGTTCTTACTTTTCTTTCTGCCATAGTTACTCTCCTTAATTTATGTTTTAACAAACATTTATCTACTATATATTATAAATTGAATTATCGGTTTGTCAATTGAAAAAACATTATGTATATGATAGTATTAAATTAATATTTATATACTTTCAACGAGGTACTGTTTATGAAACAGGTTAATGTGATTGCACCTGCAAAACTCAATATAAGTCTTGATATAACAGGTGTAGATGAAAAGGGCTACCATCTGCTGGATATGATTATGCAGACTGTATCGGTTTTTGAAAGAATTACACTTACAAAACAGGATTCCATTTCAATGACCAGCAACGCCAAATTTATCCCTGTCGATGACAAAAACATTGCGGTAAAAGCGGCAATGAAGTTTTTTGAATACACAGGCATAAATGGTGGCGTACATATACACATCAAAAAAACAGTGCCTATAAAAGCTGGTATGGCAGGCGGCAGTGCCGATGCTGCAGGGGTTATTGTAGGCCTTGACTATATGTACGGCACAAAGCTTTCAACAGAACAGCTGTGCGAAATCGGCCTTAAATGCGGCAGTGACATTCCGTTTATGATTCACGGCGGTACAAAGCGTATTCAGGGCACCGGCGATGTTATTCTGCCTGCACCGCAGATGCCTCAGTGTCATTTTGTAATCTGTATGCCACAGAAAGGTGTTTCCACCCCGCAGGCATATGCAAACTATGATGCAATGGGCGTCAAAACCCTTGTGGAAACTGACAAGCTTGTACAGGCAATGGCAGACAGCGACCTTGCCGCTGTTGCAAAATATATGGCAAACGACCTTGAAACCGCAGCGGGCAGTGACGAAACCCAGCCAATAAAGGAAAAACTGCTGGAACTCGGCGCAACAGGCAGTATGATGACAGGCAGCGGTGCCGCTGTGTATGGCATTTTTGACAGTGAAGAAGCCGCCTGTGCTGCTGCAGAAAAACTTAAAGACAACACTCTTGCTGACCTGCTGCATATCCGCAGTGTGTTTGTGGCAAAACCGGTTAATTTCGGTGCAAGTGTAAAGAAAAGATAAGCAATATATCAATTATTTACACAAATCTGTCAAATCAGGCTGTTCAGACCTGCTCTATAAACTTTCAAAAAACAAAGGTGAATAAATGAAAAAGTTAACCAGTATTATCATTGCACTTTCAATGTGCATTTCCCTTGCCGGCTGCGGTGCTCCTTCCGCTGACAACAACAGCACTGCTGAAAATGTAATCAACACAGAAACACAGAAAACAGAAAACAACAATTCTGCAGATGAAACCGACAGTCTGCCTATGGCTCTCGGAGAAGCATACACCTGCACCCTTGACGGTTACAGCGGTTATGTTATGGTTGAGGAGTACGAAGTTGTTCCGGATGAAATGAACGAAGACTGCGAATTAAGAACCGCTTACATCTCCACCCTGTTCAATAATGTTCCCGATAATTTCGAAACAGGTATAAACCTGTTCCCTGTCAGCGGCAAAGCTGAGGCTGTTGATGAAACAGCATTTATTGTTCAGGCTGAATATGGCGAAGACTATATTTTCATTTACAACAATGAAATGCTTTATTCCTTAAATGACAACGGCACTTACAGCAGCCTTATGCTTGTATCCTATATGTGCCCTGAAAACTGTGACGAAGTTGCTCTGGCAATAACAGCAGGCGGTTTCACCAATTCACTTGCCGATACAACAAAAGCAGATGCAGTTTCTTCTGACAGCAGATGGTTTATAATGGGCGGTCTTGATAACGGCACTGTTACCTGCTACGGCAAACCTGTTGAAACTGCTGCAAGCGATGCCGCTCCAGAAGATCTGTATTTGACAGGTACAGGCCCTGCAGACGGTTCTGATGGCGGACAGTACGTTGACAGCGAATATATTGACGACGGATACTCTGATGATGAATATGTTGATGATTCCTCCTCTTCATCTGTTTCCGTTGACAGAACCCTTGATCTCATCGAAGAATACTCCACAATGGAAGCCGGCTATGGCAATTATTTTATCGCCTTTAACAGCGTAGAGATGATTGCCAGTGATGCAACCACAAACACTTTGCGCGTTGATGTATTTTACAGTGGCTTTGCAGAAGGGGATTCACTTATCATATACTGCTACGATGCCTTCAGCAAAGACGAGTGGCAGGAACAGACAGCTTATATCAATGGTGAAGGCAGTGCATCATTTGACTTCGTTGTAGATGCAAGCAGTGCACCGTACTACTTTGATGTGTCCGGCCGACAGAACGGCGAATATTTGACCGACTTCTACATCTCCACAGGTGTAAATGTTCAGTAAAAAACTTATAAAGTCAGTTTACAAGCAAAAAGTCATTCAGAACATTATAGTTCTGAATGACTTTTTTATTGTCTGTAATTACAATTCCTCAAATGTTCCTTTTGGCTCACATTGCACTTATGTGCACTTTTATGCCATGTTGTTTTCCACAAAGATAACCTTGTCATCTTCCATGAACACTTTAGGAACACGGCGCTGAATGCCGCAAGGGATTTCATAGTTGATGGTACCTGTCATTTTTGCAATGCGGTCAAAGCTCTGGCTGCCGGTGCCGCCCATTGCAACAACTTCATCCCCTACCTTTACATTGCCAAAGGTCACATCCAGCATACACTGGTCCATACATACGGCAATAAGCGGATAATCCACACCGTTTATGTTCATTGTATAATCCTTCTTTTTAAGGAAACGCGGCAGACCGTCAGCATAACCGATTGCCACAGTTGCAACAGTAACAGGCATTTCTGCTTTGTAGCCAAGGCCGTAACCGATATACTGACCTTTGTTTACATCCTTGACATGTGTAACCACTGTTTTGATTTCCATAACAGGTGAAAGGTCACAGCCTGCAAGGGAATCGCTTGGGTTCATGCCATACAGAATAATGCCCGCACGCATAGTATTGAAACGTGCATTCAGTTTGCGCAGAATACCGGCAGAGTTCTGGCCGTGTACCACTTTGAAATCAAAGCCGTAACGGGTAAGATAATCGTAAGCTTCATTAAACAGTTCAATCTGTTTTTCTGTGTATTCCACCGAGAATTCATCAAGGCCGTCAGCCGCAGGGAAATGGCTGAAAATGCCTGTAAAACGCAGGTTTGGCAATGTCAGAAGCTCTTTCATCTCATTAAGGGCTTTGTCCTTGTCTGCCACCAAGTCAAAGCCGATACGGCCCATGCCTGTGTCCAGTTTAAGGTGACAGTCAATAGGATAAAGGCTTTGCTGCTGCAGCTGTTTTGCGTATTCAAGGCTGTGAACAGTCTGGCTTATTTTGTGTTTGGAAAGCTGGGTTGCTTTTTCAGGGCTTGTGTAACCAAGAATAAGTATAGGCAGTTTTACACCGCTGCTTCTGATTTCCATAGCTTCGGCATAACAGGAAACCGCAATACCGAAAGCACCCATTTCTTCATATATCTTTGCAAGGTATCTTGCACCGTGGCCGTAACCGTCTGCTTTAAGCACTACATAAAACGGCATGTTGTAGCTGTTTTTTATAAAGTTAAAGTTATCTCTGATTGCCTTGAGGGAAATTTTTGCCCAACAATGTTTTTCAGGTAAATTCATATATTAATCCTTTCGGGTTGTATTTATCAATTATTATGCATGCATCTTTTTTCTTATGCATTCCTTTATCCCTTGTTTTTAAGTCCCCAGCCGTCCAGGTCTTTTTTCTGGAACGCATTAAGGCTTTTTGCACGGAAAGAAGTGTCGGTTTTGCAGCGTTCCTGCACAAAGTTTTTCATATTCTGACGGTTGGTAACACCGTCTGCAGGACAGCAGGATTTTACTATCGGCATATTTATTTCGTGCATTGCTCTTACAACATCCTGTTCAATTGCCAGCACAAATGGGCGTATCATTGTAATATCCTTGATGGAAAGATATGTAACAGGGCTGAATGTGCCTATTCTGCCCTCGTTCCACAGGTTCATGTAGAAAGTTTCAATAGCGTCATCAAGGTGGTGTCCCAGTGCAATTTTGTTGCAGCCGAGTTCCTTTGTTACATCGTGCAGTGCACCGCGTCTCATGCGGGCACAGAGCGAACAAGGGTTTGTTTCTTTGCGTTCATCAAAGATAATCGAGCCGATATCGGTGCGTTTTATAACATATTCTATGCCGTTTTCTGCAAAAAGTTTTTCAAGCGCGGAATAGTCTGTATCAACACCGCCAAAGCGCAAATCAAGGGTAACGGCCACCATATCAAATTTTACATTCATATAGCTTTGCAGTTTACGAAGTGTAAGCGCCAGCGCAACCGAGTCCTTACCGCCCGAAACACCGACACAGATTTTGTCTCCGTCCTGTATCATTTCATAGCCGGTAATGGCTTTGCGTGCCAGACCGCACAGACGCTGAAAATGCTGAGCCATAAGCCTTTCCCCTTTCTTATTATATATAAATATAATACCATATTATAACCGCTTGTAAAAGCCGTATAATTTTATGGTAAAAAAGCGGAATATCCGCCTGTCAATTATCTAAAATAACATATTTTACCCTTGCATTATATATGTTTTGCACATATAAAACAAGCCTTTTTTGTAATTTGCCACTTGAGAAAACGCGAGTAAAAGCGAGGAAAACCCATAAAAACAAGAGATAATCAATTTTCGGTTAATTTTTTAGCAAAAATCAGTTGACTTTTATTTATGTTGTGGTATACTAAATCTTGCCTGTAAAGGCATTTAAATTTGATTGAAATTATATATATCTAAAATCTATCAGGAGGATTAAAATGAGCACATATCTTCAGAACCCTACAAAAGTAGAACGTAAATGGTACGTGATTGATGCAGCTGGCAAACCACTTGGCCGCGTTGCTGCAAAAGCTGCTGTTCTTTTGAACGGTAAACACAAAGTAACATACACACCAAACGTAGACTGCGGTGACCACGTTGTTATCATCAACTGTGACAAAGCTGTTCTTACAGGTTCCAAACTTGACAAAAAATTCTACCACCACCACACAGGCTGGATCGGCGGTATGAAATCCGTTAACTACCGCACATTGATGGCTACAAAAGCTGACAAAGCTATGTACCTTGCAGTAGAAGGCATGCTCCCAGGCAACAAACTTGGTGCAAAAGCAATGACAAGACTCAGAGTTTACAAAGGTGCACAGCACGAACATGCTGCACAGAAACCTGAAGCAATCGAACTTTAATTTTTAGGGAGGATAATTACTATGTACGAAACAAAAGCATATTTTTACGGTACAGGCCGTCGTAAATCTTCCGTAGCAAGAGTTAGAGTTTACAGCGGTAACGGCAAAATCACAATCAACGGCAGAGACATTGACGATTTCTTTGGTCTTGAAACACTCAAACTCATCGTTCGTCAGCCAATCACTCTTACAAATACAGCAGACAAATTTGACATCGTTGTTAACGTAAAAGGCGGCGGTGTTTCCGGTCAGGCTGGCGCTATCCGTCACGGCCTTTCCAGAGCTTTGCTCCAGTATGACGAAAACCTCAGACCAGAACTCAAAAAAGCAGGCTTCCTCACACGTGACCCACGTATGAAAGAAAGAAAAAAATACGGTCTCAAAGCTGCTCGTCGTGCTCCACAGTTCTCCAAACGTTAATCGTTGGATTACAGAGATTTTATTTACAGCTCCTCGCAAGAGGGGCTGTTTTTTTATTGTAATAATATTGTGCAACAATATATTATATTTCTTTGCTTTCCCATCAGATAAGCTATCAGCAGTATATTTCCACCTGCTTAAGCCACGATAACGGCTTTATATATTTTACTTATATTCAAATTACAGCAAAA
Organism: Oscillospiraceae bacterium; assembly: GCA_015067215.1. GTDB lineage: Bacteria > Bacillota > Clostridia > Oscillospirales > Ruminococcaceae > RGIG3102. The sequence goes on along the minus strand of SVMW01000021.1, from coordinate 20,232 downwards.
CAAAGCCACCTATGTTTCCATAGGTGGCTTTTTGTTTTATTCAGCTGCTTTGACTATAGAATTATTTGTCTTTAACTGTAATTCTGAATGTCAGTTTAACATTTGAACCATCCTGTGCCATTGCTGTAATTGTAACAGTGCCTTTCTTTGTATATTCATTTACTGTCACAACACCATACTGGTCAACTGTTGCAAGTTTTGCATCGCTTGTTGTCCACAGGAGATTGTCTGCTGCACTGTAAAGCGGTACTGCAGTTGTAAGGTCGGTCATAACACCGTCCACTTTTGCACTGTAACCTTTGTAGGTTGCTTTAACTGTATAGTCTGCAAACAAATCAATTGTTTTGTTTGTGCCGTTAATGTCTGCTTTTACAACATTTACACCTGTCACATTTTTGCCTGCTGCATCTTTAAGTTCAAGCTTGCTGAGTGGTCTTTCAATGTAAATGTACTGTACAGCTTCAATATCACTGCCCATATCATCATAAAGCTGATAGTTGAGAGTTGCTGTAACCTTTACCCAGCCTGAATATGGATTTGGCAGTTTAACGTTAGGAGCTTTTGCAGTCACTGTGCCTGTCTTGTTGACAGTTACACCAAGTGCTGCAAGTTCTTCCGCTGTCATAATTACATTGTCGGAATCTTTAGCGTCAACAGCTTCAATTTTGTATGTAACAGCTTTGTTCTTAGCCTTGTTAGGTTTAAGTGTAGCTGTCAGTTTAAGTGTTTTGCCCCAGCCGAGAACAACCGTGCCGTCTGTTTCGCCGCCGTTTGCAGAGTTTGCAGGAACATTGAGGCTGAGCTGCTGTGTTGCACCGTTCTTTTCCACAGTAATGTTGATTTTTACTGTTTTGCCGCTGCCGTCTTTTGCTGTACCTGTAATTGTAACCTTGCCTGTCTTGTCGGTAGGGTGAACTGCAAGTCTGCCGTTTGTTGTGTATGTCACATTGCCTTTTGCATCTGTAACTGATGTTACACCGTCAACACCAAGGTCTTCAACTGTTGCAATTCTTTCGTCTGAAGATACCCAGTCCATATCTGCACAGGAAACTTCTGCTTTGCCTGCTGCAGCCGCAAGACCGTAACCAACTACGATTGACTGCTGTGGGTTTACAGAGAAGCTTGTGCCGCTTGCTGTAATTTTTGCCACAGGAGAATCTGCGCTGCTAACTTTGATACCGCTTACTCTGAATGTCTTGTTGCTGCCGTCAAGAGCTTTGATTGTAAGTGTAACTGTGCCTGCTGCTTTTGGTGTTACAACAAATTCATCTCGGTCGGTTTTAACAATTTCAAGTGCTTTTGCATTGCTGGATTTCACTTCAAAGTTTCTGCAGTAACCAACCATATTCTTGTTGTTTACCGTCATTGTTACAGAACCTGCAAGAGGGTTAAGCACTTCTGCACCCATCTTTTCAATTCTGTTTTCTTCGCCTTCAGCAACACCAGCTTCGTAAATGCCGAACCACATATCTTTTTCGTTCATCTGGTTAACAGCAACTACATTGATCTGGTTACTGATAACTGTATTTTCAGGGTCAGCTTTGTCAGTAAGTGTAAGTGTAATTGAATAATCACCACTGCAGGAGTTATCAAATTTAAGATAGCTCTTGCCGTTTGTTTTTGTCACTATCACATTGTCTGCAGGGTTGCCAAGGGAGTCTGTAACTGTCCATACAGCATCTACTGTCTTGCTGTCAATCTTAGCTGCAAGTGTGCCGTTAAGATAACGGGAAATTTCAAACTCTTTGTTCTTCACTGCATACTGTACACTGTGATAAGCTTCGCCGATTGTGTTAGGAAGCTTGATTTCAAGGCTTTCAAGGTCGATTGCAGATTTTTCTCTGACATCAAGAACAACTTCTGACATCACGTTGCCGCTGTAATCTTCCACTGTAAGTAGATATTCTCTCGCTTCGTAAACTTTAACACTTGTTTCGTATTTTGTGCCTGTACTGTTCATTACAACTTCGCCGTCAAGGTAAAGTTTGTATGTGTTGAACGGTGCTTTGACTGCAGCAGTTTTTACACCATTGTTGAACACAACTGTTGGTTTAACTGTAATACCTTTTGCTGTGTCACCTTTGATAATCCAGGCCTGTACATCATCATTTCTTACATACTGGCCTGCACCTTTTGGTGCTGTCATGCTGATTGCATAAGGCACCTGTTCAACTTTTACATTGAATGTTGCATTTTTGCCGCTGCCGTCATTTGCTGTTGCTTTTACTGTAAGTGCGCCTGCTTTGTCTGTTGCAAATTCTGCATATGCAGGTGTAACAACATTGCCGTTGCTGTCATATTCTGCAGGGAATACTTCGTATCTTACATCTTTTGCAAGAGCACCTGTGATTGACCATGTCACATCGGGGAATACATCAGCATTTGTGAACTGGTCTTTTATTGGTTTGCCGTTTGCATCAAATTCATTTCTCATCGGAACAGCTTCAACTTTAAATGTTGCAGTTTCGCCGCCGAGAAGAACCTTGCCGTCTGTGAAGCCGTCAAGTGCGTTCATCTGAACTTTTGTTACAGCTTCCACCACCTGAACACCGATTACCGCAACCGCACCGGAACCGTCCTGTGCAACTGCGCGCACAACAACCATACCAGGTGTTTTTGCATCAACCTTGCCTGTGCCGCTTACTGTTGCTACTGCAGGGTCGCCCAGAACTTCCCATTTAACAGCTTTGTTTGTTGCTGTGGATGGAAGAATATCTGCTGTAAGTGTTGTTGATTTGCCTTTTGCAAGGGCAATAACATTGATATAATCGCCGCCGCCCAGTTCAAAAGGTGTTGTTTCCATTGTTGTAACAATGTCAAGGAATTTTACGGTTGTACCTGTTGTGAATGTAACTTTTGCTGTTTTGTTGGAACCGTCAAGAGGTTTTACTGTCACAACAACGCTGCCTGTGCCGCCAAGAAGTGTAACTGTTGCGGTGTTGTCACCGTTGTCGACAACTGTAAAGTTGGCACTTGCAGGGGCTGTGAATGCAAATTTGTCATATGCCCAGCCGCCGTTGGAAGCTGTTGCTTTGAATGTAAATTCAGTTATGCCGCTTGCCTGGTCCATTACAACCCTGTCACCGACCGGCAGGTTTGCAGAACCTTCATTTTCGTTTGTAACAAGAATATCTTTAACAAGTTCTTTTACTGCCAGCATCGGGTATTCAGCATAAACTGTATAGCTTTCGCCCATTGTACTGTCAGTTTCTGTTGCTGTGTATGTAAGTGCAAAGCCGAATTTTTCAGGTGTATCTGCCGCAAGTGTAACTTTACCTGTTTTCCTGTCAACAGTTACATACTGTTTAAATTCATCAGCACAAACAACATTATATTCTGCTGTGAAGCTGCCTGCTGTCCAGGCTTTGTTGTCGCCGCCTGTCCATTTAAGGGCAGGTGTAACAGATTTGCCTGCTGCGATAATGTATTCGCCATCAAGTGTGTGACCGCCTTTAAGCTGGTTGAAGTTTACTTCTGTTGCTTTTTCTGTCACTTTATACTTGAACACTTTATGGTCAGACGGGTTATCCCCGTTGTAAGCCATAAATTCATATTCGCCTGCAGCTTTAATTGTTACAATATAAACATCATCATCGTAATCAGACTGTTCCACGCTGAAGTTTTCACTGTAATTTTCATCGCCCATTGCCCATGTAATCATAGGTTGTTTTGTTTCGTATGTTTCACCTGTAACAGGGTTTTCGCTTGCGCCAACGGTAATTCTGATTTCTTCTGTTACATCATCAGCATATCTGATAATTGCTTTTCTTTCTTCTTCAGTAAAGCCGCCTTCAGCATTAAGTTTGCCTGCAAGTGCAAAGTCAAGAATTACATCCTGATTTTCATCAAATGATGATTCTATGTTTGCCTTTATTTTGTTCCACTGAGTCTGTGTGCCGCCGTAGTAAACTTTACCCGGTTCGTCCACAACCCATATCTGATTTAAGAATCCGTCTTCGTCTTCTTCAAAGTCCCAGTGACCTACACCATTGGTAATACCTGTAAGAGAAAATGCGCTTGTTCCTATGCTTGTTACTGATGCAGGTACATAAATCACTGCAAGGTTTTCACAGCCGCTGAACACATCTTTTTCAATTACTGTAAGTGATTCAGGAAGCTGTACAGCATCTACGCACCACATATACATAAAGGATCTCATTACAAGAACTTTTACGCCGTGAGGAACAGCAATGTAACCTGTTTCATCACCTTCGTTGCGGTATTTGATTGCAGCTTTTGTTGCTCTGTAAACGCTTGTGCCGTCTTTGCTGAGCAGTAAGCCGTCTTCAGCTTTAAAATATCTGTTTGCTTCATCAACAGCAATTTCTTCCAGGTTACCCACATCCTGCAATGCCGCATAATGAATATCACTTACATTTTTGCCAAGTGTAAGTTTTTTAAGGGTTTCTCCGTTAAATGGCATTATAGGAAGTGATGTCACGCCATCACCGATTACAATTTCTTCACCTGCACGGAGAGACTGCCATTCAAGGTTTGTAACATTGTCAGGGACAATAAGTTTTGTGATTGTTTCTACATCATCAAATGCATATTCCCCTACTGTTTCTACTGTGGATGGTATTGTGTAAACACCGTCTTCAGTTGCAACACATGCAGGTACTTCAATAAGCTTTTTACCGCCTTCTGAAAGCAGTGCACCACCAATTGATTTAAAGTGTCTGTTACCTTCTGCCACAATGTACTCTTCAAGGTTCCAAAGGCCGCCCAAGTGGCTGCGGTCTATTTTTGTAAGAGTGGAAGGCAGATAAATTGTTTTTGCATTCTCAAGGGCCGCCAGGTTACTGCGCCAGATAGCAGTGATACCTTCGTCAACTATAACATATTCAATATCTTCTATATAGTCATACCAAGGCAGATCTTCACTGTATTCATAATTGGCTGTTGCGCCTTCACCGTAGATGGTAAGTGTATCTTCTTCAAACAGCCACCAGGTTGTATCGTTGATTTCGCCGCCGTCAGCATAACCGCCGCCTATGCCGATATCAACATTTGCTGTAATTTCTGACTGGCCTGCACCGGCAACAAATGTTTCGTTGTAAACGGAAGTTCTGCCTATCAGTATGCCGTAAACAGATACACCAAACGGAACAACAAATTCTATCTGTGTACCTGCAGGAACTGTGATGTTGGATGCACCTTCTGATTCTGAACCTGAAGGACGCAATCTTACACCTGCATCTGCAAGTTCAGCAGAAAGAGTGAATGTTTCTGTTGAATATTCACGGATATCTGCTTCAGCAAGACCAGGCTGGCTGGTGTTGCCAACAATATTCATAAACTCTTCTTCGCTGCCTGCATACCATACGCTGTAAATGTAAGTGTTTCCGCCAAAGGCATCATCACCGATAAATTCAACAGATTCAGGTATTACAACAGAAGATATCCAGCTGTCTTTGAATGCGTTTGCGCCTATGGATGTAACACTGTCAGCAAGGGTTACCCCGCGTGCATATTCCATGCCTTCAAACGCGCTGTCGCTTATGCCTGTAATACCTTTTTTAATTACAATTTCATCAACTTTGCCCGCCTGCGCCCATTGAGAACCGTTGACAACAAATTCTTTTTCAACAACTTCACCAAGTTCTTCATCCCATACAGGATTAGTGTATCTGTACAGTTCAGGTTCGCCAATTGTACCTGTACCTTCAAAAATCATCTGACCGTCAGAATAAAGTGTCCATGTAATATCATCAGACCAGGTCCAGCCACCAAGATATTCACCTGCATAGCCGCTTGCAATTACATATCTGTAGTAATCTATTGTACGGTCATAGCTGAGTTCACCTTCATATTCTGCATATGCAAAGTAATCTTCGGCTGTGTCTTCAAACAGAATAACACCGATAGTTGTGTTTGCAAGTGCATTGCCTAAAACATATGTGTCGCCGTCCAGATAAAGGGATCCAAGATAACAGCCATAGAATGCATCATCACCAAGGTGTGTATATTCACAGATATATGCGTTTCTTACATTTGAACCCCAGAAAAGGTTTGCAGGAAGTGTGAGTGTTTTTTCTTCATCGTCCCATTCATTTCTTATTATGATGTGGAAATCGCCGTAGCCTTTTGTGCCGGCTGTGTACAGGTATGGGCAATACTTAAATGTATTGATACCCACATGTTCCAGATTTACAAGCTCAACTCCTCTCAGATTACTGCAGTTTTCAAACACACCATCACCCATAGAGTAGTTGTCCATCATATTTGCATAGTTCAGCCCGGACATATTGCTGAATGCCCCGCTGTCGATGTACTGCAAACCGAAAATGTTGATAGTTTCAACATTAGGGAATGCTGCAAGCAGTTCACTGCCTTCAGTATTAACAATAGCACTGGACCAGCTATTAATTCTGCCGTAAATTCCGATATTGATTATATTGTCAGCAATATCGCCAAATTCCTCTGCCAGCATCTGTGCATTGATTGTTGCAGGACCATCGGTAATTTCCAGCATGCCCTCTTCTTCTGTATAGATGTACTCAAACTGGTTCACTTTATCATCTGTAAAGTCAAAGTCTGTACCAACTCTGTCCATTACATCGCCGTCTTCATTGTAGATTACCAGTGTAGCGTGGATACTGCCTGTTTTGTAAGCTTCAGGATAAGCCTGTGCAATTGCTGCACCGTCAAATTCAGCAACTATTGGCATGTTTAATTTGTTGTAGTAGAATTCCACGCCTACGGAAGGGTTGCTGTAAGGCACAAATTCGTTGTCTACAACTTCGCCGAATTCAACGCCTGCATAATAGCCATGTGTTGGATATGTAACATCCACACCCATGCTTGTTTTGTTCTGTGTTGAAAGGAGGAAATTGCCTTCGTCGTTATACAGCCATTCTGTGTAGAAATCACCATAATCAACATCGCCATTTCCGCCGTTGCCGCCTTCTTCACTTCTTTCCGGCCACCATGCGTCAAAGCCGTCAGAGCATACAAATTCGCCCTCTGCATCGGTAACAACCATTGCAATGTGGAGGAAACCACGTTCATAATCTTCGGGGTAAGCAGCTCTTACTGCTTCACAGTCAATTTCAACACTGTAAGGCACATTGCTTTCGAATGTGTAATGTGTAAAAACACCGTCCTGAGTTTCATAAGGTACAAATCTTTCTGTTTCTTGGTCAACATAGCCCACATATGCTTTAGCTGTATAGTCTGCCGGGAAATCATTTGTGAAAACATCTATATAAGTAATACCATAATCAGAAAGCAGGATATTGCCGTCTTTTCTGAAGTTGTAGTCCCAGCCAACCAATGCCTTGCCGCTGTCACCTGAGAAATTGCCTTCCCATAAGCCGTCAAAACCGTCAGAGCATACAAATTCGCCCTCTGCATCGGTAACAACCATTGCAACATGATAGAAACCGTTGGCATAGTCAGCAGGGTATTTATCCTTCATAAGCTGACCGTTAAGCTGTACGCAGTAAGGGAGCCCGTTTTCATTATAAAAAGTTTCCACACCGTACTGGTCTTCGTAAGCCACAAACATTCCGGTGTCTTCATCAACATAACCGATATATGCTTTAGCATTGAAATCCGATGGGAAATCATTTGTAAATACATAAATACAGCTGAGGTCTGTTTCGGAAATAACCAAAGTGCCGTCTTTGCGGAAATTGTAGTCCCAACCGATTATTTCGCCATAACTTCCGCCATAGCCGCTGCCGCCTTCTTCTGCTGCTTCAAATGTTACTGTAGCAAGGTATGCATCATCTATAACAAACTGCGCTGTATATTCACCGCTTGGGGAATCCTCGTTAAACCAGAGTTCCCATTCGTTGTATATATCCTGTTCGCCTGTTTCTTCATTTTCACGGATGTCAAAGCCCCAGTGCACATCAAGGCATTCCGGCAATGTGCAGATAACAGGTTTTACACGATGCATAGGGATAACATCGCCATATTCATCGATAAATCTTATGCCCAGCACACAGTCTTTTACTGCAGGATGAACATATCTTTCAAGGTCTGCGTATACAGGGTTAAAGTGGTCGCCAATAACACCTTCTGCATAACCCCCAAAGTTCGGTTTGCCTTCTGTATCAGGTTCTGTATAAACAGGGGTAAAGTTGAGACTGTACGGAACTCCGTCAACAACAGCTGTCACATGAATATCCTGATAAAGCTCTTCAGAAGAGTTTACTCTTACTACCATATGGTCTTCAAACCAAGCCCATTCAATACAACCAGGGTATTCGGTATCAAACCATACTGTGTCGGAAACATTAATTCCGTAATTATCGGTAAATTTAAGTTCTATATTTTCAAAAAGTTCAACTTCCAGCGCACCCCAAGGTGTATAATTTGTACCTTCAGAAGCCACCTTCCACTGTTCTTCGCCTTCTTTGCGATATTCCAGTGTACCTGAAAAACTGGTGTTGCCTTCTATAATATGGAAATAGAATGAATATTCTCCGCCTGCATCGTCTGTAAAATTAATACAGAATTCACCTGTTTCAGTGCCTTCCATAAAGTTTACTTCCAGAAAACCATCACTGTTGATGTAGTAATGTATATTGCTGGTATCGCTGCCGTTCAGGCCTGTAATTCCAAAACTGTCAAATGATTTTTTAACACCGTTTGCATCAGTCAGTTCAATGTATAAAGTATTTTCTATACCAACTGGCACACTTTCAAGTGCGTAGTCCTCTCTAAGGCTGTTTGTATCTGTGCCCCATTTGACAGTGTATTCGCCCGGCTGTGTGCTGCCGTCTTCTGCAACACGCACTGCAAAGCCCCAGTTTGTGTCTGCTGCTGCAACTATTATGTTGTAATGTTCACCTGCTGGTGCATTTCTTGTATCAAGTGTTGCAAATCCCAGCTGAGTTACTGTACAAGGCAGGCTGCTTTCTGTAAAGGTGATATTGTCAGGCACAACAATGCTGCCGTTTACCTTTACATAAAAATTAACTACATCACCCGGTTCAATAACAGGTGCTGTACCGTTAAACTGTACATAATCGCTGCCGTCAACGTTGTACCACACACCGTCCTGTGTTGAAACAGACTGATAAATATCCAGCCAGAAGCTGTATCTGGCTGTGTTGCCGTTTTTGTCACGGTATGTAACAAAAACTTCATGTACGCCAACAGCTGCATCATCTGCTACTGTTACTGTTGTGTAAACAGGTGTGCCTATTTCATTGTCTTCAATAAAATAGCTTACTGACATTGTATTGCTGCTTACATTTGTAATAAATGTACCGTCAGTAACATAAGCACCGTCAATTTCGTTTGCATAGAATCTGAATCTGTCCCCCTGTGAAAGGCTGAGAGGACTATCTTCTGTTCCTATTTCCGGTCCGTTATATACGCCGTACTGCAGGCTGATTTCCATATTACTTATATCTGTGCCTGCTTCTTCGCTGCCTGTGCCACCTGTTGATGTAACATTAACAGGGAAATTATAGAAATATCTGTATGTTCCGTCATTGTCATACATAAAGCAGAACCAATGCTGCCCGTTTTCAGCATCTTCAGGAATAGTAATGGTTGTATACAGTCTTGAACCGTCTTCAGCCTTTGAATGAGAAGCTGTCATGTATGGACTGTTATCCATCGTAATTTCATTAATCTGCTTTCTGCTTGTTACATATGTGCCATATAAATCCTGTGCCCATACTTTCAGGCTTTCGCCTGCAGTAACTGTAAACCGTTCTGTACCTTCTCTCAGTGCAGAATCAGTTGCCACTACGCCGTCATATTCAACATATACTGTCAGATTTTCACTGTCGGCATAGATAACGTTTTCAGGCAATGCAACTGAAAAGCCCCAGTTTGTGCCGTCTGCAGCAATGGAGTAATGATATTCTTCACCTTCTGCAGGCGTATTGCTGTACTTGTATGTTGCCAGCCAGCCATACCATTCCCCTGTTTCGTCATAAACGCCGATTGTTGCAGAATTTTCTGTTGCCTGTGTAACAGAAATTTCTGTTGCAGGGATACGTTTACCCTGGCTTACAACATAAAAATATGTTTCTTCATCTGCATTCAGTTCAAAAGGAGAACCTTGGTACAGTTCAGCATCGTACATATATTTAGTCAGCCATACACCGTCAGGCTGTGTAACCTTAAGGCTGTAGTTGTACTTTACATCGCCTGCTCCGTTCATACCAATCTGAACAAAGTTGGTGTACACACCGCTCATCTGGTCATCTGCCAATCTGTAGTAGTAACCCTGCTGCTCAGGGTCTACATCTTCGAGCCAATCAAATTCATCATAGGAGAAAGAATCATCAGATTCATCACCATCATAAATTTCATTTTTGCCATGACCATAACCGCAGAAATAATCCTGGTCGGAAATTATATTTCCGTTGCCGTCCCTTGCGGTTATTGTATACGCATCACCTGCTGTAATTTCAACAGGGTTGGCAAGTGATTCCTGATTTGTATAGGTTTTACCGTTTACTGTTATAAGCAATGATGCATTCTGCACATCATAATACTTTTTAACTTCAAACTTGAGGAAATATCCGTTGTCAGCTGTGCTCAGGTGCATGCTATGTTCAGAACATTCTGCCGCAGCTGACAAATCAAGTTCAACACAGCCATCACTGTTGACAGTCGCAACAACACCGTCACCACCACTATAAAATTCATAGTCAGTCACAGGCACAATACCTGTACCGTCTGTAATGTAGGCCACAACGGAATCATTCATAAAGAATTTCTCGTAGTAGCCACCGCTGTACTCAGTTTCGTCGCCGCCGTTTTTGCGGAACGCAATGTAGGCATCAGCCGAAGTTGCCGCAACGGTGTTTTCCGCCTCTGAAGACACTTCGTCAGTTTCGGTTACATCAACAGAAACTGTTTCTTCCAAAGCTTCTTCCGTTGTTTCCACTGTTTCAGCCACCGCTGTTTCGCCCGAATAGTCTTCCGCTGTTTCCATCGCATACACGGATGGTGCCATCATGCTGAAAACCACTGCGAAACTGAGAACCAAAGAAAGTAATCGTTTCATTTTCTTCTCCTTTTTATATTTTACTTAGTTCAATAATACCAAACGTATTTTCGTTACATATTATATTAATTTTAATTATATATTAATATTAAATTTATTTCAATGTACAGCAAATAATATTATCTCATTTTTTTACCATCTTTTTTCTGCATTTACACCTCTTTATCTTGACATTGTCTGTGTGTTTTTTTATCATACAGATATACATACGGAGGTGTGCAGAATGATAAAAATAACCAGACATTCATCCCTTGAGGAGATAAAATTCCCCCTTGGCATATTACAGGTTAAATTCCCGCCTGAAGAACAGTGGCAGGTAGATAAATTCCGTGCCCTTGCCGACAGTGAAATTGCTTTGCTTAAAGAAAAATTTGCGGAATATGACCGCAAAGCTGTGTTTGGCGAAAACCCATATTTCCGTTTTTTCAAAAAGTTCAAAAAGACATATCCCGTTATGCTGCAGTTTGAATCGGTGGTGTTCAAAAACCGTCCGTTCCCTGCATTCAACCCCGTTTCCGAAATTGCCTTTTTAATGGAACTTACCACCTTTGTGCTGTCAGGTGCCCACGATATTGACAGCATTGACGGTGAAGTTCAGCTTTATATTGCCACTCATAAGGAAGATTTTGAGGGTATGAAAGAAACATTGCACACCTACCCCGGCGATTTCTGTGCCAGAGATAACAGCGGCATAATTTTCAGTCTTATTGCAGGCACCGACAGCCGCACCTGTGCAAAAACTGACAGCACAAATGTGTTTTATCCCCTTTTCGGCACCCCTGACCTTGACGAAAAAACAATAACCGATGCAATGGAAGTTTTAAAAAAATACATTTTCACCCTTGCACCTGATGCCGAAATTGAAACCGCAATGATTTGATTAAATTACATAGTACAGATTGAAAGGGTGGAAAATTCCACCCTTTTTCCATCCCGCCATGGTTTTCATTGCGGGATTTTCATTTTATATATACCAATTCAATGCCGTTTATGCTACAATAATTTCAGTTAACTTACCGATAATTACTGTTAAGGAGGCTGTATATGAGTACAACCGCAAAAACATTATTATTTGACAACAGTGCTTTCCGTCTGGACTTTGAAAACGGTTTTATCACCTCCCTTCGTCCTGCCGCATCCGCCTATGGAAAGTGTGATACCGAATTTGTTTATCCGGGTATGGCTTTCGGCACCTTTGAAGCAGTTGCAGAAACCACAGACGGCACTGTGGGTTCCGCTTTCAAAGCTGTTGGCGAACCTGAATTTTCCGCATCCATGCAGCAGAAAAAGGCAGTTATAAACTACGAAAGCGAAAACTTTCCGCTGAAAGCAGTTTCAGTTTATACACTTACAGACAAAAAATGTCTGTGGAGCCTTGAACTGTGCAATACATCGGACAGCTGTGTAACCGTTACCGACCTTGCCCTGCCTTTCCCATGCAACACTAAATTTGACTGGGGTGTTTCCGCTTCCGACAAGGTGCTGGGTCATCATTTTGTGGCGGGCCACGGCAGCCATCTGCTGTTTGAACGCTGCGACGGCTTCGGCCCTGTGCTTATAGCTTATCCTGCAGACAGCACCGCCTTTGAATACTATGGCATGGTTGGCGGTGACCAGAATGTAAAACATGCTTTCTGCGCATATATACACTCAAAAAATGCCCGCCGTGAAGCGGTGGAAATGGGGGCAAAACCACGCTATGAAGCCAGCTGCAGACAGCTGAAACCGGGTGAAAAAGCGGTTTATAACATTGAATTCTGTTGGGCTCAGGACAACAATGATGCCCGCAGAAAATTTGTGGAAAACGGCCTTGTTGACATACAGGTGCTGCCGGGTATGACAGTGCCTTGCGACCATAAAATCAGCCTTGCGGCAGACACAAAATGGCCTGATGTAAAACTCACATTCCCTTGCGGAAAGGAAATTCCCCCTGTAAAATGTGACGGCACAAAACATTATTATTCCTTCACTCTTACACAGCTTGGCGAAAACACCCTGTGGCTGACCGACAGCCGCGGATATAAAACCAACCTTGATTTCTTTGTTACCGAACCGCTGGAAACACTTATCCGCAAACGCGGCAGATTTATAGCCAGCCATCAGCACAATGATGAAAGCCTGTGGTACAACGGCCTGCTGGCAGAATGGAACAACGAAACAGCTGTTATGCTTGGGCCTGACAACTACGACAAAATAAAAGGCTGGCGTATCTATGAGGTAAGCTGTGACGACCCGGGCCTTTCCAAACCTGCATTTTTGTCGGGTAAACTTGCAGAAATGCCTGATGATGCAGAAATTGCCGCAATGGACAGATATGTGGAAAACTTTGTCTGGGGCGGCCTGCAATGCACCGAAGAAGAACCATACCCTTATGCAATTTACGGTATTCCTGACTGGAAAACCAACCGTGAAAGTGAGGACGACGGCTTAAGAGGCAAGCTGCACATATGGCGAATATATGACTATCCGCACATCTTTATGATGTATTACAACCTTTACCGTGTTAAAAAACAGTATGCTGCCGCACCGCTTACACACGATTCCCTGACATACCTTAAACGGGCTTACCGCACCGCTGTGGCAATGTTTACCGTTCCGCTGGAAATTGAAGGCTGGAGTGCCTTTGAAACAGGCCTTTACAACGAATATGCCATTGAAGGTATCCTGAAAGCCCTTGAAACTGAAGGTATGATGTTTGAAAAAGCCCGTCTTGAACGGCTGTGGGACAGAAAGGTTTATCAGTTTACCGAAAAAAATGCAGACATTTTCGGGTCTGAATATCCTTTTGACACAACGGGGTTTGAGTCCACCCATGTGCTGGCAAACCGCGCCCTGAAACAGGCAGTAAACGAAAAAATTACAAGCCCGTGGGACAACCGCATACAAAGCCGCAATGCTGTTAAATTTATGGAAAACCAGCACAAATCCAACGTCTCCTGCCGTGGCGTGCTGGAACCTGCATACTACTGGTACGGCAGCGACTACCGTGGCAACAATGTGCACTACACCCTCAGCTATATGTCACAGATGGGCGGCTGGTCCATTCTTGACTACGCTTTATATCACGCTGCAGACCCGTTTGAATTCTTACGTCTGGGCTACGGCAGTCTTATGAGCAGCTGGGCACTTATGAACACAGGCACAGCCGAAACCAATTACGGCTATTACTTCCCGGGCAAGGAGCACGATGGTGCTGCAAGCGGCGGTTTTGAACCGCTGTTCCTTGGCGAAACCTGGCTGCAGCAGCCGCACCATTTTGGTCCGTGGTACTATTCCTGCGAAATCGACCTTGGTTTCTGCGGATATCTGCACGGTGCTTCAACCATCCTTGCAGATGACCCTCTGTTCGGTATGACCTGTCTTGGCGGCAAAGCTGAAAATGACGGCAGCAAATGGACAGTGCACCTCAATGATGGTGTAAACCGCCGCTTCCACTATGTTGACAAGGAAAAACGTGTTCACATCACCACCGATGTCGGCAGACTGGAAAAGGTGGAAATTGACACTGAAAACGGAAAAGCCGCAGTGATAATAAACCTTGACGGCAACAGCTGTAACGCAACTGTTACCCTTGAAAAATCGGGCTATGGCAATGACAAAGCTGTTACAATCACTGCCGACGGCACACAGACAGTTGTTTTTGAATAGCACAAAGTCAAAAGGAGGCCTCGGCCTCCTTTTTTTGTTTGCTCTGCCCTTGCATTTTTAATATGATTGTATAAAATATAATATAGATTTTATTTTTCGGAGTCTTATTTATGGACAAAAACAACTTTAAAAATCAGTATAAAAACGGCTTTAAAGCGGGTGTGCCCGTTATCCTTGGCTTTGTTCCCGTTGGTATTGCATTTGCTGTTATGGCACGTCAGGCAGGTTTTACGGTACTGCAGACCTGCGGTATGTCCTTTTTTGTTCTGGCCGGTGCAAGTCAGATGATGAGTGTCGGTATGTACGCACAGGGGGCAGGTATCCTTGCAATTATCATTGCAACCTTTGTGCTTAATCTGCGACATATTATTATGAGTACCGTTGTAATGAACAAAATGACCGACGGCAGCAAAGCCGCAAGAATAGTTGCCGCTTTTGGGGTTACAGATGAATCCTTTGCCATCTTTTCAACCGAAAAAGAGGAAAACCTTACCATAGCTTTCTTTTTTGGACTTATAAGTGCAACATATCCAAGCTGGGTTGCAGGCACATTTATCGGTGCTGTGGCAAACGACCTTTTTCCGCCTATACTTACCGCAAGCCTTGCTGTCAGCCTTTATGCAATGTTTATCGGTCTGCTTGTGCCAAATCTGCGCGGCAATGCAAAGCTTTGTGTCCTTGCAGTTATGACAGCGGTATGCAACACAATTCTGTGTCAGTTTATGGCTTCCAGCTGGGCGTTGATTGCCTCCACCCTTATATGTGCCTTTATCGGCAGCTTTTTTGTGGATTTGGATGATAAAAAGGAGGACAATGCCGATGAGTGCTGTTAAAATCTGGATTATTATAATCGGTATGGGCATCGTGACATATATCCCCCGCGCCCTGCCTGCCGCTTTTATTGACAAAATGAAGTTTGGCAAACGAATGGAAAGTTTTTTAAAGCTTATCCCTTACACAGCAATGACAAGCCTTATTATTCCGGGCGTATTCACCGCTGATGCAAACAACCTTTCCATAGGCATTGTGGGTGGTGGTATTGCAGCACTGCTTGCATGGTTCAAATGCCCTGTTATGGTCTGTGTTCTCGGTGCAATAGCAGCAGATTTTGTCTTATATCTGTTTATATAACTTATTCTGTTCACATTTTTATGGTACATTATCTGCAGTATTTTTAAAGGATGATTTACATATGATAAAAGCAGTTTTATTTGACCTTGACGGCACACTTTTGCCTATGGACCAGGAAGATTTTATAAAAGCATATTTTGGCTCCCTTGCTAAAAAGCTTGTGCCTTACGGCTACAATCCCGACACTTTTATCCCTGCAATATGGGCAGGTACAAAAGCTATGATGAAAAACGATGGCAGCCGCACCAACGAACAGGCATTCTGGCAGACTTTTGCCTCAATGCTGGGTGACCGCGTTTACAACGATATGGCTTTGTTTGAAGACTATTACAACAACGAATTTGCTGCTGTAAAGGAAATCTGCGGCAGCTATGAACAGGCAAAGGATGTTATAAAAGCGGTTAAAAACAAGGGTCTGCAGGCTGTTCTTGCAACCAACCCTCTATTCCCTGCCGTTGCAACACAGAACCGCATTCGCTGGGCAGGGCTGCAGCCTGAAGATTTCACACTGTACACCACCTACGAAAACTATTCCTGGTGCAAGCCAAGCCTTGAATATTACCGACAGATTCTTTCCCGGCTTAATCTTAAAGGAGAAGAATGTGTTATGGTGGGCAATGATGTTGAAGAAGACATGGTTACACAGCAGCTCGGCATGAAAACCTTTCTGCTCACCGACTGTCTTATCAACCGCAGTGGCAAGGACATTTCCGTTTACAGCCACGGCAGCTTTGACAAACTTATTGAATTTATAAACAGCCTTTAGTTTTACGGGCAGTTTTCAAACTTATCATGCACAACAAAAAACCGCTGTATTATGCAATACAGCGGTTAATTTTTTAAATGGTTTTAACTAACAAATTGTCAAATTATTTAACTGCGATAACTTCGATTTCGATCAAAGCACCTTTTGGAAGGTCGTTGCCACCGAAGCATGCACGTGCAGGTTTATTTTCGTTGAAGAATTCAGCGTAAACTGCGTTGAAGCCTGCAAAGTCGTTTACATCGTGGAGAAGGCAAGTTGTTTTAACAACATCGTTAAGTGTGAAACCTGCTTCTTCAAGAATGTGTTTGATTGTTGTGAGAGACTGACGAGCCTGACCAGCAATGTCTTCAGCATCGATGTTGCCTGTAGCTGGGTTAACTGGAAGCTGACCGGAAACGTACAATGTGTTGCCTGCAAGAATTGCCTGGCTGTATGGACCGATTGCTGCAGGTGCTTTGTCTGTATAAATTACTTTGTTCATGGGTGTAATCCTCTTTTCTTTAAATTCGTCGCATAATTACCATTCTATCAATGGTTTAACGTTACCTATATGATAACATTTTTTTATCTGCAATTCAATATTTACTGCCAACTTTTACAATTAGTACATATTTTTATTAACATTTTTATGCTTTTTGCCTTAAAATTTTTTCTCACCACTACATCATAGGGCTCCATATACGGAACATAATCTGGAAAACACGTTTCCACAGAGGTGTTTTTTTCACCTGTTCCATTGTAACTCTCCGGCATTCTTTAAGGGTGTTTTCAAAATCGTTTTTAACTTCCCGCACCATGCTGCCGCCATAAAAACTGCAGCAGTTTTCGTAATGCAGATACATGCTGCGGAAATCCATATTCGCACTGCCCACAATTGCCTGTATATCGTCACTTACATACATTTTGGCATGGAGAAAACCCGGTGTGTATTCGTAAATTTCCACCCCTGCTTCCAGCAGCACACGGTAGTAACTTTGTGTAATATAGTAAACATACCATTTGTCGGGTATGCCGGGAACCATAATTTTAACATCTATTCCGCTCTGGCTGGCGAGACAAAGACTGGTTATCATTTCGTTGTCGATAACAAGATAAGGAGTTGTTATATAAACATAATTTTTTGCATTGTTGATAACCCCAAGATATGCGCTTTCACAGATGTTGAGTTTATCCAGCGGTGTGTCAAAGTAAGGCTGAACTATGCCGTCGCTTGCCTTTTTAACAGAAGGACGGTAGTTTGCATAGTTGAGGCATTCCCCGGTAACCATATGCCATGCACGGATAAATGTGCTTGACAGGCCGTAAACTGCCTCGCCCTCAATACGGAAAGCGGTGTCCTTCCACACACCGAAACGCACAATTTTGTTGATATATTCATCGGCAATGTTCAAGCCGCCGCCATAGCCTATGTCAGAGTCAATAACCGTGATTTTGCGGTGGTCACGATGGTTTAGCATAAGATAGTCTCCGATATGCAGACTGAATCTGACAGGGTTGAACACCCCGACCTTTATGCCATAGCTGTTTAAGGTGCTGTCGTAGCCCGACGGCAGTGTCAGAAGTGTGCCAAAGCCGTCATATATAATGCGTACATCCACGCCTTCCTTCACTTTTTCTTTAAGCACTTCAAGAATTGTGTCCCACATATATCCTTCGTCTATAATGAAATAGTGCATAAAGATGGTTTTTTTTGCGCTTTTAAGGTCTTTTACAAAATCCTCAAAAAAGTCTTCACCCATAGGGTAATATTTTGTTGCAGTATTGTAATATGGCGTTGCCTTTGCAAATTCATTTAAAAAACGTGCCTGTTTTGCAAGACCTGCATCGTGTTTTTCAAGCTGTGCAATTGCATCGTCATTTGAATCGTGATATTTCCAGGCGTTATCACGGATTTTAACAAGTTCCTGCTGCTGTTTTTTGGTAAGCTTTGTATCGCCCCACAAAAGATAAAACAAGGCACCGCTGACAGGAAACACAACCATAACCACAATCCACAGCAGCTTGTAGGACGGGTTAAGATTGTCGCGCTCAAACAGGTACATCATCACACCGATGCTTATAATCGTCATCGTAACATAGATTGTAGGCCCGATTGTATAGAAACTTGTGATAAGCACAAAAAATAATGTAATCTGGAACAAAGCCAGCACTATTGCAACAAATCTCTTTGAAAAAAGAAATCTTATTAATTTTCGCATCTGAATACCTTTCTGAAAATTTTAGTATGCTGTAAGCTGTGACGAAACAAAAAGCGGCCCAGAAATGTAACCTTTTTAGGAAACATTGCTGTTGCCGCGTTTATTTTATTCCAAAACGGTAACTTCTATAGACTGAATAGTAATAGTTTCCTTTGGTTTTTCCTGACTGTCTGTCTTTGCAAAACTTATTTCAAAAGCCACTTCAAGGCCTTCATAAACCTGACCGAACACAGTGTGACGGTAGTCAAGGTTAGGCGTGCCGCCTGACTGCTTGTAGGTTTCAATAACTTCACTTCTCCATCCGGCCTGTTCCATAAGTGATGCAACTTCGCCTGTTATGGTTGTGGACGGCTGACAGGTAACGATAAAAAACTGGCTTCTGTTGGTGTCTTCACCGCTGTTTGCCATGGAAAGCGCACCTGTGTAATGGTGCAGATTATCGCTGAACTCATCGCTGAAAGGCAGGTTCCAGATGCTGTCACCGCCGTAGCCTGTACCTTCAGGGTCCCCTGTCTGGATTACAAAATCTTCCACCACACGGTGAAAAATCACGCCGTCATAATAACCGTTTTGGGCGTGAGTGATAAAGTTTTCAACTGCCAGAGGTGCATATTCAGGATAAAGCACCACCTTGATATCACCTTTGTCTGTTTTAATTGTGGCAACAGTATCTCCGCTTGATGGCTGCACAAACTGAACTTCGTCCGATTCCACCTTGCTTAAATTTACTGTTTTGGCAGTACACGCTGTCATCCCCATGCAGACAATAACCGCCGTTAACAAAGCAAAAAATCTTTTCATACCTTTAACCTCGCTGAAAAAATATCTATTTAATTGTACCACATAACGCAGCAAAAATATATGTAATTTTTTTAAACTTCTGCTTTTTTATATATTATATAAGCAAATTATGGCAAACTTGTAAAAAAATTTAACTAATGTTGACTGCCGTTTTCAATTGTTGTAAAATATCAGTAACGTAAGCTACATGCTGTGGCTCAATTTTTAGGAGGTTCTAATGCAGGACAACAATTTTAATGAAGAATATACACCAACCATAATCACTCTGGTTGATGAAGAAAACAATGAACATTCCTTTGAAATTATCGACTCCTTCGAAAACAACGAAGAAACATATGTTGCAGTTGTGCCTTATTTTGAAGACCCTGCAAAAGCGTTTGAAGAAGACCCTACAATCATCTTTTTCCGCGTAGGTCCTGAAGACGAAGAAGGTCTTGAAACATTTGACGTTGTTGATGATGACGAAGAATATTATGAAATCAGCGGCATCTTTACAAAAAGATACGAAGAAATGATGGAAAGCGAAGAATAATCCGTTTTTCAGCGCATATAATAATTTATGCGTAGTTAAGTTTGTTCAAAAACTCCTGCCTTGTGCGATAAAATGTGGTCGTTTTTAATCCTACACTTATATTAATCGGAGGCTCTTGTCTCGACGGGAATTGCAGACCTCCCCCACTGGGGAAGAAGGGAGCGTGAAGCGT
>SVMW01000020.1 GCA_015067215.1 Oscillospiraceae bacterium | reverse complement strand
CCTTCGCCCGTTACCGCGAAAAAGTATGATAGTACTTAGTGAGGCTGTATATCGTGAGATATCAGCGAACAGAGGTGGAACCACGAAAGATATTTTCGTCCTCTTGGAGTTATATAACTCTGAGAGGGCTTTTTTTATTTAGGCGGTTTTAAAGTAATGCAGTTTACGGGACATATTAAATTAAACCTTAAAGCTATTACACAAACAAAAGGAGATTTAATTATGAAAAAACTTACAGCTTTATTATTAGCCGTTATTATGATGTTTGCCTGTGCAGCCTGTTCCGCTCAGCCTGCACAGAATGATGATGACAAAACAGTTGTTATAGGTGTTGATGACACCTTTGCACCAATGGGATTCCGCGATGAAACAGGAGAACTTGTGGGCTTCGACATTGACCTTGCAAACGAACTTTTGACAAGACTTGGCTATACACCGGAATTTCAGGTTATTGACTGGTCAATGAAAGAAACCGAACTCAGCAACGGCAATATTGACCTTATATGGAATGGCTACACAATTACAGACTCCCGCAAAGAAAAGGTAAATTTTACACAGAGCTACCTTGACAACAAACAGATTATTGTAACAATGGCAAACAGTGATATCCAGTCAAAAGCTGACCTCAGCGGCAAAACAGTTGCCGTACAGAAGGAATCAAGTGCTTACGAAGCTGTTATGGCAGACAGTGCAACTGCTGCAACCCTCAAAAGCGGTGAACCTGTTCAGTTTGATACCAACAACGACGCTTTTATGGATGTTGAAGCAGGCAGAAGTGATGCTATTGTGGTTGATGAAGTGCTGGCAAGATATTACATAAAAATGCGTGGTGCTGAAAAATATAAGATTCTCAGCGAAGATTTCGGCAGTGAAGAATATGGTATCGGTGTACGAAAATCTGACACAGAATTTCTTGCAGAAATTGATTCAGAACTTACAGAAATGATTGATGACGGCACATTTGATGAAATCAAGAGCAGATGGTTTTCTTAATATAAATATTTACAAACTGCAATCTGTATCAATAACCCCACCGTATAACAAAACATTCAGAGGATAACCAATGGAAATAATTAAACTTATGCCCCGTTTTTTTGAAGGATTACAGATTACCCTGGCTTTATGGGCAGTAACGCTTGTTTTATCGCTGCCTCTCGCCTTTCCTGTTGCTTTTCTCAGAAGCAGCAAAAACAGAATTATATCTGCCGCAGCGAAATATTATATCGACATTATGCGCGGTACCCCATTGCTTTTGCAGATGTGTTTTATATTTTTCGGTTTGCCTGAAGTAGGAATTGTATTTCCCCGTTTTACAACTGCCATAATTGCTTTTGTAATAAACTACACCGCCTATTTTGCAGAAATTTTCCGTTCCGGTCTTAAAAGCATAGACAAAGGTCAATGGGAAGCGGGCCAGATGCTTGGCATAAGCAAACCTGTGCTGTTTTTTAAAGTTATTCTTCCGCAGACAATACGCACCGTTATTCCCGCTGTTACAAATGAAGTTACCACCCTTGTAAAAGACACCTCCCTTGTTTATATACTCGGACTTGGTGATTTGCTGCGACAAGGCAAAATTTATGCCAACAATCTTACATCACTCATGCCGTTTATTGTGGTTGGTGTAATATATTTTGTTGTAATCACCATCATCAGCAAAGGCTGCGAAAAGATTGAAAAATCCTTCAGTTATTTTTAAAGGAGAACAAAATGCTTAAAGTGACCAATCTGTACAAAAGTTTCGGAGACAAAACTGTTCTCAATAATATAAGCTTTGAACTTGGTAAGGGAGAAATTTTATGCCTGCGCGGCAAAAGCGGTGCAGGCAAAACCACTCTGATAAGATGTATATGCAACCTCGACAAAGCCGACAAGGGAACGGTAACAATTGATGGCGTTGAAAGCCTTGAAAACGGAAAGCCCAACAAAGCATACCAGGATAAGGTTGGCATGGTAAGCCAGGGGCTGGACCTGTTCCCAAACTTAACCGTTATGGAGAACATTACTCTTGCGCCTGTGAGCCGAAAGCTGATGGATAAACGGCAGGCGGAGCAGAAAGCCTTGGAAATACTGAAAGCTCTGGAAATTGAAGACAAAGCCGGCAGTTATCCGTCACAGCTTTCGGGCGGTGAAAAACAGCGTGCCGCTGTTGCAAGAGCCTGTATACTGAGCCCTTCGGTGCTGTTTTTTGACGAACCCACCAGTGCACTCGATATCGACTCCACACAGGATGTTGCCAAACTGATTGAAGAAATTGCCGCAAATGATATAAGCGTGGTTATAATTACCCACGATGAACCGTTCTGCAATATGCTCAAAGCACGCACCATACTTGTAAAAGACGGTAAAATTGAATAAAATATTTTACAGCAGCAGGAATTGAGTTTTATCTCATGTTCCCTGCTGCTTTTGCTTGCAGTAAAAACTGATATACTGTATACTTAATATATATCATTTGCAAAGGATTTTAATATGGTTTTACCACAGGATTTCAAAGACAAAATGCAGAACCTTTTAAAAGATGAGTTTGACGAATTTTTAAAAGGCTACAATAAAGACAATTTTTATTCCCTCAGAATAAACACACTTAAGGCTGATATCGGGCAGGTGCTTGATAAAAAACTTTTCAGTTTTACCCCTGTAGAATGGTGTCCGACAGGTTTTTATTACCCGGGTGATGAACGCCCCGGCAGACACAGTTATCATCATGCAGGAGTGTTCTATATTCAGGAAGCGAGCGCCATGGCCGTTGTAGAATGTGCCGATATACACCGCGGTGACAAAGTGCTGGATCTGTGTGCCGCCCCCGGCGGAAAAAGCACCCAGATTGCCACAAAACTTGACGGCACAGGTTTACAGATAAGCAACGAGATTGTGCCTAACAGAGCTAAAATTCTGTCTCAGAACATTGAGCGCATGGGAATAAAAAATGCCATTGTAACCAACGAAAGCCCCGAAAAGCTGGAAAAAGTTTTTCCTGACTTTTTTGACAGAATTATTGTTGATGCCCCTTGTTCGGGTGAGGGGATGTTCCGCAAAGACCCTGCTGTTGTAAACGAGTGGAGTCCCGGACAGGTTGAAGTATGTGCCAACAGACAGAGCCATATACTTGAAAGTGCGCACAAAATGCTTGCTGAAAATGGTGTTATTGTTTATTCCACATGCACCTTCTCCCCTGAAGAAAACGAAATGGCTGTGCAGAAATTTATTGACAATCATCCTGAATATGTCCTGATAAAACCTGAAATTCACAGATATTTTTCTGCCGGTGTTCCTCAGTGGGCAGACAGCAACAACAGTGACCTTACCTTTACAATGAGGCTTTTCCCCCACAAAATTGACGGAGAAGGCCATTTCATAGCAGTATTAAAGAAAACTGCTGGCAGTGTTTCAAGGGTTAAAACAGGCAAAAATACAGCCGATAAAAAGCTTTTGCAGCCATATTTTGATTTTGAAAAGAAGTTTCTTAAAAATATTTCTTTTGACAATTTTACATTGTTTGGTGAAAACCTTTATGCAATGCCTCAGGACACACCTGACCTGTCAAAGGTTAAAGTGCTCAGATGCGGTCTGCATCTTGGCGAAATCAAAAAGGGTCGTTTTGAACCAAGCCATTCCCTTGCTATGGCTTTGAGCAAGGATAATGTAAAGCAATATATAAGTTATCCTTGTGACAGCGAACAAATGCTTCAGTATCTTAAAGGGGAAGCTTTGCAGACTGAAGAAAATTTCAAAGGCTGGTGCCTTGTGTGCACTGACGGATATTCTGTGGGATGGACAAAGGTAACTGACGGCACAGTGAAAAACCATTACCCTAAAGGGTTAAGAATAATGATGGGGTAAACCTTAAGAATTTTCTGAACACAATCCATATGTGAAAACACAAGAAAACCGACAAGTTACGGATAACTTGCCGGTTTTTTTATTTGTGGTATTTACTTCCGTTAATAATTGAAAATGCCCGGTAGGTCTGTTCAAGCAGCATAACCCTTGCCAACTGATGAGGAAATGTCATTTTGGACATAGACATTTTAAAATGTGACATCTGTTTAATTCTGTCTGACAGGCCGTGGCTTGACCCGATTATAAATGTGATGTTGGAAAAACCTTCTACAGCTTTTTCGCTGAAAAGCTGTGCCAGGCCTTCGCTGGAAATCTGTTTTCCCTCAATGCACATTGAAATAATGTAACTCTGTTTAGGAATATTTTTTATAATTTCATCCGCTTCCCTGTCGAGAGTTTTCTGTATCATAGCATCACTTAAGTTCTTTTCCATAAGCTGAATGTCTTCGAGCTGAATAATTTTAAGGTTACACAGAGTTTTGAGACGTTTTATATACTCATTGCAGCCGTCCAGCATAAAACCTTTCTGCACTTTACCCATTGCAATAATTGTAATATTCTGCATAAAACCTCCTTAAAACTGTGTAGGTTCAGTAATTTCGTGTCGACGGTTGGCTTTTACCACCGCTAAATCTTTTGCGACATCAATTCCGTTTGTCATTGCGGTTATTGCCAGCTGTGACAAGGCTGTTGATGGTGTATTGTTGTTGTTTGACAGATGACAGAGATGCAGTTTTTTTACACCGCTGCCAATAATTTTAACCGCTGCATTACTGAACTGACTGTTACTGAGATGACCTCTGTTTGATGCTATGCGTGTTTTGAGGTAATAAGGATAATTTTCGTTTTCCCGCAGCATCATTTCGTCATAGTTGGACTCCAGCACCGCAAGGTCTGTACCGCAGAAATGGTAAAGAATGTCATCTGTAACAAAACCAAGGTCGGTTGCCATTGTCATACGGGTGCCTTTTTTCGTATGTATATCAAAGCCCATACACGCAATGGAGTCATGCGGGGTTTCAAAGCCTTTGACAAAAAATTCGCCGATATTATGGCCTGCAAAGGTCATATCCTCCAACTGAATGTGCGTAGGCACAAGGTCGTTATCTGCAAGATAATCCAGTGTTGCGGCAGAAGAATAAACAGGCACATTCAGTTTTTTAAGAAAAACCTTGAGACCGCTTATGTGGTCAGAATGTTCGTGGCTTATAAGCACACCCTGAAGATTTTTCAAATCAAGTCCAATGTCCTTGATTGCATTGGTGGTTATTCTTGCCGATTTACCTACATCTATAAGTATAAATTTTCCGTTGTCCTCAATTACCGAGCAGTTTCCGCTGGACCCTGAGTAAAGTGAAATGTAATTTGCCATTTTACCTCTTTGTTTATATAAAAACAGTAGGAGCGGACTGTGACTGCCGCAAGGCGTTCACAGAACGCCCCTACATAATGATTTTAGGGAGTTCTTTTAATATGCTTTTTTGAATTCCTGCTCATCAGGAACAACAACCTTGCGGATGTCGCCGCCAAGCTGCCGGAATTTTTTAACGATATCCACATAACCGCGTTCAACGTGGCGGATTTCATAAACTTCGCTCTGACCTTCTGCACACAGAGCTGCCACAACAAGTGCTGCACCCGCACGGAGGTCAGTTGCGGAAACCGGGGCAGGTCTTAATGCTTCAATGCCTTCAAAAACAGCTACACGGCCTTCAACCTGAATGTTGGCACCCATTTTGTTAAGTTCGTCACAGTATCTGAAGCGGTTGTCCCAGATGCCTTCTGTAATAATGGAAGTGCCCTTTGCAAAGCAGAGCAGCACACCCATGACAGGCTGCAAGTCTGTAGGGAAGCCCGGATGAGGCATAGTTTTGATGTTTGTTGTGCTGTATGGACCATCAATACCAATAACTCTTACGCTGTCATCATATTCTTCAACTGTTGCACCCACAATTCTCAGTTTTGAAGTGATAGGTTCCAGATGTTTAGGGATAACATTCTTAACAAGAATATCGCCACGGCTTGCTGCTGCAGCAACCATAAATGTACCTGCTTCAATCTGGTCAGGAACAATTGAATATGTGCCGCCGTGCATTTCCTTTACACCGTGAATTTTAATAACGTCTGTACCTGCACCGCGTACATTTGCACCCATAACGTTCAGAAAGTTTGCAACGTCAACAATGTGAGGTTCCTTTGCAACGTTTTCCAGAATTGTTGTGCCTTCTGCCATAACTGCAGCAAGCATTGCGTTGATTGTTGCACCAACACTGTTTACGTCAAAGAACACATGCGCACCTGTAAGGTTGTCGCTTTCAACATTAACCATTGCATAGTCAAGAGAGTTGCTTGCACCAAGTGCTGTAAAAGCTTTAAGGTGCTGGTCAATTGGTCTTGCACCAAGGTTACATCCGCCCGGCATAGGCACACTTGCCTTGCCAAAGCGTGAAAGCATACTGCCAAGGAAGTAGTAGGAAGCACGCATTTTCTGACCAAGTTCCAGCGGCACTTCTGTTGTGTTTACTGTTGAAGTGTCAATTTCCAGAACTGTAGGTGAAAGTCTGCGCACTTTTGCACCAAGTTCCTGCAGAATATCTATTTCGGCACGGATATCGCTGATATCCGGCACGTTTTCGAGGACGCATACATCATTTGCCAGAACAGTGGCAGGCAGAATTGCAACTGCAGCATTTTTGAAGCCGCTGATTGAAACTTCACCTTTTAATGGCTTGCCCCCTGATATTACATATTTTTCCAATATAATTCTCCTCTTAGAGATTATTTCCCGATATATTTAAACCCGTTATTTATTATGTTACAAAGGTGTAAATAAATTCTTAAAAATTTACACCTTGAATAGTATATCACGACTTTTTAAAAATTCAATAGTCAATATCGACACCCAATATATAATATTGTTTCAAAATATTTTACCAGAATTTATATGGGTCATAACGGGTGTTGCCGCTCTTGATTTCAAAGTGCAGATGGTTACCTGTGCTGTTGCCGGTTGAGCCCATATATGCAATAAGCTGGCCTTTTTTAACCTGCTGCCCATAGGATACAACCAACGATGAGTTGTGCCCGTAAACTGTCTGGTAACCGTTGCCATGGTCGATAATTACATATACACCATAACCTGTTCTTGTATATTTTGCTGTTGTAACAACACCGGAGTCTGCAGCGTAGATTGGTGTACCGTAAGGGCCTGCAATGTCAACACCGTTATGTGCAGGATACTGACCTGCAAAACCACGGCTGATACGTACACCGCCGCCTGTCGGCCAGCCGAATGCACCTGTGCCTGCATTTTCAAGGATTACGCCGTTGGACAGATAACGTCCTACTTCAACAATCTCTGTAACAGGTTCTTTTACAACAACTGTTTCGATAACCGTTTCGTTCTGTGCAATACCGTCAATGTATGTAACATCCACAGTAACCTTGTTTATCCCTTTCTGACCCTGCTGAACTGTTTTTGTTTTGCCAAGGGCCATAGAGTTGTTTGGTTTATGTTCTGTTTTGTATGCAACTTCAACGTCACGTACTTCCCTTACAACCTCTTTAACCTGCAGGAACGGCACCGCCTGACTTACAAGCACCTGGTCGCCAACCCACAGGCCGCCGCCTTCAAGACCAGGGTTAAGGTTGTAAAGTTCTCGCAGACGAAGATTGTTTTTGCTTGCGATACGGGATGGTGAGTCACCGCTTACAACGGTATACCATACTTCCCCTTCTACCAGACCTGTAACCATCTCGGCAAGATCATTTTCATCTACAATAGTTTCGGTAAAGAAGATACCGTCTGTCAGCGAAACATCCTGAACAAAGTTTACAGTTTTGTTTTCGTTGCCGTCCATATAAGGAGCCAGCATGCTTTCCATAGCATTGCGGATTTTTGTTGAATCTTCAACTGCTCCGTAGAATTTTCCGTCAACATAAAGACCTGTTGCGGATACAATGTTTTCATCGGAAGCCTGCAGAATTCTGTCAGAAAGCTGGCGTTCATCAATAATGTCCTTACCAATTGTGGTAACCACTTTTATTTCAGGATTCATTGACCATTTCTGGTCTTCTTCCAATGTAACAAGCTTGTTTCTGATAACGCTGTCAGCATTGGTGATAGTTGTATAGTTGTTTACATAACCTATGCTTTCACCATCAAGGGAAACTTCAATTGCATAGCTTTCTCTCAGGCCTGTTACAATAACAGTTACCATAACCACAAAAAAGAATGCAGGAACACAGTAACTCATAAATACAGGTAAAAACTTTTTGTGTTTTTTTACCCCCTGTTTTACATAGGCTTTAACTTCTTCCTGTGCTTTTACATTTGTGTCTTCTTTGGATTTTTTAAGAATGTTTTTTATGTTATAGAATGATGCTTTAAGGCGTGCAAGAGGAAAACCGATATCCTCAAAAACACTTTCCAGCATTCTGTCAATAAATATTTTTACTTCTTTCCAGATTCTTTTTAAATATCTGTACAATATGTAAGCTGCATGTTTAACCTTTTTCCATATCAGAATAACAGTTAATTCTGCAGAATAACCCAATCTGTAAAAAAATGCAGTCAAAAACTTTTTGACACCGTCAAAAGTAACTTTGTCCTTGTTGAATCGTTTAAAAAGACTTACTATGGCTGACGGCTGTTTTTCCGCAGATTTCTTTTTATCCTTGCGTTTTACCGGCATCAGTACTACCCTTTCCTGTAAAATTTAATACCCAATATATGTGCACATACACTAATTAATTATAACATAACAAAAGGCAGTTTTTCAAGAAAAACCGCCTTTTTTCACCTTATATAACGTTAATGTTTATAATTTGTTTATAAATTTATCACAATATCTGACATATCCTGTGGCAATTGGGAATTTATGGATATCATTTTGCCATTATATGGCGATACAAATTCAAGTTTTCTGCAGTGCAGCGCATGACGGCTTATGCTTTCAAGGCTTCCGCCATAAAGGTCATCACCCGCCAAAGGATAGCCCAGGTGAGAAAAATGAACTCTTATCTGATGTGTTCTGCCTGTATGGAGTTTTATATCCAGCAGAGAAAATTTCTCATTCTGCTTTACAACGGTATATTCCGTTTTTGCATACTGTCCGTCCGGACGAACACAGCGTGTAATTATGGATTCCTGCTGACGTGCAATAGGAAGTTCAATTATCCCCTGTGGCTGTTCCACTTTTCCCTGTACAATTGCAGTATAGGTTTTGTCCACATTGCCTTTCAGTTTTTCTGCACTGAAAGGGTCCAGTGCCAGCAGTACAAGACCTGATGTGTTTTTGTCCAGCCTGTTTATTGCACGGAAAATTTTCCCTTCTCCCTTTGCCTGCCAGTA
Organism: Oscillospiraceae bacterium; assembly: GCA_015067215.1. Lineage (GTDB taxonomy): Bacteria > Bacillota > Clostridia > Oscillospirales > Ruminococcaceae > RGIG3102. Next base: position 27,283 of record SVMW01000020.1, on the reverse strand, counting down.
ACCGCAGAATGCATTTGCAAGCGTGCCCTCAGGATGATTGAAGGAAGGGTGCACCGGCATATAGTAAGGTTTATTCACCACCATACAGCAAGGGTCCTGATAAATTATTTCCATAGGGATATCCTGCGGAATAACGGTGCTTTTTGCAGCATCTTCATTTGTGTCGGCAACATTGATTGTCACCTTCTGCCCTGTTTTCACCCTGTAGTCAGTGTTTTGTTTTACTCCGTCAACAAGTATTCCGTCATCAAGAAATTTGATTTTTTTGATAAGCGCAAGGCTTACCCCCGAAGACCGCAGAAATGCAGTAAGTGTGGACAGATTGTTCTGTTCATCTACAATAAAATCTACCGTCATTTTAATAAGCTACACCCTGAATTTTCATTGCTTCGCAAACCTTTACAAAACCTGCGATGTTTGCGCCTGCAACAAGATTTTTGCCGTCAGAATATTTTTTGCTTGTTTCATAACATGTATCAAAAATATTTTCCATAATATCCTTGAGACGTGAGTCAACTTCCTCAAAAGACCATGAAAGGCGCAGAGAGTTCTGGCTCATTTCCAGACCGCTGGTTGCAACGCCGCCTGCATTGGAAGCTTTGCCCGGTGCATAAAGAATGCCGCTGTCAAGAAACACTTCCACAGCCTCAGGTGTGCTTGGCATATTTGCGCCTTCAGCCACAGCCATACAGCCGTTTGCAACAAGAGTTCTTGCAGCTTTTTCATCAATTTCATTCTGTGTTGCACATGGCAGGGCAACATCACAAGGAAGATTCCAGATTTCATGGCAATTGTCAACATACACCACATTAGGGTATGTCTCAAGATATTCTTTGATTCTGCCGCGCTTAACCTCTTTAATTTCTTTTATAACATCAAGGTCCACACCGTTTCTGTCATATATATAACCATTCGAGTCGCTCATAGCAATAACTTTGGCACCAAGTGCAATTGCTTTTTCTGCAGCATATATAGCAACGTTACCGCTGCCGGAAATAATAACTTTTTTGTCATCAAGGTCTGTATCTTTAAGCTTTTTAAGCATTCTCTGAGTAAAATAGCAAAGACCATAACCTGTTGCCTGTGTCCTGCCAAGAGAACCGCCGAATTCCAGCGCTTTGCCTGTAAGCACCCCTGTAAATTCGTTTGCAAGGCGTTTGTACTGACCAAACATATATCCTATTTCACGCTTGCCCACACCAATATCACCTGCAGGAACATCGGTAAACTGACCGATATGTCGGTAAAGTTCTGTCATATAACTCTGGCAGAAACGCATAATTTCCATATCACTTTTGCCTTTAGGTTCAAAGTCGCTGCCGCCTTTGCCGCCGCCCATTGCAAGACCTGTAAGGGAGTTTTTAAAAGTCTGTTCAAAACCAAGAAATTTGATTACGCTCTGGTTTACACTTGGATGAAAACGGATGCCGCCTTTGTAAGGGCCGATTGCACTGTTAAACTGACAACGGTAACCTGTGTTAACCTGAACATTGCCGTTGTCATCAACCCAGGAAACACGGAAAGATATCATCCTTTCCGGTTCTGTAATGCGTTCAAGAATTCCAAGTTTTTCAATCTGCGGGTCTTTTTCCACTACAGGTTCCAATGTTTCCAGCACTTCTTTTGCTGCCTGGAGAAATTCTTTTTCGTGGGAATATTTACTTTCCAGCTTTTCATACACTTTTTTTACATAATTGTTATTTATCATAATACTGACCTCGCTGTATTATATTGTTCAAAAATATAGATATAGTATATAACAAAAAGAGGACATAATAAAGATTTTTTTGAAAATTTACCAAATAAAATATTGAATATTTTTTACTATTATGTTAAACTGTTAGACTGAGATAGGAGTGATGGTATGAATTATTGTTCCAACTGCGGCACAAAGCTCGACTCAAATGCTTCTTTTTGCCATAACTGCGGAGCAAGGGTTGCTTCTTACACCAACGGTACAAAATCAAACACTGTTATACCAGGACAAAAAAGCAAGTTCATTGCAGGTATTCTTGCTATTCTGCTTGGTACACTTGGAATTCACAACTTTTACCTTGGCTACACCAAAAAAGGCATTGCACAGCTTTTGCTTTTTGTGTTCTTCCTTGGATGGGTAAGCTTTATATGGGGTGTTGTGGATGCTATCAGAATCTTCACAGACAAAATCACCTGCGATGCCAACGGCGTGCCATTGGCAGACAACATTTAAATAATTGCTAAAATATGAGTAAACCAGACGGCAGCGCGCTTTTTTGAGCGTGAGGAAAGTCCGGGCTTCACAGGGCAAGGGTAGCTGATAACGTCAGCCGAGGGCGACCTTAGGGAAAGTGCAACAGAAAATTACCGCCTGTTTACAGGTAAGGATGAAAAGGCGAGGTAAGAGCTCACCAGCATGGTGGAGACATCATGGCTGTGTAAACCCTACCCGAAGCAACACCCGACAGTAAAGCATATGCGCCCTGCAGCTTTCAGGAGGTGGCTAGAGCTATAAGGCAACTTATAGTCGAGATAGATTGTCGTCTAATACAGAACCCGGCTTACGGTTTGCTCATTTTTAATAAAAAACAAAGCAGTCAGTTTAAAACTGACTGCTGTTTTTTTGTTTATAATTTAACCAGTTACAAATAATATCATTGCCTTGGTCCTATGCATTCCCTTCAGCTACAAGGTTCTGCCATTCGGAATATATCCTGTTCCAGGTTATTCTGCCAACAATCCCGTCTGCGGTAAGGTTAAACTGCTGCTGAAATGCAATTACCGCATTTCTTGTGGCGCTGCCGAAAATTCCGTCAGGATTTACATAAGGAATATTGCTGTTTATCTGCCCTATGGCATTAAGCCAGTTTTGAATTTTTGTTACATTTTCACCTGACGAGCCAACCCTAAGTGCTGTGCCTGGGTATGCATCTTCCGCAGGAGGTGTCTCTTCAGGAACATATACTCCTGTTTTGATACCCTCAAATATATCCTGCATTTTAACCCATGTAATCTGCCCCACAACACCGTCCTGTGACAGATTGAAATAGTCCTGAAATTGTTTTACCGAATTTTCTGTTGATGCACCGAACACGCCGTCTATCGTTACAGGTGTAATTGAATTTACATACACGGCAGTCTGGTTAAGATAAAACTGAACAATCTGCACATTGCGGCCTCTGTCACCGCGTCGTACAGGTCTGCCCGGATAGGAACCGTCCTGTATTGCTTCACCTTCGCTTGTAAGCTGAGCAAGCTTTTTCACCGATACATATATAAGAGACACTTTATACCATGTTCTTTTGCCCACCACACCGTCGGCTGTAAGGTCAAAAATCTGCTGAAACTTTCGCACCGCCTGTTCTGTGCCTGTACCGAACATTCCGTCAACATTCACCTTTCCTATTGCCGGATAGTCATTGGCAATACGGTTGAGCTGTGCCTGCAAAACTCTTACACTTTCACCGCTTGCCCCGGTTCTGAGCGGTGTACCCGGATAGGAAACAGGTATGGCTGCAATATTGCTGCTTTCCACTATATTGATATCATTTCCATAATATTTTCGCAGAATTGCAATGGCACTCATTCCCCTTTCAGCATCTGCCTTGCTTCCCCACTGGCTCATACCATTGCAGCTGACCGACTTTCCGTCACAGTATTCTGCAAAAAACGGGTCAATACGCCCTGTTTTTACCAGATATTCATTGAATATCTCTTCCACAATAGCATCTGTGCTTTCAAAGGTTGAACGGTTATGGACATATTTCTGATCATAAGACGGCGAACTTGTTATATTAAAATTATATCCCCTTGAGGGATACCATTCGGTAAACACACGGTTAAGCACAAATGAAATCTGTGCGTAAATATTTGCTTTCAGCGCCTGCTGTGGCCATGTGGGGTAAATTTCGCTTGATGCCACGCTTTTAAGGTAATCGACAAACGGCACTGTCACATTACGGGCATCTGAATTTGGAGCTCCCAGATGTACCGTTATATTTTCGGGGATCACCACCCTCTGCAGCACTCTTGAAGAGCCCTGCTTTCCGTGGCTGGGAATATCATACAGTTTGTGCGGTTCTTCGCTGTTCGATGTAAGTTCAAAATCGCCGCCAAAGTTTTCAGGCCTTGCAAGCAGCTCTATATGCTGCAAAGTGACCTGACCGTCAAAAATGTTTACACCAAGTGCCTCTGCCTGTATATAACCGTCTGCACAAACAAACAGATTATATGTTCTGTATGGCAAATTTACATTGTTTTCATCAAGAGAGAACTCCTTGGGTACTGTTTCCAGTTCGATATAATCTGTAAGTCCCTCACTGTTTGTGTAAACCGTTTTCTGTTCCAGTAAAAGCGAGGTGTCAGCCTCGGTTATAAGCACCTGTGCATTGACTACGGGCAGTATAAGCTGTGTGGTTATTCTTACCTGTAAATATCCTGTCGCCAAAATTATCATACCTTTCATAATATAGATTGTTTAAAATTACATTCAATCTATATTATGCAGATAATACAGCAATGTTGATATACAAAACAAAAGCTCTCTGAAACATTTTTTCAGAGAGCTTTATTATTTTACCAGCCGATGTATTTAAACCATTCAAGCAGCAGACTGCTCCATTTGGCAACGTGGTTTTCCAGATCATTGCTATGTTCTGTAAGCCCAAGCCCATGACGCCCGTTTGGGAAGATATGAAGTTCTGTGTCAACCCCACAGTCTTTAAGGCTTGCGGCGTATTCAAGCGAATTTTTTACATTTACAGTTGCATCATCAAAGGTGTGCCAGATAAAAGCAGGCGGAGTTTCTGAGGTACAAAGCAGCGAAGGGGTAAGTTGTTTGCGTGTGGCAACGTCCCCGCTTTCTGCAATCTTATTGCCTGTAAGGTTATTGCCGGAGCCTATATGAGCGATTTCTGTATTATAAAGGTTAATTACAGGGTAACACAAAATCTGTGCGTTGGGCATATAGTCGGTATCATCTGTTTTGTCGGTTATTTCTCCGTCTATCCCCTGTGTATATGTGGCAAGCAATGCTGTAAGATGTCCTCCTGCAGAAGACCCCATTGCCGCAATTTTGTTTTTATCTATGCCGTAATGCTCTGCCCTGCTGCGGACAAAACGCATTGCACGTCTTGCATCCAGCAAAGGCAAAGGGAAATAATGCGGTGCAACACGATATTCCACCACAAAGGCGGTAATTCCGTTATGTGACAAAAATTCTGCATAGCCATCACCTTCGTGGGCTGCCCGTTTTTCATATCCTCCGCCCGGAAAAATGACAACCGCACAGTCAGATGCTTTATTATGTGGTTTATAATATTTTATTACAGGTGTTTCGCTGCATTTACCGGGAATATTCTGCCATAGATTATAAATTTCAGTATACATATATTCACCTCTGCCTTTTGTTTAACTGCATAGTACAACAGACGGAAGATTATGTCAACAATAAGCAAGATAAACAGCGTCTTCCACATACTGAGGGTTTACGCCGTCCTTAATTGCAGAAAGCTGTGCTTTAAGCAAAAGGTTTTCCTGTGCTGCCGCTGTGTCAGCAGGTGGCGGTGTGTTTTCCTGCTGCTGAGTTCCTGTCTGTGCAGGAGGAGCTGTCTGCTGTCCTTTTTCCATCTTTTTGCGTTCTCTTCTCTGCAATAAAAAAGCACTGTGCCAAGGACATTTGTGTCCCTAACAAAGTGCTGTTATGTAAGAGTTATACTCTTTATATCCGAAGGATAAAACTCTATGAAATCTTTATTATCAATTTCAACAACAATGCTTTCCTGTTCATTGTCGTTGTCTTCAGGTAGAAAATAATCGCAAACAACTCCTTCAAAAGTCAAGTCGTTATCTGCAATAATTTTTACCTTTTTATCAAAATACTGTTTAAAGTTCATTTTTTATCCTCCTTTCTTGGTATAATATGACTTCCTGTTTTTGAATAAACAATCGTTGCTTTGCTTGTTTTGGTTTCCTTTTGGGTGATAGGGCCAATATGTACGCCTATCACAATATCTTTACTTACACGCTCCTTTTTTGTCCAGCGCCCTTTGCTGTCTATAATCGGAGTTCCTGTTCCACACAATTCTGTCACCAAGGTTCTGGCAAAATCCATATCGCCATACAGATAGCTTTTTCCGTCCACATATCTTTTATCTGTTTTGATATTCCGCCCTTGTTTGTTCTCATTGACAGACGCTGAGACTTCGCCTGCCTCTATGGCTTTTTTGACAATGTTTGTTTTCTTTATTATATCATACTCCACTGCATTTACAAGTTTTCGTTGTATGCTGTCCGGAATTTCAACTGCTGACCTCTCCCTCCACAAATCTCTGCGGAGGACATCACTGTTTTCCTTTATAAAATCTCTCAGCTTTTCCTGTGCCAGCTTGCGCTGGTCGGTGTACGCCTGTTTTTTTACTTCATCAAGGGTGCCTGCTTCCAGACTTTTATACCATCTTATTTGCCTTTCCATTGCTCTCTGCTGTTGTTCAAGAGCATAGTTTCTGTTTACTGTTTCCTTGTCCAGTGGTGTAAAGATTTTGATGATATAAAGAAAGCACCCATACGGGTGCTTGGTTGGGCTAGCTGGATTCGAACCAGCGGGATGACGGAGTCAAAGTCCGTTGCCTTACCGCTTGGCGATAGCCCAGAATATTAAAAAAGCACCTGTTAAACAGGTGCCTTTTAGGTGGGGTGGAAGATGGGATTCGAACCCACGGTCTCCAGTGCCACAAACTGGCGCTTTAACCAACTAAGCTACATCCACCATATCAATGGTGCGCCTGAAGAGACTCGAACTCCTGACCCACTGCTTAGAAGGCAGTTGCTCTATCCACCTGAGCTACAGGCGCAAACTTGATTGCTAAAAAATAATACCATATTAACAACAATATGTCAATAAATTTTTTAAAAAAATTGCAACTTTTTTCAAAATAGTTTTATTGCCCAAATTTTTAATATTTTTAACTGTTTTCCTTATACTTTTTGTATAATATTAAAAATACTGCAAACAGAAAGCAAATTTCTTTTAAAAAATTATTGACAATCTGCATTCGATAGTGTATTATAATTTCCAAAGTTAGCATTTGCTAACTTTCTGCAAAACATATCCCCCATTCAGATACGCCCCAAAGGCGTATTATTTAAAGCCTCAAAGTTAGCAAAAGCTAACTTTATAAAATATACGTATCAGATAATATATTATCTGATTATGCACATAATAAACAAAAAACAAACGGAGTTAAAATGTCAGAATCTTTACTTGTCCATCATTGTTCCCCTACCCTTGCAGGTGTTAAAACAGGCAATATGTTTTCCTGCGACTGCAAATGCTCAAAGGAACTCAACCGCGAAATACGCCGCATAAACCGCAAACTTGTTCCTAAAGGGCTGCGTGTTATCCCTTTAAAACTTCACAATGGCAAGGCTCTGATTTATGTTTACCGCCCAGACAAACTGGCGGGTGACCTTAACAACAAAATGGCCTGCGAACTGCTTAAACAGTGCGGCTATTCCCTTAAAAGCAGTAATTACAGCGTTGTTGAACTTATCAGAAGGCTTGATGTTTGTGAACAGTTCCCCCACGAAATCGGGCTGTTTCTGGGCTATCCGCCTGAGGATGTTAACGGTTTTATCAACGATAAACCCCACAACTGCAAATATACAGGCATATGGAAAGTTTACGGCGATGTTGAAAGCGCAAAGAAAACATTTGCAAAATACAAAAAATGTTCCGAAATTTACAGCCGCAGATGGTCTGACGGATGCAGTCTGGAACAGCTTGCAATATGTGTTTAAAAAGTTTTTTCTTAACAAGTTTCCCCCTCTGAATAGCTTTGTTAATTGGAATATACCTTATAAAAATATCGGGTTGAGGCGACAACCCGATATTTTTATTTGCTGAATTTTATTTTATGCAAAACAGTTTATGCATTACACTTTTCCTTTACTTTTTTCAGCTTATCACCCTACTTTACATTGATACGTTTTAATTTATATGTTATGATAAATATGATATGTACATTTAAGAGAGGTATATTATATGAAAACAATAGGTATGATTGTTGCTGTTGAAATCAAGGCTGTTCTTGACAGATACGGCTCTCAGCTTACAGAAAAAAACATTGCGGGATACCGCGTATTGGAATATAAAACAGATAAGTACAACCTTATCATTGCAAAATGCGGTGCAGGTGAAATTGCTGCAGCAGGCTGCACACAGTTTCTTATAAGCGAATATAAAACCGATATGATTATCAACTTTGGTGTTGTTGGCGGCCTTACACCTGAAATGGCGAAAACCAAAACCTGTGTTGTGGAAAAAGTTGTTCATTACGATTTTGACACAAGTGCCGTTGACAACTGGGAAGTAGGCAGATATGCGGAATATCCTGATCCATATATCCCTGCAAACAAAGAACTTCTTGAAAAAGCACTGGCAATTAACCCTGAGCTTGTTCCTGTTATCTGTGCTTCTGCTGATAAATTTATTGCTGACCCTCAGCTTAAAATTAACCTTAACAAGCAGTTTGGTGCACATATATGCGAAATGGAAGCAGCAGGCATTGTACTTATCTGCAACCGAAACAATGTGCCTTGCCTGCTTATCAAAAGCGTAAGCGACAGCATTGAAGGCGGCGCTGAAGAGTTCAGAAACACTGTCAACGAAGCTGCAGCACTCTGCCTTGATATTGCAGATAAAATCATAGAAGATTTGGATAAATAAATTTATTTACAAAACAATAAAATTGTGCTTGCTTTTATGTATACATACCCGTATAATAGGTACTCGATACACCTTAAAAGGTAAATATTTACAGTGTTTTTTAAATAAACACAACTTATACGGAGGATATAAAATGTCTACAGAAATCAAACATAAAACTTCCAACCCTGGTCCTTTGGGTCTTCTGGGCTTTGGTATGACAACAGTTTTGCTTAACCTTCACAATGCAGGTTTTTTCCCTAACAGCATCATTGTAGTTGCAATGGGTATTGCTATGGGCGGTCTTGCACAGGTTATTGCAGGTATTTTTGAACTTAAACACGGCAACACATTTGCAGGCACAGCATTTACAGCATACGGTCTGTTCTGGTGGTCACTTGTTATCATCTGGGTTAACCCATTTGCTGATGTGGCAACAATTGCACCTGCTGATGCTACATATCTTGCATTCTATCTGCTTTTGTGGGGTATCTTTACAACATTTATGTTTATCGGTACACTCAAACACAACAAAGCAACACAGGTTGTTTTTGGTTCCCTTGCTATTCTGTTTTTCCTGCTTGCTATCGGTGATTTCACACACAACCACGCAATCACAAAAATCGCAGGCTTTGAAGGCATCTTCTGTGGTCTTTCCGCTATCTATAGCGCAGCAGGCCAGATTATCAACGAAGAATACGGCAAAACAATTATCCCATTGGGTTAATAAAAACAAAAATCCCTCTGACATTCGTCAGAGGGTTATTTTTTTCTGTTTTTTAGTTCTAAAATAAAATTTGCAGCTTTAATATTCTGTCATAAGCACACTACCGTCTTTGCCGCTTACATGAAGTGAATAATATTTTTTGCTGCCATCCCTGTTTGTATAGGAAAAACCTCTTGTATCAATAACATCACTTTCATTGATGCAAACCGCAAAATACAATGGTGAATTTGCTGCAACTGATGCATTGTTGTATATTGCAGAACCTGTTGTTTTGCTTACAAAATCGTCTGTAACATAGTTAATACGGAAACCTGCAACAGGATGGTCAAATGAAATTTTAAAATATGATGCATAGGGTGACCCGTCAGTGAATTTTTCACCGGTATAGGAATCGTACTCTGCTTTTGAAATTGTTGTAACCGTTGGTGTAGCCTTAGGCGGTACAAGAACCACAAGTTTTGCCTGTGTGCTTACTCCGTTAGCTGAAGTAGCAGTGATTATAGTTTCTCCCGCTTTAACAGCTGTTACAGTATTTCCGCTGACCGTTGCCACCGATGCGGTAAGTGAATTGTATGTAAAGCTTGTGCCATAATCGGCGTTAAGAGGCAGATATGCAGCTTTGAGCGTTGCTGTTTCTCCCACATACAAGGTGAGATTGTTCATACTTGCTGACTCTACAGGCTGCTTTACTGTTATCATTGCAGAAACTTTATCTGTCTTTGCCTCATCTTTATATGTATATATTTCAGCTTTACCTTTGCTTACTGCTGCAGCGGTGCCGTTCTGGCTGACAGTTACAACCTTCTCATCAGATGAATAAAACTCCGACAGACTGACATCATACTGTTCAAGCTTTAAAAAGCTTTTGCTTTCACCTTTTAAAAGTACAACATCCTGTTCCATTTCTGTAGTCAGAACACCTCTGTAAACTGTAACAGGTATATCTATGCTTACATTATCCGCTGTTACTGTTATAACTGCTTCGCCTTTTTGCATCGCAGTAATAACACCGTTTGCATCAATTTCTGCAATATTGTCATCTGATATGCTGTAACTGATGACAGGGTTATATTCAGCATAAACATAGTTTATATCACATTCATAAAAACCAAAAACTTTCTTTTTCTCCGCCAGACCTGCTGTTCTTTTTTCAATGTCTGAAATAAATGTTAAATGTTCAGAAAGGTTAAAGTTAGCAGGCGTATTATCACGCAGTATAAGAGCGTTTTTAATATGTTCAGTATCATCAAAAACTATTTCCGCTGTCTGCGGTGTATAATGGTGTTCCTTTTTTACTTCATATATAAATAAAGTGCCTGTACAGATTAACAGAGCCAATATAATAATTATTACTTTTTTTAATTTATTGTTCATAACATTCTCCTGCAATAGATGTCATTAAATAATAACATAATTATATATAAAAGTCCATTCAGAAACAGATATACATATAATATTCATAATTACTATTACAAAACAAAAGCAGGTTAAGATACCTGCTTTTTGAGTTTATATAATTATGTACTGTCTATTTGTCTACAGCAATATGTTTGCCCGGAAGATTCATTTTTCTTCTGATTTCGTACAGTTTTTCAACCTGTTCATCAGTAAGGGAGCGCGGGCTGCCTATCATTCTTGATTTATACATCAGCTCTGCATAAAATTCAAGCGACTCAAGTTTGTGATAAGCATTAAGCAGGTCTGAACCCCATGCAAGTGCACCGTGATTTTCCAGCATCACTTGGTCATAATAAGGCAAAAATTCCTCTATTGAATCCGGCACTTCCATTGTGGATGGAGTTGCATATTTTGCAAGCGGTACCCCGCCAAGGTTGATAACAGCTTCCGGCATAATCGGGTCTGTCAGAGGCATGCCGCATATTGCAAATGCTGTTGCGTAAATTGGATGTGCATGCACAATTGCCTTTACATCCGGTCTTTTTTCGTAAATACGCATATGCATTTTGATTTCTGATGATGGACGGAAACCTTCGTTTGCTTCCAGCACATTGCCTTTTGCATCAACTTTGCATATAAAATCCGGTGTCATAAAGCCTTTGCTTACACCTGTTGGTGTGCACAGAAATTCATTGTCATTGAGTTTTACAGAAAAGTTGCCGTCGTTTGCTGCAACCATTTTTCGGTCATAAACTCTGCGGCCAATATCACACATCAGTTGTTTTATTTCAAATTCTGTCATACTTAACCCCTCATACGGTTGATGATTTCGTTTGCTTTTGCGTAAACTTCCTGTGCAGGTGTGCCAATAAAGAACTGTCCGTCTTCATAAAGCACTTTACCGTTTACCATTGTCAGTTTGACATTCTGTTTGCTGCCGCTGTATACAATATTTTTTACGATATTGTTGATTGGCTGCATATTTGGCTGGTTAAGGTCAAGCACAATAAGGTCCGCAAATTTGCCTTCTGCGAGTACATCTGCATCTTTAAGTCCCATTGCATAAGCACCTTCAACAGTTGCCATACGAAGAACATTGTCAGCACTTACTGCTGCGGCGTTGTTTTCACGTACCTTTGCAAGACCTGTAACAAGGAACATTTCGCGGAACATATCAAGACAGTTGTTGCTTGCAGGACCATCGGTGCCGATTGCAATGTGAACACCTTTTTCCAGCATTCTGGTTATATCTGCAATGCCGCTGGCAAGTTTTAAGTTGGATGCTGGGTTTGTAACAACACAGATGCCTTTTTGTGCCATAATGTCAAGGTCTTCGTCTGTCATATATACACAATGATAGCAGCTGCCGCCGTAGTCAAACATACCGAGGCTGTTAAACAACGCTGTCGGTGTCATGCCGTGACGTTCAATACAGCCTTCAACTTCCCCTGCAGATTCGCTGCTGTGGGTGCTGATTGGTGCTTTGTATTTTTGTACCAGTGCAGCAAGTTTTTCAAGATTTTCACGGCTGTTGGTGTATTCAGCATGGAAACCAAGCTGAAATGTAACCAGATCTTCAGGGTTGTTGTATTTGTTGAGCCACTCTTCCAACCCTTCAAAGGACTGGGAAAAGTTGTTTAAGCCGCCAACCATAACTGTGCGGAAACCGCAGTCAAAGGAAGCCTGTGCGATTGTATCAGGTGTGAGATACATATCAAAGTTTGCTGTGATACCGCTTGTAAGATATTCCATAATTGCAAGCTTGGACAGATGATAAATATCGTCAGGTGTAAGCTTTGCTTCCATCGGGAAAATCTGATTGTTCAGCCACTCATGGAGAGGCAGATCATCTGCATAGGAGCGCAGGAATGTCATTGCTGAATGGGTATGCGCATTTTTAAAACCGGGCATTACTACATTGCCCTGTGCATCAATTTCGCGGTCCCATTCGCCTTTTGGTGCATTTGCTGCATCACCCACATAGGAAATGCGGTTGCCTTTAACATGAATTTCACCAAAGAAAATATCTTTGCCCTGTTCCATTGTAAGAACTCGTGCGTTGTATATACGGATATTCATAATAACACCTCCTGTATATTATCGTTTGCCTTTGTCGTAAATTTCACCCAATGCTTTTGGTGCATCGTTGTGCTTGGAGAAGAATACAAGCAGAAGCATTGTAAGGACATAAGGGAGAATCATAATAAGGTCGGAATAGCTGCTTGGAAGCCCTGCTGCCTGAACAAGCTGATGTCCCGCACTGTTGGCGAAACCGAACAGCATACAGGCTGCAAGTGTAGGAATAATTTTCCAGTTGCCGAAAATAAGGGCAGCAATTGAAAGATAACCATAACCAACATAGATGCCGCTGGAATAGTTTGCACTGATGGAGTAAGCAAAGCTCATACCTGCAAGACCGGACAAAGCCCCTGAAACCATAACTGCAATAAAGCGGATTTTGGCAACATCTATGCCCGCTGCATCAACAGCGTGAGGATTGTCGCCGCAGGCACGCAGATGCAGACCGAATTTTGTGCGGTAAAGCACATACCAGGCTACAACAGCAACAACAATAATAATAACCTCAAACGGATAAATATCTTTAAAGAAAGCCCCTACAACAGGAATTTCACTTAAACCCGGCACTGTCCATCTCTGGGAAACGCCAAGTTCAAACTTGTTGGATGGCTTGCCGAATGCAACGCGGTTTACAACCTTTGTCAGAAATTCGGTAAGTGCCATTGCAAGAATGTTGATAACAACACCGCTGATAACCTGGTCAGCCTTGAATTTGACGCACAGAAGTGCATGGAGCATTGCATAGGTCATACCGCCAAGCATTGCAAAAACCATTGCTGCGTAATAAGGAATCTGGCTGTTTGCGCCCATTGACTGCATCATAAAAAATGCAACAAGAGCACCTACAAAAGCACCCGCCCCCTGCAACCCTTCAAGAGCAAGGTTGGTAATGCCGCTGCGTTCAGAATAAATACCGCCGATAGCCATTACAAAAAGAGGAAGACCAAAGGATAAACCGTCTATAATAATTTTATCTACCATTATTTATCCACCTCCGCTTTGTTTGCTTTTTCAATTTCTGCAATATTTTCCTTGGAACGTTTTACAAGGTACTGAATAAATGCACCGCAGGCACTGAACAGCAGGATAAGCCCTGTGATTACCGATGCAATTTCCGCATCAAGACCTGCAGAAGAACTCATATAGGTTTTACCTTTACCCATAATGGAGATAAGGAATGATGACAGAAGAATGCCCAACGGGTTGCTGTTGCCAAGGAGTGAAACCGCAATGGCATCAAAACCTGTGGAAGCCAGCACCTTTGGCTGCATGGAACAGAAATAGCCAAGATAGTATGTTGCGCCTGCAAGACCAGACAATGCACCGGAAATAAGCATTGCAAACACCATATTTCTGCCAACATTGATACCTGCATACTGTGCTGCCTTACGGTTTAAACCAACAGTTTTTATTTCGTAACCGAAGGTTGTTTTGTCAAAAATAAATTTGATAACAAATGCTGCTATTACAGCAAGGATAATACCCAGAGGTATATCATATTTATATCCGCCTATCTGTGTACTCATAAGTGTAAGACGGGAAGCGTCTGAAACATTTGTAGACTGACGTGAAACAGGGTCAACATATTTTGTGTTGATTAAAAATGCCACCACATACTGAATGATGTAGTTTATCATAATTGAGGAAACAACCTCGTTGATATTGAATTTATACTTCAGCCAGCCGATAAATGCACCTACAAGACCGCCAACAACGATTGCAACGATAACAACAAGAGGTTTTGCAACCGGTGCGGAAAGTGTGCTGTAACCGATAAGTACTGTGGAAACAAAGCCAGCTGCCAGCATCTGACCGGAAACACCAATATTGAACAGACCTGCTTTAAGTGCAACAGCAACAGCAAGGGATGCAAAAATCATCGGTGTCCAGTAGTTCATAAAGCTGAAAAAATCTGTGAGCATACTTTTGCCGCCTGCATATTTGGCTTTTGGCCAGATACCGCACCCCTGCAGCAGATTCAGATAGGCAGAAACAGGGTCTTTGCCCAGTGCTGCAATTACCAATGCACCAACTACAAGACTTAAAACAATCGCAAAAACAGGGATGGTGATAGCCTGATATTTTTCGTTACCAAGTAATTTTACAAAAAATCTGGTAACAGGATTAACTTTTTGTTTTTTCATTTACTCTGTCACCCCCATCATAAATTGTCCTACTTCTTCAACTGTAAGGGATTTTGCATCCGCCACTTTAAGAATCTGTCCGTTATAAATAACTGCAATTGTGTCTGCAAGGCCCATAATTTCATCAAGTTCAAGGGATATAAGCAAAATCGCTTTGCCCTTGTCGCGCTCTGCAATAATCTGATTGTGAATATTTTCGATAGCACCGATATCCAGACCGCGTGTTGGCTGAACAAAGATGATAAGTTCTGCATTTTGTTCTACTTCACGGGCAATAATGGCTTTCTGCTGGTTACCGCCGGACATAGAACGCACCATTGTCTTTATCCCCTGTCCGCTGCGGATATCATATTTGTCGATAAGCTTATCGCCAAATTCATCAAATTTTTTATGGTCAATAATACCTTTGTTTGCAAAAGGCTGCTGATAATAATTTTTAAGTGCAAGGTTATCACTGAGGGTAAAATCCAGCACCAGACCGTATGTCTGTCTGTCTTCAGGGATATATGCTATACCCTCATCGTTGCGTTTTCGGATATTCCAGTTTGTGATATCCTTACCATTGAGCATAACAGTGCCGCCTGCAGCCTGCATAATGCCTGTGATTGCATCGGCAATTTCCACCTGACCATTGCCCGAAACACCTGCAATAGCCATAATCTCACCGCCGCGCACATCAAATGAAGCTTTTTTTACAACCTCAAAACCGTTTGCATCTTTAACTGTAAGATCCTTTACGCTCAGCACAACCTCACCGTATTTTGCTTCGGCTTTTTCCCTTTCAAAAGAAACTTCACGGCCAACCATTTTATTTGCCATTTCCTTTGTGGATGTTGTGGCGACATCCAGAACATCAATCAGCTTGCCGCGGTTGAGAATAGCACAGCGGTCAGCCACCTTTTTGATTTCTTCCAGTTTATGTGTGATAAGAATAATTGTTTTGCCTGCCGCTTTAAGGCCCCTGATAATTTCAAGAAGGAATTCGATTTCCTGCGGAGTCAGAACCGCAGTAGGTTCATCAAAGATAAGGATTTCTGCTTCACGATAAAGCATTTTAAGTATTTCTACACGCTGCTGTGTGGAAACAGTTATATCCTCAATTTTTTTGGTAGGATCAACCTCAAGGCCGTACTCCTTGGAGAGTGCAGCAATTTTTTCGTTGGAGCTTTTTATATCTACATACGGAATAAAGCCCATAAATTTCTTTATCGGCTCTACACCCATAATAATATTCTCTGCAATAGTATAATTGGAAACCAGTTTAAAGTGCTGGTGCACCATACCGATGTTTAATTCTGTGGCATAACTTGGAGAAGTGATAACTTCTTTTTTGCCTCTTACATAAATTTCGCCTTCATCAGGCTCGTACATGCCGAAAAGCATGCTCATAAGTGTAGATTTGCCGGCGCCGTTTTCGCCCAGCAATGCATAGATTTCACCTTTTTTGATTTGTATTGTTACATTATCGTTTGCAACAATACCGGGAAAGCGCTTGGTGATATTTTTCATTTCGATGATATACTCTGACATTTATACCTCCCGAACTCCTCTTATAAAATAATTAAGCGATGGAAGGGGAAAACGCCCCTTCCATTGCTTATTTTCACCCTTTAGGGCAATTCTGTAGATTAAAGACCTGTAAATGCGTCAGATGTCAAATTGTTGAAGTTTGCAGCTGGAACGATTTCGCCGGATTTTACAAGTGCAAATGCTGCGTCGATTGCTGCAATTGTGTCAGCGGAAAGCTGGCATCTGCCTTCTGCAGAAACATAACCTGTAGAATCTGTGTCAGCACCGAGGAGGTAGTTACCGCCTGTGAATGTGCCGTCATTGATTGCTGTAAGCTGTTCTGTTACGTTTTTGTCCATAATTTTAAGACCGGATGTAAGGATAATGTTGGAATCGCCGTTTACGCCGTCATCAAACTGGTCAACGTCACAACCGATGCAGAATACGCCTTCTGCTTCTTTAGCTGCTGTGAATACGCCGTTGCCGGAAGCACCAGCTGCTACAAAGATGATGTCACAGCCTTCGCCGATAAGAGCTTCGCCAACAACTTTACCTGTTGCTTCATCGCTGAAGTTGCCAACATAGTTGCCGCCAACGTTTGCACCTGTTACGTCTGTACCTGCGTAGGAAGCAAGTTCAACAACTTCTGCAGATGTGCCGAGGTGTTTGTTTGCGTAGTTAACGCCTGATTCAAAACCGTACTGGTAGTTAACGTTTGATGGGAATGCAATGCCGTTTACAACTGCAACTTTGCCTGTTTTTGTTTCCATAGCTGCTGCGATACCTGCGCAGAAACCGGATTCCTGTTCTTTAAATGTCATAGCATAGATGTTGTCTACTGCAACTTCTGCGCCTGTTTCATCGGAAGGGTTGGAGTCAACAAGGATAAAGCTTACTTCTGGGTTTTCCTGTGCGATTGTTGCAATGCCTGCAAACTGGAAACCGCAGCATACGATTGCATCGTAGTCTGCAACGATGTCTGCTACAGCCTGAACTGCTGCTGCTACGTCGCCTGTTTCTTCACGAACAGGTGTAACTGTTGCACCTTCGTTTGCTTCGATAAAAGCAAGGATGCCGTTGTAGTTGTTTTCGTTAAAGCTGCCGTCATCAACGCCGGATGGGGAGCTAACGATTGCGATTTTGAGACCTGTTGCTGCTTCGCCTTCGCCTTCACCTTCTGTAGCTGGTGCGGATGGGCCGCATGCTACAAGGCTGAAAGCCATAGCGCCTGCAAGAACAAGTGCCAATAACTTTTTCATGGTAGTAGTCCTCCTGAAATAAAATTGATAAAAAATATTTTTTATATACAAACATTTATTGACAAATGTTTATACCAAAGTAAATTTATGCTAAATTATTTACCAAAAAGTTTAGCAAGATTTTCGCTGAACGGCGGATAGATGATACCTTTTTCGGTTACGATGCCGCTGAGCAGAGTGTGGTCTGTAACGTCAAATGCAGGATTGAAGCATTTGACTTCCTCCAGAGCCATTGGTTTTTCATAGAATTTGGAACGGATTTCGCTTGGTTCGCGAAGTTCAATTTCAATTGCATCACCATTTGGACAGCTGAGGTCAATTGTTGAAGACGGGCCAAGTGTGTAAACAGGGATACCATAGTGTTTTGCAAGAATTGCAACACCGCTTGTTCCGATTTTGTTTGCAAAGTCACCGTTTGCGGCAATGCGGTCACATCCAACAAAGCAGGCCTGAACCCAGCCGTTTTTCATAACCATACTTGCCATATTATCGCAGATAAGGGTTACATCAACACCGGCTTTCTGCAACTCGTAACTTGTAAGTCTTGCTCCCTGAAGAAGCGGTCTTGTTTCGTCAGCAAAAACTTTGATGTTCATGCCCTTTTCCTTAGCCATAAGCATAGGACCTATTGCTGTGCCATAACGGCTTGTTGCCAACGGGCCGGCGTTGCAGTGTGTCAGAACACCGTCACCTTCCTTTAAAAGAGAAAGGCCGTATTCAGAAATAGCCTTGCACATTGCAATATCTTCTTCCTGAATTTTAACAGCTTCTTCACCGATAAGGTCAACAAGCTCTGCAACTGATTTGTTTTTGTTTGCATTAACCATTGCATCAACGCGATTGAGTGCCCAGCTGAGGTTAACAGCTGTAGGACGGGAAGAATTGAGATAATCACTTGCTTTTTTAAGCTGAGAATAAAATTCTTCAAAAGTTTCAGCTTCAATCTGCTGTGCAAGGCAATATATGGAATAACCGGCACAAATGCCGATTGCCGGTGCTCCACGCACCGCAAGACTTTTGATTGCATCGTACATTTCCTGTGCTGTAGAAAGTGTAAGTTCAACAAGCTCATTCGGGAGCTGTCTCTGGTCAATAATTATAACGCTTTTTCCGTCTTTGGAAAGATAAACGTTATCTGCAAGTTTTTTGATTTCAATGCTCATTTTGTCACCTGTTTATTTTAAAATTTAAAACCAACCTTGAATGCGCCGGAGTTCAGGGCTTTTTCATAATCCTTTAAATCCCACAGCTCAATCGGCGGAAGATTTACAAGCCCCATATTCAACAGTTTAAGTGCAGGTTCAAACGGACCGCAGCGGCTGCCCATAATAGTAATTTCGTTTACTACAAAATAACTCATATCCACGTTAACAGTGCCCGCATATGTGCTTTTCATAACTATTGTTCCGCGTTTACGCACCACTTTTTTTGCAGTTTCAATGCCGCTTGGATGTCCGCAGGCATCGATAACAATTTCGTATGTATCTCCGTCCCTGTGGTTTATTTTTGCAAAACTTTCAAAATTTTTAAGCTTGTCCGCATTTTTACCGATAATGGTAAGGTCCGCACCTGTCAGTGCAATTACCTGTGCAATCATAAGTGCAAGACGACCGTCACCGATAACCGCTACAGATGTGCTGGGGCGTATGTGCAGCATATCAGGAATTTCCAGTGCTGCTGCCAAAGGCTCGGTATAAATTGCCTTTTCTGTCGGCAGGCTGTCCGGAATAGGATGAATAAGATGGTTTGCAAGCACAAAATATTCACCGAATGTACCGTCCAGACCTTCCATACCTATAACCTTGCGGGTAAGGCAGTGTTTTTCACGGTTTGTGTTGCAGTAAATGCAGTCACCGCAGCCTTCATTAAGCTCACCCACAACTCTTTTTCCTATAAGGCTTTTATCGTCAGAATCCTCGACAATACCAACAAATTCATGACCAAGCACACCGCGGAAATCAGGGCGATAGCCTCTGATAACTTCGCGGTCAGTGTTGCACACAGCACTCATAAGCACTTTTATAAGGCTGTGGCCTGCTGTGGCAACAGGTTTTGGGTAGTCTTCCATATATATCGGCTTTGTACCGTCAAAATATAAAGCTTTCATACACTCACCTTATGCATTAAGTGCTTTGTGAATATTAACAATGCTTTCTGTTACAAGCTGTTTGAACTGGCCTGCAACGCGGTCGGCAGTTTCGCTCACTTCCTCATGTGTGAGAGGTGTATCTGTCATACCGCAGCCAAGGTTTGAAATACAGGAGATACCGCAAACCTTCATTCCCATATGGTTTGCAGCAACTGCTTCTGCTGCTGTAGACATGCCTGCAGCATCCGCGCCAAGGGTGCGGCACATTCTGACTTCTGCAGGTGTTTCAAAGTTAGGGCCTGTCAGCTGAATATATACACCCTGCTGAAGCTTTATTCCAAGATCCGATGCAGATTTTTTAATGATTTCCTGCAGGTCTTTTTTGTAAACATCACTCATATCAGGGAATCTTGTGCCCAGCTGATCAATATTTTCACCGATAAGCGGAGATGGAACAAAATTCATAATATGGTCTGTTATAAGCATAAAATCGCCCGCTGCAAAATCATAATTAAGTCCACCTGCAGCGTTTGTGAGGAACAGAACCTTTGCCCCCATCAGCTTCATAAGGCGTGTAGGCAATACAACATCTGTGATAGGATAACCTTCGTAATAATGCACACGTCCCTGCATGCAAACCACAGGAACACCATTTACATATCCGAATATAAAACGTCCTTTGTGGCCTGCCACTGTAGAAACCGGAAAGCCTTCAATATCGTGATAATCCAAAGTGGCAACAACGTCTATAGTTTCGCCGTAATCACCAAGGCCTGAACCCAGAACAAGTGCAATTTCAGGGACAAAATCAATTCTTTCTCTCACGCTTTCATAGCATTTCATAAGTTTTTCATATACAGCATTCATATTGTCATCTCCTTTTAAATCACATATAATAATAAACAATTTATCATTTTATATTATATAATAAAACTTTTGCCTTTTTCAAGTTTTTTATATGTAATGGAATAATAATTATATATTAACTATATTTACCATAAAAGTTATTAAATTCATAATCACTGTCATTATGTTATCTGTTACATATATTTTCATCACATATTACAATCCTGAAATATACTTGCCAAAACATACATACGCTCAAAACGCAGCACATCAAAACCGAAACCACCGATATAACTTATATCGGCGGTTTCTTCTGAAATAAAAACTTATTTTATATACTTACCATTATTTTTCGCATATGTATCTTTTTGTTTCGGCAAAAGCAATGCCGCCGACAGCGTTGCCAAGTGTAATAACAATCAGACGGATAACACTGTCAACACTCCAGTTGCCTGCAGCCCAGAAATAGAACATATCGGCAATACTGTGTTCAAACCCTGAAAGTATAAACACCATAACACCAAAAAACAGTGAAATGTATTTGCCCATTTCGTACTGAATTTTGTTGTAGCCTTCTACCGAAATATAAATCATAATATTACAGAAAATACCCAGCATAAAAAGGCTTAAATAGCTGTCATTCATTTTTACTTCACAAAGGGCAGCTGCAGCCTGTGCAATAGCAGCACCGTTTCGTGTTGCAAGAACTATAAGTGCTGTTATTCCTGTGCCGATAAGATTGCCAAACCAGATAACAGGTATCTGCAGAACAAACTTTTTGTTGTTCTGGAAAACATAGCAAACCTTGCCTGTATAAAGGTGCAGACCATATGAGCAGATGGTAAGCAGACCAATTGCAAAAAACATTGCACCAAGAACTTTATTGCTGCTCATAAGATAAATTATGCCCCCAAAACCAATACATGTGCCTGCAAGAATGGAAGATATGAAAACTTTGATATTACTCATTTTTTACCTCGTATCGATTATATATTATTGTATCAAATGCTATAAAATTCTGCAGAATTTTAAAACCACTTTTAACCGGCGTGGTTTAAATCTTGCAAATATTTTGCGTACATATCAGGTAAGGTTTTTATAATAAAACGAAAACCGCCTGGCACGCCAAATAAACAGCGCCCAGGCGGTCGACATAACAATCCGATGTGCTCCACGTGGTTAATCCCACTTATCCGCCAGTTGCACATCTGTTTTTAATATTAAATTTATATTACATTGTATATTTTAGCATATACTTATGTTAATTTGTAGAATCTTTAAGCACAACGTCGTGTGCACCGCCTTCAACAATAGAAACTGCAGAAACCAAAGTGATTTTTGCTTTATCGCGAAGTTCCTGAAGATTCAAAGCACCACAGTTGCACATTGTGGAACGTATTTTTGCCAAAGTTACAGCAACGCCATCGCTAAGTGCGCCTGCATAAGGTACATAAGAATCAACACCTTCTTCAAAACTGAGTTTGCCTGCACCACCGAGGTCATAACGCTGCCAGTTTCTTGCTCTGGCACTGCCTTCACCCCAGTATTCTTTCATATAGTTGCCGTTAACAAGCACTTTTGTTGTTGGGGATTCGTCAAATCTTGAGAAATATCTGCCCAGCATACAGAAGTCTGAGCCCATTGCAAGAGCAAGTGTCATATGGTAGTCATGTACAATACCGCCGTCAGCACAGATTGGAACATAGACACCTGTTTCTTCAAAGTATTTATCTCTTTCTGCTGCTACATCGATAACAGCTGTAGCCTGTCCACGACCGATACCTTTTGTTTCACGAGTGATACAGATTGAACCACCACCGATACCAACTTTGATAAAGTCTGCGCCTGCATCTGCAAGGAAACGGAAGCCTTCACCGTCAACTACGTTACCTGCGCCAACTTTAACAGTGTCACCATAGTGGTCACGAATCCATTTAATTGTCATTGACTGCCATTCGGAATAACCTTCGGAAGAGTCGATAACAAGTACATCTACACCTGCATCAACCAATGCAGGAACGCGTTCTGCATAGTCTCGTGTGTTAATGCCTGCACCTACAACATAACGCTTGTCAGCATCAAGAAGCTGCATAGGGTTGTTTTTCTGTGTTTCATAATCTTTACGGAAAACAAAAGCAACAAGATGTCCATCTTTATCTACAATAGGAAGTGAGTTGAGCTTGTTGTCCCAGATAATATCATTTGCTTCCTTGAGGGTTGTTCCTTCCGGTGCAGAAATAATATTTTCAAGCGGTGTCATAAATTCTGAAACCTTTGTATTTGGATCCATGCGTGATACACGGTAGTCACGGCTTGTAACAATACCAAGCAATTTGCCTGTTCCTGTGCCATCATCTGTAACCGCCATAGTAGAATGTCCGGTAACCTTTTTAAGTTCTACTACTTCTGCCATAGTGTTATCAACCTTCAGGTTGGAATCACTAACTACAAATCCAGCTTTTGAATTTTTAACTTTTCTCACCATTTCAGCCTGCTGTTCTATTGGCTGTGAAACATAAATAAATGCAACGCCGCCTTCTTTTGCAAGGGCAACGCCCATATCTTCACCTGATACTGCCTGCATAACTGCAGATACCATTGGTATGTTCATTGTCAGCGGACATTCTTCTCCCTTTTTAAATTTAACCAGTGGTGTTTTGAGAGAAACGCTGCTTGGTATACATTCTTTTGAAGAGTATCCCGGAACAAGCAGATACTCACTAAAAGTATGAGAAGGTTCTTTATAATAAAATGCCATTTTTACCTCTTACTACTATTAATAAAATATTATTTATTTATATGTTTACAGTGACATAACTAAATATGCCCTATATACATTTCCAATTATTCTTTTCCTGTCCAGCAATATGTGCAGACTTTGCTTTTATCCAAACCTATGGATTCCAAAACGCCTTCAACTGTCTGATACTCCAGAGAATCAAAGCCGAACATCTCACAAATTCGTTTAAGCATACATTTTCTGCGTTCGCTGTTTGCCTCTGTATATTCCTGCAAATGTTTGTCGCCTTCCTCACCTTCCAATTCATCTATAACTCTTCTTACCAGAAGTTCTTTATCAGAATTGCTTCTTGAGAAATTGAGATATTTACAGGCGTACATTATAGGCGGACATGCAGAACGCATATGTACTTCTTTTGCTCCGGCATTGTAAAGAAAATCTACGGTTTCACCCAACTGAGTTCCTCTTACAATTGAGTCGTCAACCAACAGAAGCTTCTTTCCGTCTATTAATTCCGGAACCGGAATCTGCTTCATTTTTGCTACCTGATTTCTTACTTCCTGATTAGCCGGCATAAATGAACGCGGCCATGTAGGTGTGTATTTGACAAATGGACGTGCATATTCTATGCCACTCTGATGTGCATATCCCATTGCATGCGGCACACCTGAATCCGGAACACCCGCAACATAATCAACTTCAGGGATTCCCCCGTGCTGCTGCTCATTGCGTGCCATAATTTTGCCGTTTTCACAGCGCATCACTTCTACATTTCTGCCTTCATAACGTGAGTTTGGATAGCCATAATATGTCCACAGAAATGCACAGATTCTCATATCATCGCCTGCCGGTGAAATTGTTTCAATTCCTTCTGCATTCATTTTTACAATTTCACGTGGTCCAAGTTCATAGCAATCTTCATATCCCAGTTTATGGTAAGCAAAAGATTCAAAGGAAACACAATAACCATCGTCGTTCTTTCCTATCAGAACAGGCAAACGACCCATCTTATCTCGTGCTGCTATTATCTCGCCTTCAGAAGTCATTACCAATAAGGTCATAGAACCTTCTATCTCGTCCTGAGCATGAAGAATACCTGAAACCAGATCTTCTTTTTCGTTGATAAGTGATGCAACCAATTCCGTAGAATTTACCTTACCAGAGCTCATTGCCATAAACTGATTTCCATGGTTTTGGAAATATTTTTCAATAAGCTCATCAGAATTATTGATAATGCCAACTGTAGTAAGTGCATAAAGTCCAAGATGAGAACGAATCATCAAAGGCTGTGGGTCACTGTCACTTATACAACCGATACCGCTGTTGCCATGAAAACTAAGCAAATCATTTTCAAACTTAGTACGGAATGGAGTATTTTCAATAGAGTGGATTTGACGCTGAAAACCATCTTCTATGTCATGAATAATCATACCACCACGTTTTGTTCCAAGATGTGAATGATAATCTACCCCAAAAAATATGTCCAATACGCAGTCCCGTTTGGAGACCGCACCAAAAAATCCGCCCATTATGCGAAGAACAGTTCTGAAAGCTTCATTGGGTCAATATACTGTCCGTCTTTATAAACACGCATATTGCCGGAAGCAATTTCATCAATAAGCATTACATTGCCATCAGCGTCATAACCATATTCAAACTTGATATCATACAGAACCATACCTTTTTCTTTAAGGTCATCAGCTACTATCTGTGTAATTTTCTGTGTCATATCTTTCATTGAATCGTACTGTTCTTCTGTCATAACACCAAGAGCAGCAAGTGCATCCTTTGTTACAAGAGGGTCGCCCAATTCGTCATTTTTAAATGTTGTTTCAACATATGCAGGCAAATCTGCACCGCTTTCAATATACTGACCATAACGACGGATAAAGCTGCCTACAGCTTTATGACGGCAAATTACTTCAAGGCCTTTGCCAAAAACTTTTGCAGGAAGAACTTCCATTGTTGTATCTTCAAGGTTAGCCTTTACATAATGTGTTCTGATACCTGCTGCATTGATTTTTTCAAAGAAGTAAATGGACATACGAAGATTAACATCACCTACGCCGTCAATAGTAAGTCCAACAGCATTTTCACCCGGATCAAAAACGCCATCTTTACCTGTGCAATCATCTTTGAATTTCAAAAGATAATTTCCGTTTTCAAGTGCAAACACATCTTTTGTTTTGCCTGTATAAACAAGTTTCTTTTCCATAGTCGCTCTCCTATTTTAAGTAGTTGATATATAAATAATCTTTTGTTTTAAAAGATTTATTATTGACTTATATTTTCTGAATTATTGCAATTTCATTCTAAGCACAGTCTGCTCTATTTCCCCGCTTACAAAATACTGTTTTGAATAGAAAATCACCTTTCCTTCAAAATCATAATCGATTTCATCCATTACCAGCAAAGGCGTGTGTATTTCAACTTCAAGTTCACGGGATGTTGTTACGTCAGAAACCTCCGCACTGATGCGTGTCAAATCCATATATACTTTTATTCCGCAATGTTTTAATAAAAAATTAAATATGGACGGTTTAAAATCTTCTGATGTATATTCATCCTTTATTATACTTTTCTCTATTACATCTTCACAATATATTACCGGTTTCCCATTTGCCGTACAGGTGCGATATATTTTGATAATCTCTGTTCCTTCAGCTATATCAAGTTTAGCTGCCAAAACATCATCAGCGACATCTTCTATCACTCTGATATTTCTTACCTCAGCCTCATATCCGTTATTCCGTATGATATCCATAAATTCCGTTTCAATATCCATACGGTTTTTAACCTGTACAACATGATGGTTTATAAGAGTACCAACACCTAATTTCCGTGTAATAAAGCCTTCCCGTTCTAATTTTGACAAAACATCCCTGAGCTGTGTTCTGCTTATTCCCAAATATTTTGCAAGTTCTGTTTCTCTTGGCAGTTTTTTACTTTCAGAAAAAACACCTTCGCACATTTCAAACAACAGCTTTTTGCAAATAAATTTAGAATTATAATATTCCATGAACAGCTTCTCACCCCACAAATAGGTAGTACCCATTTCCATTATATTAGTATAAAACATCATCTGCCATTTTTCAAGATATATTTGATAAATAATTTATCAGACACAATTTTATATATTTGTACAACATTTCAATCATAAACATAAAATAAAATTTCTGTATTATATACATGATTATCCCATATATAAAATGGTATATTTCACCACAAATCAAAGACCTTGGTCATCGTTTCCGATGACACAAGGTCTTCAAATTTACTGTATCGTTTGCTTTTGCAGTGAATTATCTGTTCAGGAAAGAATAAAGAAAATTGCCCTGAAGAGGATAAATCAAATTTGCTGAAACCATTAACTTATTCCCATTCAATTGTGCCGATTGGCTTAGGTGTAAGGTCCATAAGCACTCGGTTTATACCTTCAACTTCATGTGTGATACGGTCTGTGATATGGTGCAGCAAAGCATAAGGAATTTCTTCAATTGTTGCTGTCATAGCATCTGTTGTGTTAACCGCTCTGATAATTGCAGGCCAGCCTTCATAACGTGCTCCATCTTTAACACCTACACTCTTGATGTCAGGAACTGCAATAAAGTACTGCCATACCTTGCCTTCAAGTCCGTTTTTGGCAAATTCTTCACGGAGAATTGCATCAGCTTCCCGCAATGCATGGAGTCGATCGCGTGTGATTGCTCCAAGACAGCGTACTCCAAGACCAGGTCCCGGGAATGGCTGACGGTATACCATGCCGTGTGGAAGTCCAAGTGCTTCGCCCACAACTCGTACTTCATCTTTGT
>SVMW01000057.1 GCA_015067215.1 Oscillospiraceae bacterium | reverse complement strand
TTACCTGCCCCGAATGTCACGGCCAGCGTGTAAACGACAAGGTGAGAAGCTGCCTTATCAACGGCAAAAGCATTGCAGATGTGTGTGATATGCCTATTGAAGATGCAATCGAATTTGTAAAAAGCATTGATGACCCGCTGGCAAGAGATTTGAAGATTGAGCTGACAAAACGTTTGCAGGCTTTGGTTGACATCGGCCTTTCTTATCTCTCACTCAGCCGCGGAACCGACACGCTGTCAGGCGGCGAGGCACAGCGTATCAAAATTGCAAAATATATCAATTCGGCTCTCACTGATATGCTTTATGTGCTGGACGAACCAAGTGTAGGTTTGCATCCAAAGGATATAGACAGGATGAAGCTGTCCCTTGAAAAGCTCAAAAACCACGGCAATACGGTGCTTATTGTTGAACACCACCGCGAAATTATCAAACTTGCTGACAACATTGTGGATATGGGCCCGAAAGCAGGGCAGTATGGCGGCGAAATTATGTTTGAGGGTGACTATGACGGATTGCTCAAAGCCGACACAATCACTTCAAAGATGCTTAATGCGGTTACACCGCTCAAAACAAGCTACCGCACACCTACAGGATGGTTCAGAGTGGAAAATGCCACACTCCACAATCTCAAAAATGTCACAGTTGACCTGCCAATGGGCACAATCTGCGTTATTGCAGGGGTTGCGGGCAGCGGCAAGTCCAGCCTTATGGAGCATTTTCAGAATGTTTATCCTGAAACCGTTATTTCAATAAAACAGAAAAACATCGGCATCAATCTCCGCAGTACACCTGCAACCTATCTTGAAATATGGGATGAAATCCGAAACCTGTTTGCAAAGGCAAACAAGGTTTCCAACGCTTATTTCAGTTTCAACTCCATCGGCGGCTGCCCTGTGTGCGGCGGCAAGGGTGTTATTGTCAGCGAAATGGCGTTTATGGACGCTATCGAAACCAAGTGTGAAGCCTGCGGCGGTCTGCGTTTTTCACAGGAAGCACTCAGCTTTAAATACAACGGCAAAAACATAGGCGAAGTTATGGATATGTCAGTTTCCCAGGCAATAGAATTCTTTAAGGACAAACCTTTTGTTGAAAAACTGGAAAGCCTCGAAAAGGTTGGTCTGGGCTATATCCATCTCAATCAGTCAATGTCCACACTGTCGGGGGGCGAGCTGCAGAGAGTAAAACTTGCAGACAAGCTTAAGGAAAAAGGACAGGTGTTTATCCTGGATGAGCCTACCGACGGTTTGCACCTTGATGATATAAAACGCCTTAAAGGTATTTTCAATGCAATGGCAGACAGCGGCAACACCCTGTTTATTATTGAGCACAGCCTTGATGTTATGAAGGATGCTGACTATATTATCGAAATGGGCCCTGAAGGAGGACTCAAGGGCGGCAGCGTGCTGTTTAGCGGCAAGCCTTGTGACATTATCAGCAGCGAAAAATCGGTTACGGGCAGATATATAAAAGAAAGCCTTGAATAAAATTAACCACAATAATACAGATGGGAATATTTGTGAATTATATTCCTGTCTGTTTATTTTTGTTTGAAAGTTGGATGAAAAATAGTTGTAACATATATTCTGAAAGCAGATAACAAATGATGTTTTTGTGCAAAACAACAAAAAACGCGCGATTGAATCAGGATTTTTTTGGTTATATCCAAAAATGCACAGACCTGGTTGACAACAAATTAACAAGGGGATATAATGGCCACATAAACAGCAATGATAAAGAACCAGTAGGCAGTTACAAAGCAGACAGAGAGTCCTTGTTTGGTGGAAAAGGATGTGCGGACGGCTGTTGAATACATCTTTTAGCTGGTGAGGTGAAGAGGGGGAGGCCTTTGTGTAGCTTCATCCGGGAGCAACCGTTACATTGCAGAGTATTCGCTTATGCAGGGCCGATACTCGTAAAGGTCAGCATCGTGAGGTGCTGATAAATAGAGGTGGTAACACGGGATTTCTCGTCCTCTGATTTTTACAATCAGAGGGCGTTGTTTTTTTATAAGCTCTCTGAAAAACAGAAATTAAAGGAGAATTATTATGAAAAAACTTACTGCACTTTTACTCACACTGGCTATGGCAATATCAATGGTTGCCTGTTCATCGGAACCTGCTTCTGAAAACACAGAAAATGATCTGCCGCAGATAGGCATTCTTCAGCTTGTGGAACACACCGCCCTTGATGCAGCCCGCGAAGGCTTTGTCAAAGCGCTGGCGGACAATGGTTTTGTTGACGGCGAAACTGTTGTGATTGATGTACAGAATGCACAGTCCGACCAGTCCAACCTTTCCACAATGAGTGAACGCTTTGTAAACAACAACTGTGACCTTGTTCTTGCAATTGCAACAGGTGCTGCACAGTCGATTGCTTCCAAAACAACCGAAATACCAATTCTTTTCACAGCAGTTACCGACCCTGTTGATGCAGGTCTTGTTGATTCCAATGAAGTTCCGGGCGGCAATATCAGCGGTACAAATGATATGAGCCCGATTGCACAGCAGATTGATCTTATGCTCCGGCTTAAACCTGAAACAAAAACAGTCGGCATCATCTACACCTCCAACGAAGACAACTCAATCCTTCAGGCGGAAATTGTAAAAGATGTACTTGAAGCAAAAGGTATAGCATGCGTTGAACAGACAGTTACAAATTCCGGCGAAGTTCAGCAGGCAGCCCAGAGCATTGCTTCAAAAGTTGATGCAATCTATACACCGACTGACAACGTTGTTGCTTCTGCAATGCCAATCGTTGCACAGATTGCAATGGATGCAAAAATTCCGCTTATCTGCGGTGAAGAAAACCAGGTTGTCAACGGCGGTCTTGCAACACTTGGTCTTAACTACTTTAATCTTGGTTACCAGACAGGTGAAATGGCAGTCAGAGTTCTGAATGGTGAAGATACTTCAACAATGCCTGTTGAAAGTCAGACAGATTTCAGCTACCTTATAAATGCTGAAACAGCAGCTGCAATCGGCATAGAAATTCCTGCAGAACTTCAGGAATTCATGCAGTAAAAAGCGGTGATGAAAAATATCAATCAAAGGCAAAAATCTGCCGAACTTCTGCATAAAACCGATTTGTGTCTGTAAAATATTTAATATTAAAATAAGAAATCCCGTACAGAAAACTGTACGGGATTTTTGTCTTATTGTTATTCTGTTTTAAATGTACAATTCGCCCCATCTGCCAACTGTTACAAAATCTATTTTTTTATAAAGTTCGGCAACTTCGTCATATCCGCTTATAAGACAAGGGGTTTTGCCGGTTTTGAGAATTTCCTTTACCAGATATTTTGTAATGTAGCTGCCAATGCCTTTAAGGCGGTATTCAGGAACAACAGCGACAGCGGCAACTGCAGCGTGGGTGTCATCCTGACTTATTATGCTGCCTGTGCCTATTGGTTTTCCGCCTTTTTCGAGCTGATAAACCTTTGTCAGACCTGTAGCCATACAGCTTTCAAGGTGTCCGGCCCAAGGGTCATATTTAAGGTGTGTGCGGTAATATTCGTGGCTTTGTTGCAGAATGCTGTAAACGTCGTGCAGGTCTGCAGGGCAGATATCGTCAAATTTTCCTTCAGGTTCCTTGCCGTTGTAAACCATATAGTAACTGCTTTCGGTAAAACCGCCAAGTACAGCGTGCAGTTTTTCGCAAAGGTCCCAGTCACTGTCGATTTCGTGTATTTCATACTGTTTTGTAATTTCCAGCACATCGGTTATATCTTTTTCGCCTTCTTTGATAACGGTCAGCACACTGCCGTTAAGATGAAATGCCGAAACATTTTCATCTTCAACACTCAGCCAGAATCTGTGCACATCGTGGTCGGTGCCGTAAGCGGCAAGTGCTGTCATTGCACGGCTTCCGAAAACATGTTCGTATTCACAGGCTTTTTTAAATTCACTGATATTTGATGGTGTAACTTTGATTAACATAATTATAATTCCTTTATATATTGTATAGTTATCCGTTTTCTTTAAGGTTTGCAAGATATCTGTAAACACTGGCAGGGGAGGAATTGATTGCCTTTGCAACATCTTTTACCGCGTTTTTGATAAGGAAAACCCCTTTTCTGTTGAGCTCTGTAACGATCATCATTTTATCATCAAAAGTCAGACGGGTAGGGTTGAGGTGATGTTTTTTGAAAATTTCTTTCAGTTCAGTTGCCACAGTTATATCGGAGGAGGTGCTGCCAATTTTTACATCGCCGCTCAGCTTGTCAGGCACGCGGTTTTGGTCAAATACAAAGTTTGCTTCAACATATGCATCCGGGTGGCACAGTTCCATAATCTTCTGGCTGATATCGTGAAAACGGTTATCGTCAAAGTTGATACACAAAATGCCTGCAAGCCGGCCGTATTCATCCTTTATAAACATAGATGAGGAACGCAGCACCTTGCCGTGCTGTGTCATAGTGTAATAGTGCTCCACAAAGTCATCAATTTCGTAGCGGCGGTCTGTCACCATTTTTTTTGCGTTGTCAAACAGCGGGTCACCAAGTTTGCGTCCGCTTATATAGTTGTTGGCAATTGCGACAAGGGCACCGTCGTTGTTTGCCATATCATGCAGTGCAACCTCATAGTCAGGCCCCAAAGCAGTGCCTAAAAATTTTGTCAGCTTTGTAAAATAATGCAGCTGGTCATGTGTCATAATGCTTCTCCAAACAAAATTAAGTATTTTAAACCTTATATTATATAGAATAAAATAAAACTACCGATTTGTAAATTGACATAACAGCTAAAAGTGAGAAAAAATTATTTCAAGTGAGAAAATTTTATTCCGCAAAATGCACAAAAATTATATATATAGATTGGCAAAAACGGAAAAAATATAAAATAAGACAACTTTTAATTGATAAAAATTTCTTAATGTGCTAAAATTAACCTGTAATCAAGGGGATGGACTGCCCCTTGAGGCCCGGGTAACCGGCTTTAA
>SVMW01000019.1 GCA_015067215.1 Oscillospiraceae bacterium | reverse complement strand
AGGAAAAGGTATATGGCTGTATCCATAATGTTGAGCCCGATAATCTTTTTGATAAGATTTGGGTGCAGCAGCATTGTTGTAAAGCCTATACCAAAAAGTATCATTGATGCAGCTTCATAATAGTTCACAAATAAATTAGGACCCATTTATATTTCCTCCCTTGTGAATAATGCATAGAAGCTGTACATAGTCATTGTTACAACACAACCAACAGCTATGTTAAGCGGCAGTATGAGACCCGCCGAAATAATTCTTCCCGGAACACCGGGTGAAATAATTGAATGCAGATGGTTTGCTCCTGTAAAGAAAGAATATCCTTTTGCAACTGCATAAAAAGACAGAGAAACAAAGGTAATTATTTTCACACGTTTTTCGGTAAAAACAGGTTTTACTTTTCTGTAACCAAAGGCCGATGACCACAGGATAAGACTTGCACCCATTATTGCACCGCCGGAAAACCCACCGCCCGGCGACAGGTGTCCGTTGAGAACAACATAAACACCAAGCATAAGGTTGAACGGAACAAGTACTTTTGCAAGGGAACGCAGAACAGGGTCACGTTTTGGGTTGTAGTTTAACAGCATTTCCTCCCCTTTGCCTTTTTTGCTTTTACTCAGGAGCATCATTACGCTGCAGGAAGCTGCAAACAAAACACAGCTTTCGCCAAAAGTATCAAAAGCACGGTAGTCAAGAATAACACCTGCAACGATATTTACTGCACCTGTTTCTTCCATCCCTTTTTCGAGATATCTTTCGGTAACTTCATTGTTAACAGGGTTAGCTGCTTCACCATACGGCGGAAGGTAGGATACTGTATAAAGCAAAACGGCAATAACACATATTGCTATAACACAGCTTATTGTAATATATACACCTCTGAATGTTTTGTAGCCATACTTGTCGTGCCACGCAGTATATCGTGCAGCTACGGTTTTTTCCCTGTGGTCTGAAACTCTGCGCTGTTTTGTTTCTTTTGGTTTAATTTCAAAGGAAACATCCCCGTCCACAAAACGATTTATCTTGGAGAATAACTTTTTAAACATCGTCTGTTTCATCCTCCTCTTTAAGCTGCTTAACGTTTTTAAGTGTAATGAAGAACAGAATACTTGTAACCCCTGCACCTACAGCAGCCTCGGTTATAGCAAGGTCAGGAGAACGGAGAAGCAGCCATATTACGCACATTACCGAACTGTAAGACATAAAAATGATTACTGTTGAAAGCAGATTTTTAGCCAGACAGGCAGTAACGGCACAAACTATAAGAAATATGAGCAAAATAATTTCATATGTCACCATGGCTTACTACCTCACATTCATCAAGAATATTCTCGTTGGCAATAGCTTCTGTTCTTGCCAGAAAATGTGCTGACACCGGGCTTGCAACCCAGAAGAATATAATCATAATAAACAATTTGAGGCTTATCATAGACCATCCTGCCCTGATAACAAGCCCTATAAGCACTAAAATTGCCCCCATTGTATCAGCTGTGGCACCAACCTGCATACGGTTGAGCACATAACTGAAACGATAGTTGCCGATAAGTGCAGTAACTATTACATTTACACCAGCAAAAATAAAGAGTGCGGAAAGTATAAGTCTAATCATTTTCTTCTGCCTCCTCTTTTGTTTTATCTACCTGATCTTTAATATTTTTAAGGTCATTTGCACGGTCTTTTTTGTGACTTCTAAGATAGGATTTGCACAAAATGATAACCGACACAAAACCAAGTACTGCATATATAACAGCCATATCTACAATATAATTTTCACCCTGTAAAACAGCGATGAAGCTTATGAAAAGCATTACAACTGTGCTTATGCTGTTAACTGCAAGTATTCTGTCAGAAAAATGCGGCCCAAGAACTGTTCTTATAAAATAGCCAAAAATAACAATGGCGAGAACAATAAGCATCAATATCACAAAACTGTTATAAATTGTTTCAGCCATTGCAGTTTGCCTCCATTATCTTAAGAATTTTAATAAACACCGAGCTTTCGATGCCCTCAGCAAGAGTGTAGTCCAGTGCATGAACACAAAAATGGTTTTCGTCCACATCAACTGTAATTGTACCCGGTGTGAGCGTTATGGAATTGGCAAGCACGAAACGCAAAAACTCGCTTTTGATATCCACATTAAAAAACACCATCTGTGGCTGAATTTCAATTTTGCGGCTGTAAACAAGTTTGTACACTGTAATTGCAGATTTGAAAATTTCAATAAGCAGCACAACAAAATATGTAAGAATCCATAGTATGTTTTTTGCAACACAAATTTCATATTTTGGCGAATATTCAAGAAATTTGCACATAAACCAGAATATTGCCGCTGCAAAAACAGCACCTATAAGCAAAATTTCCAATGTGATTTTGCCGTTCAGTATTATCCAGAAAACAAGCAACAAAATATACATTTTATGCTCTCCTTTTGATTTATTTTAAAATTTACAGTCAATTTGTCTGTAAATTATATTTTCCAAACTTTAAACTGTGCATAACACAGCATATATCAATTGATATTATGTAAGTTTATCAATTAAAACAAAAATCCGTGCAGCCAAAACCGCCTGCACGGATTTGTAATGTAAATTCAGGCTATTCTCTTTCGATTTTGATTCCTGTAATTTTTTTATGCTCTGAATCATTCTCAGCACTGTGTTCTTTGTTGTGTTCCTTGATATCTTTGTTGATAAAGAAGAACAAAACTTCTCGCAGGAGAATAATTGCACCAAGCATTATAATTTCTTCTTTAGTTCTTACAATAACTGTTCTGAGAATTTCAGCAGCCATTTTAAATTCAAGACCTGTAACCATTGCTGTGCCAAGGTCATGACGCAGTTCAAAAGTACCTATATTGCCGCCAAGACTTTTAAGGTAGTCCTTGAAAGCTTTAAAAACACCTGTTACAACAATGAAAATGCCGATTATTTCAATAACGTGAATTAAAACCATCACGACATTGTGCATTATTTCTTCAAACATTTACTGAATATCCTTTTATATTATTTATTTGGAACTGTTTCCCAGTCCTTAAGGAATTTTGCGATACCTGCATCTGTAAGTGGATGTTTTGTCATCTGTTCAATTACTTTGTATGGAACTGTAGCAATGTGAGCACCTGCGAGAGCAGAAGATGTAACGTGAATTGGGTTTCTGATAGAAGCAGAAATGATTTCTGTTTCAATACCGTGGATTGAGAAAATTTCGCTTACTTCGCTGATAAGGTTGATGCCTTCCTGTCCAACATCATCAAGACGACCAACAAATGGGCTTACATATGTAGCACCCGCTCTTGCTGCAAGCAATGCCTGTGTTGCAGAGAAAATAAGTGTAACGTTTGTTTTGATGCCTTTGGATGAAAGGATTTTAACTGCTTTAAGACCTTCAAGGCACATTGGAAGTTTGATAACGATGTTTGGATGAATTTTTGCAAGTTCAAGTGCTTCTTCAACCATTTTTTCGCTTTCAAGAGAGATAACTTCAGCAGAGATAGGACCATCAACAATTGTTGTGATTTCTTTAACTACATCTTCAAATACTTTACCTTCTTTTGCAATAAGGGAAGGGTTTGTTGTAACACCGCAAATAACACCAAGATCATTAGCTTTTCTGATTTCTTCAACGTTTGCTGTGTCGATAAAGAGTTTCATATAATACCTCCAAAACAATTAAGCATTTTAATGTAAAATACATTATATCTTTACCGATTATGATATCATATTTCACATTCATTTACAATAGTTCTTTACAATCAAACACAAAAATAGTAGAATATTAAAAGCATTGAATTTGTATTTTAAGGAGGTATATTATGGATGATAATTCCGCTTTTTCAGCAGGTGTCAGATTTGGCGGTCTGACTGACAGAACAGAGATAAAAATTCTGCTTTGCTATCTGCTCACCAATGCATCTTCTCCCCTTACCTCCCAGCAGATAATTGATACTATTGTCGGTCAGGAACTGGTAAATTACTTTGAACTTCAGGAAGCTTTGGGCCTGCTTGTTGAACAGGGGCTCATTGTTGAAGAAAACGACAGTTTTTCCATTTCAGATGAAGGCCGGGACATAAGTAAAGAACTTGAAAAAACTCTTCCTTTTTCCGTTAAAGAACGTGCATATAAAGCTGTAATTGAAATTCTTCAGTACGAAAATCTCAGACGCCAGAACAAAACTTCAATTACGCCTGTTGAAAACGGTGGCTACAACCTTAACTGCACTATTTCCGATGCTGATTTCAGGCTTTTTTCGTTCGACCTTCATATGCCGAATGAAAAAAGTGCAAAACTTGCAGAAGAAAACTTCATCAGATACGGACAGGATATTTTTAAATGTGTTCTGGGCATCACAACCGAAAACCCTGCAATGTACAAGGATTTTCTTGAAAAAAACAGCAAATAGCAAATATAAAACGGCAGACTGTGTGCAACGGTCTGCCGTTTTTTAGTCATAATTCTGCATTTCAGGCAATAAATCCCATGTGCGTTTTGGCATAAAGTTCATACGGCAACGCGGATTATACCTTTCTTTGATTGCTATAGTGTCATAAAACAGTTTCCACAGTTTCTGCATATTGCGCTCATCATCGTCCATTTCAGGCAGTTCAATATTTTCTGCTTTCACCATCTGTGCAACATTTTTGCTGTAGATAAGTGCCTGTTTGTTTGCTGCATCATAAATCATAAAATTCTGGTTGGCAAACCGCTGAATAAAGTGGTTTGCCAAAAGCGGAACAATTCTGTTTTTAGGTTTTATCACAGAAATGTAAACTTCGCCCGACTTATAAAATCTGACAATCCCCAGATACAGATGCTTTTCTTTTTTTATGTTTCGGTGTGCTTTGAGCACAAAATCCACGTCTTCATCACTTACATATCTGTAAATATCATTTCCTTTTTTAAAACCTTTTACTACAAACCACAGCATATGGATTTCAGTTCTTTTCTGACAGGATAAAAAACATTCCTGCAAAAAGTGTACTGTGTAAAGCGAAATTTTGTTTTCTATTGCAGTTTTAACTTTCCGGGCTTTATATGAATCAGTTTCTATTGTAACAAACTGGTAAAGACTGGGTTCAATTTCATCCTCACATATAATCTCAACAGGATTGAAAGATGAATAATAATACTCGTGAATGCAACACAAAAAGCCGTCAAAGGTGCCGTCGTAAACATAAATTACATCTGTCCGCTGACGCATTTGTATATATCCTCCCTTGTAACCGCACTGCTGTCAAAAAGACTTGTCTGTTCCACGTTATCAAAAATCGGCTGTTTTTCACTTGCAATCAGATACCTTTCTGCATGCTGCCTGTCTATTTTTACATACGGTGCCGATTTTCCCTTGCAGGTAATAAAAAACTGTGCTCTTTTGAGCACCACACCAATCTTTTTCAGTCCGTCAAAATCAAGATAAGCTGCTTTGCGTGCTGCAATGATGCGTTTTGCGCTGGTAACACCAATACCCGGAACCCTCAGCAACATTTCGTATTCCGCTGTATTTACCTCAACGGGAAACAGATGCATATTGTTAAGTGCCCAGTTGCACTTGGGGTCCAGAAACTCATTGAACATTGTGTGTTCATCATCAAGAATTTCTTCAGCACGGAAATGATAAAACCGCAAAAGCCAGTCAGCCTGATAAAGTCTGTGTTCCCTTAACAACGGCGGTTTTGTATCTGTTGCAGGCAAAAGCCTGTCGTTGTTGACAGGGATATATGCCGAAAAGAAAACCCTTTTAAGATTATATTTATCATACAGTCCCTGTGTAAGCCGCAGAATGTGCAGATCGCTTTCTTCACTTGCACCAACAATCATCTGGGTGGACTGACCCGCAGGAGCAAACTTTGGTGCGTGGCGGTACAACGCCAGCTCCTGTTTTGACTGCTCATTGCGCTGTTTGATTGCTTTCATCGGTGTCAATATTTTTGTCTTAGATTTCTGCGGAGCAAGAATTTCCAGACTTTTTGCACTTGGAAGTTCAATATTTACACTTAAACGGTCGGTAAGAAAACCTATTTCTTCCACAAGTTCAGGACTTGTGCCGGGGATAACCTTTGCATGAATATATCCGTTAAACCCATATTCATAACGCAGAATACGGATTGATTTGATAATAAGTTCCATTGTGTAATCAGCGTTTTTTATTACCCCGGAAGATAAAAACAGACCTTCGATATAGTTTCTTTTGTAGAATTCCACCGTTAAATCTGCCAGTTCGCGAGGTGTAAAGGCAGTCCGCTTTACATCATTACTTTTACGGTTTATACAGAATGCACAGTCAAATTCGCAGTAATTTGTAAACAGAACCTTTAAAAGAGAGATACATCTGCCGTCAGCTGCCCAGCTGTGACATATTCCGCAGCTTACAGCACTGCCCAATTTACCGCCCCTGCCTCGGTCAGAACCGCTTGAGGTACAGGCAGCATCATATTTTGCAGCATCGGATAAAATTTCAAGTTTCTGAAAAATATCCATAATTCTCCCCCTTTATCTTCTATATACGAATACAATTGTATAACAAATTGTGATCCCATTAATTATCATATACATATATTAACATCTATCAGTTGTATTTTCAATAGTTTTAAACAACTTTCAGTTGTATGTATTGCAGTTGTCGTTTTTTAGTGATAATATAATTTTATGCTGAATTAATGGAGTACTGTTATGTCTATAGAATCGGTTAAACAATATATGAAAACTTTTGGCAGAGAAAACGATGTAATGGAGTTTACTGTATCCAGTGCAACTGTTGCTCTGGCCGCAGAAGCCTTGGGTGTAGAACCGGGCCGTATTGCAAAAACACTTTCTTTTAAAAAAGATGACAGTTGCATACTTGTTGTAACTGCAGGTGATGTAAAAATTGACAACTCAAAATATAAGCATACTTTTGGGTTGAAAGCAAAAATGCTGACCGCCGATGAAGCTGTGGAACTGATTGGACATGCTGTTGGTGGTGTATGCCCTTTTGCTGTAAAAGAAACTGTTGTTGGTATTTACATTGACGAAAGTGTAAAACGTTTTGAAACAGTGTTCCCTGCCTGTGGTTCATCAAACAGCGCAATAGAACTGACACCTGATGAACTTTTCAGCCTCAGCAAAGCAACCGCATGGGTTGACATTACCAGACTAATTGAACAATAACACAAAGGAGATAAATTATGTTTACGAGCAGAGGTTTTAATATTTTTGTTGCACTGTTTTTTGTGCTTACAGGTGTAATTAATCTTGTAGGGTCTATTATTGAATTATCTTTGTACCAGCTTGCCATTGGCGTTGTTTTCACCATTATCGGCATTTCCTGGTACAAGAATAATGTGAGATAAACCTTATCTGTCAATAAAAACATTTACAAAAAAAATGTCATTCTGAAAATTTCAGAATGACATTTTTAATTTAATCTGTTATATCTCTTATATCTCTATTTTTGCATCTGTTTATCTTTTTTATGCTGCCAGATTTCGCACAGCATTGCGCCGCCGATGATGATAATTGCACCTGCAAACTGAAGTGCAGTCATTTTTTCGTTGAGGAATACTGCAGAAAAAAACAGTGCAGAAACAGGGTCCAGAAAGCTGAGCATTGCTACTGAATATGCCGGCATTTTCTGCAATGATACAAAATACAGCCAATAGCAGAATCCTGTGTGAAATACACAAAGAATGCCAAGCCAGATAAATCCGCTGATATCTATGGCAAAAATTTCACCGATTGAACTTGTTGCCATTGTGTACGGAATAAGCACCAGTCCTGCAAAAACAAGCTGAATAAGGGTAACCTCCAGACCTGTGAAGCCTTTAACCTTTTTGTTTACAAGGGTTACCGATGCATAAAGTGCCGCTGAAGCAAGGCCGTAAACCACACCTTTTGCTGAACCGCCACCCAATGACTGAAAGTTAACCATAACCATACCAACCATTGCGGTAGTAACCCCAATGATTTTTGCACTTGTAATTTTGTCTTTAAGCACCAGAGGTGA
The DNA here is from genome assembly GCA_015067215.1 of Oscillospiraceae bacterium. Lineage (GTDB taxonomy): Bacteria > Bacillota > Clostridia > Oscillospirales > Ruminococcaceae > RGIG3102. The sequence continues at coordinate 30,089 of SVMW01000019.1, read as the reverse complement.
TGCGATGATAACAATTGCCGGTGCACAGTAATATGTCAGTGTGGCAACACTCACAGGCACATAGTTGTAAGCTTCAAACAGAAGCACCCAGTTAAAGCCTATGGCAAGGCCTGTATAGATAAGATACGGCAGATATTTTTTTACATTGTTCATATCCATTTTGTTTCGCTGCATAATGTAAACTATAAGCAGAAACAAACTGCCCACCAGTGCACGCGCCAGAGATATCTGAACGCTGTCAAGCGGAATATTTTTAACAAAAATGCCAAGGGAGCCCCAAGTAAGCATTGAAAATATTACAAAAAAATAGTATTTCATACCCTTCCCTTTTTTAACTTTCCCTATTTTAACATAACATAAAATAATATAAAGATATATTAACACTAATTCTTATTGTTTACAATATTTATAATTTCCATTTTATAAAAATTACTATGAATTTTCACAAACCTGTAGTAAAATATAAACAGATAGGAGGTTTTCATATGAAACTTACTTTTTTAGGTGCTTGTCATGAAGTTACAGGCAGTTTGATTTTACTTGAAGCATGCGATAAAAAAATTGTAATTGACTGCGGTATGGAACAGGGTAAAGATGTTTTTGAAAACGTTGATTTGCCGATTGCTGCAGGAGAAGTTGATTATCTGCTGCTCACCCATGCCCATATTGACCATTCAGGACATATTCCCCTTTTGGTAAAACGCGGCTTTAAAGGAGAAATTCATTCCACAGATTCCACAATGGACCTGTGCAACATTATGCTGCGCGACTCAGCACATATTCAGGAATTTGAAGCTGAATGGCGCAACCGTAAAAACAAACGTGCAGGCAATGCACCTGTTGAACCTTTGTATTCAATGGATGATGCTGTTGCTGCACTGGAATTGTTTGTTCCGCACACATACAAAGAAAAATTCACTCTTTGTGAAAACATAGAAGTAAACTTTATTGATGCAGGTCATTTGCTTGGTTCCTCTTCCATTGAAGTATGGGTTACCGAAAACGGCATCACAAAAAAAATTGTATTCTCCGGCGATATCGGCAACATCAACCAGCCTATTATCAACGACCCTCAGTATGTTGATACTGCAGATTTTGTGGTTATGGAGTCAACCTACGGCAACCGCAATCACGGTGAAAAGCCTGACTATATAAAATCTCTTTCTGAAATACTCAACCGCACCTTTGCAAGAGGCGGTAATGTGGTTATACCGTCCTTCGCTGTGGGCAGAACACAGGAAATGCTGTATTTCTTCCGCGAAATCAAGGAAAAAGGCCTTGTTACACCAAACGATTTTACAGTTTATGTTGACAGCCCTCTTGCAATTGAAGCTACAAATGTATTTAAGGCAGGTACTTCTGATTTCTTTGACAAAGAAATGAACGATCTGCTTGAACGCGGTGCAAACCCGCTGCAGTTTGATGGGCTCAAGATTGCAATTTCTGCTGATGAATCAAAACTTATCAACTTTGACACACATCCAAAGGTTATTCTTTCTGCCAGCGGTATGTGTGAAGCAGGCCGTGTACGTCACCACCTTAAACATAACTTGTGGAGACCTGAAAGCACAGTTTTGTTTGTTGGTTATCAGGCAATCAACAGCCTTGGCCGAAAAATCTATGACGGTGCCCCTACTGTTAAACTTTTCAACGAAACAATTGATGTAAACGCTGAAGTTCTGCACCTTGACGGCATAAGCGGCCACGCTGACAACAACGGACTTCTGCGCTGGGTTGAAGCAATACAGAATAAACCACAAAAAGTTTTTGTTGTTCACGGTGATGACGATGCTGTAAATGATTTTACAGGTCAGCTTGTTTCCAGAGGATTTGATGCAACAGCTCCTTATTCCGGTGCTGTGTATGACCTGATAGAAAACCGTTACGAAGTTGTTGCCGACCCTGTTGCAATTACCAAAAAATCTGCTGCTACTGTGCGTGCTGAAAGTGTATTCAGCAGACTTGTTGAAGCCGGCAAACGCCTTGCCGCTGTTATTCAGCATAACAAGGGTGGCGCAAACAAAGATCTTGCAAAATTTACAAGCCAGATTGAAGCTCTTTGTGACAAATGGGACAGATGAATTAAATAGTTATTATAAAAGCCGGTATCTGCATGATACCGGCTTTTTATGTGAAAATTTGTTCACATTACAGTAATTGTGTTTTATTCAATTAACATCATATTTTCAAATTGATAAAATATTTTCAATATATTTACAATTTTTTCACTTTGCAATTCACTACACATTCAGCGTTTTCTATAGTATAAAACTGACAAGAATATAATTTTATATATCAGTAATTACATCGGTGCCGACAGATATCGGTGTATTTTATTGTTTTCAATATGTTTTTGACCTATTCAATTGACAACAAATCTCATAACTGTTAAACTAAAATAGTTATAATCATATTTATATATGCAATTCTATTCAAATTAATATTTCGAAGGGATGTACTAATACAATGAAACTTATCGTCATTGCACTTTTCGCACTTACTTATGTACTTATGCTTTCAATTCCTTCCCGTCGTCATTACATTGCCCTTGCTGTTGCTGTAATTTACATTGCAATGGGTGTTGTAGCTCCTACAGAAGCTTTCTGGGCGGTAGACTGGAATATTATTATGATGCTTTTCGGCACCATGGGTACAGTTTTTCTGTTTATCGAATCAAAAATGCCAAACAGAATTTCTGACATTATGATTAACAAGATCAAAAATGTCAAGCTTGTTTTTATAGCTATGGCTTTGTTCTCAGGTTTTGTTTCAGCATTTATTGACAACGTTGCAACTGTACTTATGCTTGCACCTATTGCTATTGCTATTGCAAGAAAATTCAATGTTTCCCCTGTTTATACAGTTCTGACTGTTGCTGTTTCTTCCAACCTTCAGGGTGCTGCTACCCTTGTTGGTGACACAACAAGTATCCTCCTTGGCGGTTATGCTGGCATGGACTTTATGGACTTCTTTATCATGGACGGCAAACTTGGTATGTTCTTTATTGTTCAGGCAGGTATGCTTGCAACTGTTCCTGTTCTTTTCTACATTTTCCGTAAAGAAAACAACAAAATTGACCAAATGCCTGTTACTCCGGTTACCAACATGTTCCCTACCTGGGCACTTATTGCAACTGTTGTTGCTTTGATTATCGCTTCCTTTATGCCTGAAAAACCTGATGTTACAAACGGTGTTATCTGTATTGTAATTTTTATCATGGCTTTGATTTACGAAATCAGAATCAACAAAACAAAAGGCATTTTCAAAGCAACTGTTGAAGAAATTGACTTCCAGACTTTATTGTTGCTTGGCGGACTGTTTATTATTATTCAGGGTATTACAAACGTAGGCCTTATTGAAGATATCGGTAACATCTTTGTTGCAATCAGCGGTGATAATGTGTTCCTTATCTACACAATTCTTGTATGGTTTTCTGTTATTATTTCTGCTTTCATTGATAACATTCCATACACTGCAACAATGCTTCCTGTTGTTACAAGCATTTCTGCCTCTCTTGGTGTTGATCCTACAGTTCTCTATTTTGGTTTGCTTGCAGGTGCAACACTTGGCGGCAACATTACTCCTGTTGGTGCTTCCGCTAACATTGCTGCCGGCGGTATCCTCAGAAGAGAAGGTTACGAAGTTTCCACAAAAGAATTTATGAGTATCGGCATTCCTTTTACACTCTGTGCAGTTGTAACAGGCTATGTACTTATCTGGCTCATCTATGCATAATTTATAATTGAAAAACAAATCGGCATCCTGCAACAGGGTGCCGATTTTTGTTTTGTCTGTTTAAATTTTAAAACTGCCGATATAGTAATAACCTTTTACATCAGGATGTTTTTCCTTCACAAAAAACTCAAAAGTTTCTTTGTTTTCCATATAAATATGTGCAAGGGCTATGCCGATATCTATTTTATTCATGTTCCCAAGAACAATTTTTCTGAGATATTTTTCAACACAGTATACATGAATTATCTCACCGTCATGTGCAAAATACCATGGCTGGCTGTTGACTGCACTCGGAGCAAGACGGGCACATTCAAGACGGGTATCTTCAATATCAGAAATTTCAGCCAATGTTCTGCGTTTGAACTCGGCTTCATTTTTACGGAAACAGTCGTTTTCATACTCGCCGAAAGCAAGCATCATAACTTGCTTCATATTACTGCTTTTTTCACTTCCGTCAGAATCAAGTTTACCCATACCAAGCCAGCAGCTTCCAAGACCAAGACTCTGAATGTAAAGTTCAGTCTGCTGAAAAACAAAACCTATATTAACCAGACTTTCGGTGCTTGTATCCGCAAACATAACAATGTTATGCGGTGCACGCCATGGCTGCACGTTTTTCACCTTATCCGCCCCTACAATGTTCCAGGAAAATCTTGTACATGGAAAAAGCGGTCTCGAATTTTCAATGAAATTTTCTATTTTCAGCAATGTCTGTGGTGACAAATGTTCCTTTGAATAATTACGGAAGGATTTTCGTCTGTATATTACATCTTTTAACTGCATAAATCCTCCTGCCGGTTAATTGGCATATTCCTTCATAAATTCTCTGTTCTTCATATTTGCATAACATAAATCAAAATATAAATCTACCGATTCTTTATATTCTGAATCTTCTTCGTAACTGTAGGTCTTTCCGTCTTTTGTAACAAATACGCCAAAGTTTGTAATTACAGGAATATCATTGCGCAGTTCTGTAAGATATTCATAATATCCTGACAAATCCATACCTGCAAGTTCCATAACCACAGGTGTAAGATAGTTAAGGCTTATTCTTTCATACTTACTGCTGTCCGTTTCTGTAAGGTCAATATTATTGGACCAGATAACATACGGAGTGCTTCTTATTCTGATTTCTGCTTCCTGTGCAGAATAGTTTTCATCAATATAGTTCTTTGCAAAAGCCGGTGCATGGTCACCCACCATACAGATAATCACATCTCTGTCAGAATCTTTATAATATTCCACAAGAGTTTCAAAAGCACGGTCAGAAACATACATGCTTGTAAGATATTCATTGATTTCTTCTGTCTTTTCGCCGTAATCGTTCTGTGTATGAACTATATCATGTTCAGGTTCGTCATGAGTATATGCAGCGTGATTCTGTATAGTAAGCATATACATAAATCTTGGCCCCTGAGGCATTTCTTCGTACCATCTGAGCATATTTTTATAAACCGACTCGTCTGTCACATAGTGCCTGTTATAGTAGTAATCAGTATCTGTAAAATCCGTATCAAAATATACATAATCAAAGCCAATACCAGGATAAGCAGAATTACGCATATAGTTTGCGGATGTATACGGATGTGTGCCAAGTGTACTGTACCCTTTTGCCTCAAGATAGGATACAACAGAGTTTGTACCGGCAATGTCAAGGTCGTTGAACGGGGTTATATTTGTATTTGTAGCAAGGGAGTTTGATGTAAGCAGTTCATATTCTGAACGGTTTGTGCCGCCACCTGCATTAGGAACAACTGCGTAACCTGTAACACTGTTTTCCAGAGAATTGATATATGACAGATAATCAACATCGGTATTGATGTCAGTAATCTGATTAAGGTCATAAAAGGATTCATTGAGGATGAGGATAATGTCAGGAGTATTTGTACCTTCCTCTTTGTTTATAAAGCTGTTTACATAGTTTTCAACAGCCTGTTCATCATATTCTGCAGGTTTTACAGGCACATTCATGCTCTGCACACAGTTGCTTACAAAACAGGAAGTATAACCATATTCTGCAATTGCAGCATCCCATGACCATGATGTTGCATCCCTTGGAATAACTGAGCCTTTTATACCATAGAACACAACCAACAGACAAACCATTACAACAGTTACCGGAAGTGTAATAATTCTTTTAACTTTTGTTTTGCCGAACATAACCAGAATTACCGCAAGCTGCAAAGCAAAAAGCACAAGAACATAAACAACCTGTACGTCAATTTCAATTTTATAGTTTGTAAGCACATCAGCCGCTGTTTTAAGGTTTTTAACCATAAGGATGTTGAACGGTGTGCCATGAAGTATAGTTACATAATGGTTAATAACCGCAAAAACCGAAAAAGCTGTCGAGGAAACCATCAATGATGCTTTTATATTTTTTATAATAAGTATCAGTATTGCGTTTAATGTCAGAGTAATAATCAGACCTGAAACCTGATGCATTGGTTTCATCATAATAATGGCATTTATATCTCTTCTGTAGCCGACTTCAATTGTGTAATACTGCACTAGAGAAATGCCGATTACAAATATAACCATCAAAGCATAAATGAGCTTTTTATTTTTGATTTTGAGCTGTAGTTTCTCAAACATAGTTATAATTATCCTCACTTATTGTTCTGTTTATATTCTATGTATTCATCGTAAGTCATAAGTTTGTCAACAATGGAACCATCTTCTCTGATTTCGATAATGCGGTTTGCAATTGTTTCGATAAACTGATGGTCGTGACTGGAGAATAAAACCGTACCTTTAAAGTCTACAATGCCGTTGTTAACAGCCGTGATAGATTCAAGGTCAAGATGGTTGGTTGGCTGGTCAAGCATAATAACATTGGCTTCTTTCATCATCATACGGGACAGCATACATCTTACCTTTTCACCACCGGAAAGCACATTAACTTTTTTATAAACATCGTCACCGCTGAACAGCATGCGTCCAAGGAAGCCTCTGAGGAAACTTTCTGTCTGGTCTTTTGAATACTGACGCAGCCATTCAACAAGGTTCATATCATTGCCTTCAAAAAATTCTGTATTGTCTTTTGGGAAATAACTGCGGGATGTGCTTACGCCCCATTTTATAAAACCGCTGTCAGGTGTAAGTTCATCATTAAGAACCTTGAACAGAGCTGTCTGACCTGCTTCGTTGTCACCAACGAGGGCAATTTTGTCCAGACGATTAATGTAGAAAGATACATTATCCAGAACTTTTACACCGTCAATTGTCACTGTGAGGTCACGCACTTCGAGTACATCCTTGCCAACTTCCCTGTCCTGAACAAAGTTTACAAACGGATATTTACGGGATGAAGCAGGCATTTCTTCCAGCTGAATGTTATCAAGAATTTTCTTTCTTGAAGTAGCCTGCTTGGATTTTGATTTATTTGCAGAGAATCGGCGGATAAATTCTTCAAGCTGCTTGATTTTCTCTTCTTTTTTCTTGTTCTGGTTTTTGATAAGCTGATTCATGAGCTGGCTGGATTCGTACCAGAAATCGTAGTTGCCGGCATACATTTTAACTTTATTGTAGTCGATATCTACTGTGTGTGTACAAACAGCATTGAGGAAGTGACGGTCGTGGGATACAACCAGTACTGTACCCGGGAAATCAATGATGAATTCTTCAAGCCATGCAATAGCTTCAATATCCAGATGGTTGGTAGGTTCGTCCAGAAGAATAATGCTTGGCTTGCCGAAAAGTGCTTTTGCAAGCAGTACTTTAACTTTATCACGGCCATTGAGGTTTTTCATCTGTGTGTAGTGATTTTCTTTATCCACACCCAGACCGTTTAAAAGCTGAAGAACTTCTGTTTCAGCTTCCCATCCGTCAAGCTCAGCAAATTCGCCTTCAAGTTCAGCTGCTCGTTCACCATCTGCTTCACTGAAATCAGGCTTGTTGTAAAGCTCATCTTTTTCTTTCATAATTTCGTAAAGACGTGGGTTGCCCATAATTACAACATCTGTTACATAATATTCATCAAATTTAAAGTGGTCCTGTTCCAGAACAGACATTCTTGCATTTTTATCAAGGAAAATTTCGCCTTTTGTAGGCTCACGCTGACCTGACAAAAATTTGAGCAATGTGGATTTACCTGCACCATTGGCACCGATGATGCCATAACAGTTGCCTTCTTTAAATTCAAGGTTAACATCTTTAAAAAGAGTCTGTCCGTCAAACTCATGTGTAAGTTCTTTTACAGATAACATAATTTCTCCTTTATATATAAAATAAATGTTTACATAGATATACATAATAATATTATCACAAAAACCATCACTAGTAAATCTATATCAATAACATTTCACCTTTTACCCCCATATAATAAGCCAAAGGAGGGTTATTATATGACCAATATCAACAATTCAACAATATATGCCGACCCTGTTTATCCCGGTACACCTTTGAGAGTAGGTTCCAGTGGTGCAAATGTAAGACTTATGCAGCAGCACCTCAACAGCCTTAGCAGTCTGTATACAGGTATAAACAGACTTGCTGTGGACGGCAGGTTTGGTTCCGGCACTCGCAATGCCGTAATACGTTTTCAGAAACAGTTTTCTCTCAACCCCGACGGTGTGATTGGACGGTTGACCTGGAATTCCATACTTGCTGTTGACAATGCAATGAAAGCAGGAAATCCTACAGATGTTACAACAAGATACAACGGACTGCTGACCCTTGGTTCTTCAGGAGATCAGGTAAGATTTTTACAGAGTTATCTCAACAAAATAAGGGAAGCAAACAACTATACCTGGCCTGTACTTAACGTAGACGGCATTTATGGAAGAAACACTGCCGTGGCAGTTTCGGGTTTTCAGAGTGCAAGCAATCTGACTGTTGACGGAAAAGCCGGTCAGTCAACATGGAATGCTGTTGTTCCCGCATTTAACCGTGCCACATAATGTTATTCCAAGTGTAAAGCTATACACCTTGACATTATTCAGGTAAAAAAACACCCGACAAACTGATTCTGCAATGTCATTAAGTTAAGCGAAATTCAAAACAATCAGATTAACATAATAAAGTAAAATGTCATTCTGAGCTTAGCTGAGAATCTCTTGGTCCGATAAACCAAGAGATTTTTCGGCATAAATGCCTCAGAATGACATATTTTTTGTTAACTTAATAAAATTGACTTATTCTGCCAGGTGTTTTTTTATAACATATATCTGTTTTTATCTTAAACCTGTTACTTTATCCCGGGTTATATGTTGTCATAACCCCCTGATACAGCTCCGTCAGTTCATTGTCCCCTGTTACATATACCGATGATATTGCAAGCCCCTTTCCCTGCACAATCACATCAAAACACAATTCCTGACCGCCATAAAAATACGCCTGAACATTTGTTTTTACAATGCCGTCATCGGCGGATAAAGCTTTATAGTTTGCAGAAAAAATATCCGCATCCAATTCTTCCATATTTTCAGCCCACTGTTCCCTTGCAGCCGTTACATCATCTATTCCATAGAAACTCAGATACTGCGATGCTGTTTTGTAATCTTCATTTTCAATTGCCTGAATCAGTTTGTATGCCTTGTTACGGTACAGTAATGCATCTACTGTATATCCTTCACCCCACAGGGTAAAGCAAGCTACAAAACCCACAAGCAAAGCCACGAAAGTACCGATTACTGCAAAAAGATTTTTCATATAGTTCACCATTACAAAAACCGTTGTTTATTTTTTATAATCATATCACATATAATAAGTTCAGTTGTGGATTTTTTGTAAAATAAAACAGCACAGTCATACTGTCTGTGACTGTGCTGTATATTGCTTATAAAATGTTAAATAGCTCTTGTATATTCTTTAAGCCATTCATTTTCTTCTTCTGTAAGATATGGGCTGAGTTTTTCGAACACCTGTGCGTGATATTCGTTAAGCCATTTAATTTCTTTTTTATCCATCATATCTGGATTGATACCATCAAGGTCAATTGGTGCAAATGTAACAGGTTCAAAGTACATAAACTGACCATATTCATTTTTAATACCTTCACGGCAGATAACTTCGTTTTCAATTCTGATGCCATGGCTGCCTTCGATATAAACGCCTGGTTCAATTGTTGTAATCATACCTTCAACAAATACGCCGCCTTCATTTTTGCCCGGAACGTTCTGCCAGCGGAAGCCGTTAGGACCTTCGTGTACACCGAGGATATGACCTACACCATGACCTGTACCGCATTTATAGTCAAGACCAACTTCCCACAGTGGTTCTCTTGCAAGAATGTCAAGATTCTGGCCGATACAGCCCTTGAGGAATTTAGCATTCTGAAGTGCAAGTACGCCGCGAACAACTGCTGTGAAATGAGCTTTGATTTCTTCAGAAATTTCACCGAGAACAAATGTTCTTGTAATATCTGTTGAACCATCATTGTAGTGTCCGCCTGAGTCAAGAAGAAGCATACCTTCGTTTGTAACTTCTTTTGTTGTTTCAGGATGTGCAGAATAGTGCATCATTGCTGCGTTTTCTTTATAACCGCAGATAGGATCAAAGCTGAGGTCAAGATAACCCGGCTGAATACTTCTGAGGTATGAAACATATTCCTGTGCAGAAACTTCTGTCATAGGGATTTTGCCTGCATTTTTCTTGAGCCAGTACATAAACTTTGTAACCGCAACACAGTCTTTGATATGTGCCATTTTTGAGTTTTCAAGTTCTGTAGGGTTTTTAACTGCTTTCATAAGCAAAGATGGGTTCTGTGCCTGCACAACCTTTGCTTTGATTGCTTTTACAACAGCATAGTTTGTTTTGGATGGGTCAAGCAAAACAGTTTTATCTTCAGCAATTTCTGCAACATAGCTGTAAATTTCTTCGTATGGTTTAACTTCAACGCCTGACTGTTCAAAATGTGCCATTACATTTTCATCAAAAATTTCTTTATTTGCAAAAATGTATGCTTTATCCATTGTAACAACTGCAAAGCTGAGAACAACAGGTGTTCTTGCAACATCACCGCCGCGGATGTTATAAAGCCATGCAATATCTTCCAGTGCAGCAATAACGTGAATATCTGCACTTGCTTCTGCCATCTTTGCACGGATATCAGCAAGTTTGTCTGTTGTAGATTTACCTGCGTATTCCATAGTAAGAACAAATGCTTTTTCTGCACTCATTGCAGGACGGTTTTCCCATACCATGCCAGGAAGGTCTTCTGTTGTGTGGAGAGTTGCGCCTTTTTTAGCCAGTTCTTCTTCGTAAACTTTACCTTCTGCTACAGGGATAACTCTTCCGTCAAATGCAAGTTTGCCGCCCTGTGGAACATTTTCAACTACATATTCTTTTACTGTAGGTACTCCCGGTTCGCCCATTTTGCGAAGAATAACACCTGTGTCAGCCAGTTCTCTTTCTGCCTGAATAAAATATCTGCCGTCTGTCCAGAGGTTAGCTTCTGTCTGTGTCACAACCATAACACCTGCAGAACCTGTGAACCCGGAAAAATGTTTTCTTGCCTTGAAATATTCACCTACATATTCAGACATATGGAAGTCGTTTGTAGGGATAATCAAAGCAGAAAGATTTTTTTCTTTAAGCAGATTCTGAAGATCTGCCACTCGTTGTTTTATCATTGAGAATTCTCCTTTATGTAAACTAAAATATTTTACTATAAATTAACCCATCGGAAATTTACCGATGGGTTTTATTGCGTTTTATTATCTGTTGTTCTTTGGATTTACAATGTTTCTCCAGTCAAGGTCTCCACGTTCAAGACCATGAATAAGAACTTCAGCTGTTGCAATATTTGTAGCAACTGGAATATTGTTTTCATCACAGAGACGAAGCAGATTTTTGTCACTTGGTTCTGTGGATTTTACTGTGATAGCATCACGGAAGAACAAGAGCATATCAATTTCATTATACTGCAGTCTTGCTGCAATCTGCTGATCGCCACCCTGGCTGCCGCTGTAAAAGCGATGCACATTAAGGTTGGTTGCTTCTGCAACCATTTTACCTGTCACTCCTGTAGCAAGCAAAGTATGTTTGGAAAGAATACCGCTGTAGGCAATACAGAACTGTACCATAAGTTCTTTCTTTTTGTCGTGTGCAATAATAGCTATGTTCATTTTTAATCCCTCCGTTATCTAACAATCATCTGTGTATGTCTGCCCTGTAATCTGTCGCATATAGCAGAGAATATTTTTTTGGACAAGCTGTCTGTTGTAAGCGGTTTGCCATCCATTGCCGCTACCTGAATATTCACATCATATGGTATTACCCCCAGAAGCTGTGTACAGCAGGCATCGATAATCTGGTCACCGTCTGTAAAACCTGAATGTTTAAATGTATTTTTATCAAATTTATTGATAATAAGACGAATATCCCTGACATTGTTATAGAATATTTCATCCGATACAATGCGGGCATCTCTTACGCTGACTGCATCAGCTGTGCAGACAATTATTGCCATTGCAGAAACTGCAAGTGCTGCATTGAATGCATCTCCCAGCCCGGCCGCAGTATCTATGATTATATATTCATATTCACCGTAGATTTCATCAACAAGTTTTTTCAGATTTTCAAATTCAACTCCGTTTTTTTTACCCGGAGCTGGCATAATATGCAAATTTTTTGTATACGGACTTACTACAACAGCTTTTTCCCACGAACATTCCCCGCTGAGAACATCGCCGATATCATACACCGCATTTTCACTTATACCGGAGATAATATCAATACTTCTCAGACCCATATCCAGCTCTGTCAGGAAAGTTTTGTGTCCTCTAAGGCTCAATTCTGCGGCCATAAATGTAGCAATGGTACTTTTGCCTGTTCCGCCTTTGCCGGAGGCAATCATTATAACCTGTGCCATTGGTCCTCCATATAAATAACTTACAACATTACCTAATAATTATATCATAACAAACATTTATTTTACAACATAATTTGCTTATTTATTGTAGAAAATTTACAAAAAATTAAGTTTTTCAGCCATTCTTTTTGATAAATTATTGTATTGTATTATTTTCATCTGTATTTCCGGAAACTTCTTCTGTAACAGTTTCATCTGTCACAGGTGCATCCAGCATCTCGCGCCAGTTTTCATTCTGCCTCAATTCTTTAAGGCGGTAATACTCTTCATAGATATCAGCCACAGCTTCAGCAAGATAATAGCCGTTACCTGCTTTTTCGGCAATAACCGCAACCGCAATTTCAGGGTTTTCGGTAGGACCATACGCCATAATTGTGGCATTCAGATAACCTCCAGATACCTGTGCAGTACCTGTTTTTGAAGCTATCTTATAAGGTAATGCTGACAGATAATACGACGCTGCACCCTGGCTTGATGCCATTACCATACCTTCTTCAACAATGCGGTATGAATCGTTTTTATCTTTTCTCTCTGAAAGCACCGTAACAGGTGTTTCGTACACCTTTTCGCCATCTATAGACACAATTGAGTCCACAATATGTGTATTTTTTCGTACGCCTTCATTGGCAAGAGTATTTGCATATGTTGCAAGCTGTACAGTTGTGACAACAGTATCCATCTGTCCGATAGCTGTCTGAATAACGTTACCTACTTCCCAGGTTCCGCCAAGACTCTCAGTATATTTTGGGTTGGATACAACACCTGTTTTTTCACTGATTTCAAGCCCTGTTTTTACACCCAGCCCCATCTGGTTTGCAATTTCATTCATCTTGTCAACGCCAAGCAGTCGCCCCATTTCGTAGAAAAAGCAGTTACAGCTTACCTGCAGTGCTCTTTCAACTGTACACACGCCGTGTGCCGTGCCATAAGCACAGCCCGGTGTATAGCTTGGCGCGTAATATGTGTATGTGCCGGTGCAGCGGTAGGTGTAATTTTCATCAATTATACCTTCCTGCAAGGCAGCAAGTGCAACTGCACATTTAAAAACCGAACCCGGACGGTACAAACCTTGTGTAGCTCGGTTGAAAAGCGGATTGTTTTCGTCATTTGCATATTCGGAATAGTTGGAAGAATAAAGGTTAAGGTCGTAGCTGGGATAGTTCGCAACTGCAAGTATACCGCCTGTTTTTGCATCAAGAACAACAGCGGATATACCGCTTGCTTCTTTACCGCTGCCCGCCGGTTTGGCCTGCAGAACTTCAAGCTGGTTTTTCAATATATCATTCAATGCATCCTGAAACTGATAATCGATTGTAAGCTTTACTGTGTCACCTTCTTTCGGTGCATCAATTATTTCTTTACTTACAATTTCACCATACATATTGCGTTCAATATTTACAGAACCGTCTGTACCCTTGAGATAACTTTCATAAAGCTTTTCAAGCCCTGATTTGCCAAGTGTATCGTTAAGTTTATATCCCTGTGCCTTAAGTTCGGCATATTCTTCTGCCCAGATAGGACCCACTGTACCGAGAATATGCGGAAAAATATCACCATCCTGATAATAACGTTTGCTGGTATCATAAATTTCCACACCTGCAAGTTCACGGGAATTTTCAGTTACAACCGCAACTGTTTTTTCACTTACATCCCTTGCAATTGTAAAAGGCAGACTGAGTGTATAGCCTTCTCTGTCCATTGTATATCTTATACCGCCTACTTTGCGCCATAATTCTTTCGGCACATCATCAAGTTTATATTTTTCACCAAGTTTGTTTACAATATCACTTTCATTGGCATATATATTAAGGTCCAGCGTATTTCGCACCCATTCAATTTCACTTTCTTCACCCTCAAGAAAACTGTACGGATATTCCTGTTCCAAAGGCAGAATATCATTTATTGTTTCACCGTTTTTTTCAAGAATGTGAAGAATCTCAATGATTCTCTGATTAAGCATATCGCCCGGCATGGTTGCTCTGTTGAGAATTACATTGAATATAAGCTGACTTGAAGCGAGCGGTGTGCCATAATAGTCAACGATGTCGCCTCTTGAGGCTGTCAGTGTCTGATTAAAGGAAACGGATGTATTGGAGCTTTCAAAATGCTGCTCACCTTCTATAATCTGATATTGTATAAGCTTTGTAGAATATAACAGAAATACGGCAGCCACAAGCAAGGCCAGTATTCTTATTCTCTGAGAAAATACTTTTTTCAAAACTTACCTCGCATTAAAACTAATAAATTTCTTTTGTATTGCTGCAATAATTTTATAATACAGAACTGAAAAAGCCATTGAATAACAGCTTGAAAGCAGTACTGTTTTAAAGAAAATTATAAATACGCCTTTATATCCACTGAGAATATAGCTGAAGAAAAAGTCAGTCAGAAGTATCATAAATGTGGAAACAAACGCCATAGCCACAGTGTTGCGGTAGTTCGGTTTAATAAGAATTTTAACAATAAAAGAACATATCGTGCATGCAATTATAACAGGAATAGTATAATAGCCTATTATTCTGCCTGCAGAAAGTTCCATAAACAGACCCGCCACAACATAAACTATATATTTGTAATTTTCTTCTTCCAGTGCTGCAAGATTGATACAGAAAGGAATTATGAACACAGGTTTAACACCCCATATTGAAAGGAATCCCGGTGTCCCCTGCAAAACGTACAAAAACATTACACACAGGCACAGCAGCACATATTTAATTATCTTTTCAATAGCATTTTTTCTGCTGTTCATACATTACCCCGTATTCAGTAATTTTTAATAACAAAAACTGTTTTTACTTCTGCAATTTCACTTGCAGGTTTTACAATGGCATAATTGTAGTTGCCGGATGAATCAGTGTGGATAGATTCTATTGTACCAACAAGCAGATCTTTGGGAAATACTTCGCCAAGACCTGTGGTGCTGATTATATCTCCCACCTTTGCTTTTGTGTTTTTCGGCAGATATTTTATTACAGTATTTCCGTCATTGCTGTAAAGACTGTCGCCGCACACAACGCCTGTATCCCTTGTGCTGCTTACAAAACAAGCCACATTTACTGACGGGCTGAGAATTGTGGCAACTCTTGCGTAGTTAGGGCCAGTTTCCACAACAACACCAACAACACCAAGCGAAGACAGAACAACATCGTTTACTTTAACATCATCTTTTTCTCCCGCATCGATTGTAAAGGAATAAAACTTGTCAAGCCCGTCTCGGCCGATAACAGATGCTGATGTGATTTCGTACTCAGGATTTTCTTCTTTTATACTCAGAAACTTTTCATACTGTTCATTTTCAATCTTCATTTCATCGTAATCAATCTGTTTACGTTTAAGTTCCTGGTTTTCCTGTTTTAATCTTTCGTTTTCCGCAATAATTTCGTCTATATTGATTGTACGGTCTTTCCAGACAGAAATTTTTCCGGAAATATTTGCAGTAACCTGCTTAAAAGGAACAGCAACAGCCCCCAGCAGTTCCTGCGGAAAGGTAGTAAGTTTGCCGTTTACGCCTGCATAAAGTGCCATTCCGACCAGAACAGCCACAATGCCTGCTATAATTTTGAAAGTATTATTTTTAAACAACTCCGGCTTCTCCTTCTGATATATTCAGCTGTATGCGAAATTTGCAAGCTCCGCTGTTGACAGAGCTTGCAAATTTATATAGCTTTATTAAAATTTTCTTGTATCTGTCTGCAGAACATCGCCAAGAACATTCATATTGTCAAGTACATAACCTGTACCGTTTGCAACACAATCAAGTGGATTTTCTGCTATATAAACATCAATGCCTGTTTCCTGATTGATAAGTTTATCAAGGCCTTTGAGCATTGCACCGCCACCTGTAAGTGTGATGCCGCTGCTGATAATGTCAGCTGCAAGTTCCGGTGGTGTTTTTTCGAGTGTTTCCTTGATAGCTTCGATGATTTTTTCAAGAGATTCCTGCAAAGCTTCTCTTACATCTTCGCTTGTGATTTCAATATTTTTTGGAAGACCGTTGATAAGGTTACGGCCTTTGATTTCAAGTGTAAGCTCTTCATCAAGTTTGTATGCTGTACCGATTTCAATTTTAATCTGTTCAGCTGTTCTTTCACCGATAAGAAGGTTGAATTTTCTCTTGATATAGTTGATGATAGCTGCGTCAAATTCGTCGCCGCCTGTTCTTACGCTTCTTGATGCAACGATGCCGTTAAGTGCAATAACTGCAACCTCACTTGTACCACCGCCGATGTCTACAACCATGTTGCCTGTTGCTTCCTGTACAGGAAGTTTTGCACCGATTGCAGCTGCCATTGGTTCTTCAATAATCATAACCTGACCTGCACCTGCAGCAATTGAAGCTTCTCTAACAGCACGTCTTTCAACTTCTGTAACGCCTGATGGAATGCAGATAACTATACGTGGTTTAAAAAGCAAAGATGTGCCGCAAGCTTTTTTGATAAAAATTCTGAGCATGCTTGCAGTTACATCAAAGTCTGCAATAACACCGTCTTTAAGTGGTCTTACAACCACGATGGAACCAGGTGTACGGCCGATAACTTCTTTAGCTTCGTTACCTACAAATTTAACTGTGTCACTTTTTGTATCTACAGCAACAACACTTGGTTCTCTCATAATAACGCCTTTACCCTTCATAAAAACAAGAGTGTTGGCAGTACCAAGGTCGATACCTACATCTTTAGTAAATCCTAACATGTTTTTCTCCTTCTGTTAACCGAAAATTTGGCTGTCTATATATTATTAAATTAATATTTATATTAAATCAACGATAATAATACCACAAACATCAGTCGTTTGCAATTTATTTCACCAATTTTTTATAATTTATTTATAATGCCTTAACATTTTTTAACAGTCTGTTAAGTTTTGCCAGAGGCAGCCCCACAACATTGTGGTAGTTGCCATTGATGCGGGAAATATACCCCGCCATGAACCCCTGAATAGCGTATCCGCCTGCTTTGTCATAAGGTTCATCGGTATTTATATATTCAAGAATAATCTCTTCAGGAATTTTATCCATATAAACTTCGGTTGTATCGGCAAAGGTGTAGTAAATTCCTCTGCACCACACAGTTACCGCTGTGTGTACCTTATGCCTGTTTCCGGAAAGACTTTTTATCATAATGTATGCATCTGCCATATCTTCTGGTTTTTCCAGAATTTCACCATCAAGATCAACAACTGTATCACTTGCAATGATTACTGCATTTTTATCGGCACATCGTGATGCAACATCTTTACATTTTTCTCTTGAAAGAACAAGTGCTTTTTCCTTCGCTTGCTTTATCTCAATCAGGCTTTCATCAAACTGAGGTGTTTCACATATAAATTCAGGAACAATAAGTCCCAGCAGTTCTTTTCTTCTCGGGGATGTGGACGCAAGTATAAAATTCATAATTATCTTCCTCTTGAATGTCTGTAAAGAAACAGCGCCAGAGAGATAGTGATGATGTGTGCAACTGTGAGAGACATGGAAAAACCAAATGTGATTTTAAAAATTGCCAGGTCAAGCACTGCTGGGTTGTTTGGTGCAAAACCTATTGACTGACCATAAGCAAGCCATGTAAGCACACCCGCACCGCTGCACAGATTTGCAATTATTGAGCCTGCAATTATACCTGCAAGCACATAAAACAAAAACAAAAAGTCTTTTTTCATTTTTAACTCCTGATATTTTAAATTGAACCTTTATAGTAAAGTCCTCTTGTAAAATCTTTGCCGAAAGCCAGGCCTTTTACAAATTTTTCAATAATTTTTTCAACTTCCTGCTGTCTTTCAACAGTAAAGTTAAGGGAAAGATAATCTGCATTTATATCGTCCTGCTTATCACCCATATAAAGTGGCACAGCATTGAAAATTTCACGGTATCCCTTTGCTTTTCCGTGACAAATAACCGGCATTTTAAGGCCTTTTCTGTCAGTGAGAGTGCCTGTACCGTCACATTCAGAGCAATTTTTAACATTGCTGAGCGGGCAGGACTTGGTAAGCATAAGCGGTACATGACCATATGCATATACTATTGTTTTGATATTATGATTTATCCTCCGGATATTATCCAAAGTAATTTCCGGACTGAGAGTGATAAATTCAACCCCCAGTTCTCTGTACTTCTGGGCTGATATAGAGTTTGACACATTAAGTGTAAACGACGAAAACTGTGTGCTGCCTTTTACAAGCGGAATGTGGCCTATATTCTGCACACAGAATTTATCATAACCGTTCTTTTTTGCATCTTCAATCTGTTTTTTCAGCTTTTCTGTGCCGCCGAACATATCTCGCGGCAGTTCCAGAACAACCTTTTCTTTATATCTGTCCAGTGATTCTTCCGCATAAAATTCTATCGGAAGAATAATATAACTGAACTTGTCAATATATTTATAAGGAAGCTGCTGTTCATTTTCAAACCTTGCAATAAGCTGCGGCTGTTTGTCCGATGCTTTGTTCTGCACAAATTCAAAACTGTTTGTTTCATATTCATTTGCTGTGCTTCTTGCTGCGAGCAGCTGTTCTGTCAGATTTCTGCGTGCATCATTTACAAACGAGAGCGGCAGGTATTTTCCCTGCAACAATTGTGCATCAATTTTATCAGCATAAAAAGGTGTACCGCCAAGTTTTGACAAAGCATTGTCAAGGCTTTTTGCAAAATCCCCCTGTGAATCCTGCACAGCTTCATTTATTGTCTGCGAAAACTCATTTTTACCATCAGATATTGCAAGTACCGACTGATTTTCACCCATTTTAAATACAAATTTTACAGGCACATACTGACCTTCCCTGCGGTAAAGCTGACGCAGCTGCGGCAGAACTTCTTTTGTGCGACGGGAATCTTCTTTTGTACGCATACCGAAAATATCTTTCGAAAATTTGTCTTCAAGATAATTGTTGGTAAATCCTGAACGGCTGAAAGTATCGCGCAGCATCTGCTTGTCATAGCTTTCTCCGTTTACAGCTTTACGGCAGGCATCTACTGCTCCTGCAACATATTCTGGTGTGCGGAGTCGTCCTTCAATTTTAACACATTTTACGCCGATATCTTTAAGTTGTCTGATCATATCAAGACCGCACAGGTCTTTAAGGCTTAAATGGTTGTCATCCATATCACCTCTTGCAGAAAACGGCAGTCTGCAAGTGCCTGCACAGCGGCCGCGGTTGCCGCTTCTGCCACCTAAAAATGTGCTGGCATAACATTGCCCCGAAAGACACACACAAAGAGCACCGTGGATAAAAACTTCCGTTTCAATTCCACAGTTTTCTGTAATATA
Organism: Oscillospiraceae bacterium; assembly: GCA_015067215.1. Taxonomy (GTDB): domain Bacteria; phylum Bacillota; class Clostridia; order Oscillospirales; family Ruminococcaceae; genus RGIG3102. Next base: position 10,280 of record SVMW01000019.1, on the reverse strand, counting down.
TTTAATCTGTTCAAAAGAAAGTTCTCTTGCCAGAATAACACGGGTATAGCCCATTTCCTTTAACTGCAAAGCACCCTCAAGAGTGTGAACAGCCATTTGTGTTGAACCGTGTCTGGGAAGCTGTGGTGCAATGGTTTTTGCAATTTCAGCTGCCGCAAGGTCCTGCAGGATAACTGCATCAACACCGCACCTTGCAACATTTTTTACAGTTTCTGCAAAACGTTCCAGCTCGGTATCATAAAGAATGGTATTCAATGTAACATTTACATTTACATTTCTGGCATGACAGAATTTTACAGCTTCTTCAAGGGTTTCATAGTCAAAATTGGCAGCTGATGCCCTTGCGTTGAAACTTTGCACACCAAGATAAACCGCATCTGCTCCTGCAAAAACCGCTGCCTTAAGATTTTCAAAATCCCCTGCCGGTGCCAGAATTTCAAAACGTTTATTCATTGTTTCCTCTCTGGCTTTTAAGGTACTGAATGTCAACTTTAAGCTTTTCAAGCTCAATTTTTACTTTTTCTGCTTCATATCTTGCTTTGTTTGCTTCTTCAAGATACTGTTTTATCTGGAGACGCATATTATCTGCACCTTTAGTTGATTTTTCCAGCTTGTCAAGATATGTCATTGCACAGAGCACAGCAGCTGCTGTAACAGATGCAGATGGTGACTGTTCAAGAACTTGTCTCATGTCCTGGTCAAGTGTTTTTGCAATGTTGAGTACATGTTCTTCGCTGTCCATGGAATTGATTGTGTAGGATGAACCTGCAATATTAAGTTTGATTTTGTTCAAAGGCATAATGACCTCCTGCTATATATGTAAATCTGTTTTAAGCATAGTTACTCAAAATAATAATACAACATTATTTCATTTTCCGCAATATATTTTGCCATATAAGCACTATTATTCTATATTTATTTATCATTTTGTTATTGAAACCTTTACAATAAATTGGTATACTAGACAAGTGGTTAATTTTTCATAATTTGACTGCAACGACCTAATTGAAAGGAAGTGTAATATTGCAATACAACATTACAGCTAAAGAACTTGCAGATGAAGTAAGAAATGTTCTTCTGCAGGAACATTCAACAACTGTTAAAAGCGCCAGCTACGATGAAATTTACAAAGCAACTGCTTTTTGTATCAGAAAAATGCTGAGCCAGAAAAATAAGGAGTTTATGGCAGATACCTACGGTCAGGGCAAAAAGAAGGTATACTACCTGTGTATAGAATTTTTGATGGGCCGCAGCCTTAAAACCAACCTTTACAACATGGGTCTGGACCAGGTTGCAAGAGAAATGTTCAAAGAATTCGGCGTAAACGAAGAACGCATTTACGAATGCGAATCTGACGCAGGCCTTGGCAATGGCGGCCTCGGTCGTCTTGCTGCTTGCTTTATGGACGCTCTTGCAAGTGACCAGTATGCAGGTGGTGGTTATTCCATCCTTTACGAATATGGCATTTTCAAACAGAGAATCGTTAACGGCTGGCAGCACGAACTGCCTGACAACTGGCTTCCTGGTGGTGAAGTATGGCTTAAAGCTCATCCAAACCAGGCATTTGAAGTTAAGTTCGGCGGCACTGTAGAAAGCGTATGGGCAGACAATTTCCATCACGTTATACACAAGGATTATTCCAGCGTTATGGCTGTTCCACACGATATGTACATCTCCGGTTACGATTCAAAAGGTGTTTCAAAACTGAGATTGTGGGAAGCTAAAGCCAAATCCATCGACATGGACAGCTTTAACAAAGGTGACTATTTGCAGGCTATTAAGGCAGGCAGCGACGCAGAACTTATCAGTAAAGTTCTCTACCCTAACGACAACCATGTTGAAGGTAAAATTCTTCGTCTTAAACAGCAGTATTTCTTCTGCAGTGCAAGTATCAACGATATTGTAACAAATCATCTTGCTCAGTACGGAACACTTGAAAATCTTGCTGATAAAGTTGCTATCCATATCAACGATACACACCCTACTCTCGCTATTCTTGAACTTATGCGTGTACTGCTTGATGACTGCGGTTTCAGTTGGGAAAAATCCTTTGATATTGTTAAAAACACATTTGCTTATACAAACCACACTGTTCTTCCAGAAGCTCTTGAAAAATGGAATGTTGCTCTGTTCAAATCAACTCTTCCAAGAATTTATGATATTCTTGAAGAACTTAACAAACGCGCAAGACAGGACCTGTTCAACCACTTCCCTGGTGACTGGGGCAAAATTGACTACATGAGTCTTGTTCACAACAACGAAGTAAGAACAGCAAATATCTGCTGCTATGTTTGTCATTCCATCAACGGTGTTTCCGAACTGCACAGCGAAATTATCAAGGATACAGTTTTCCATGATTACTTCCTGTTTGCACCAAAGAAATTTAAAAATGTTACAAATGGTATTGCTTACAGAAGATGGCTTCTTCAGTCCAACCCTGCCCTTTGCAAATTCCTTGATGCAAAAATTGGCGAAGATTACAAGAGAGATGCAAACTCTCTTAAAGCACTGGAAAAATATTATAACGACGAAGACGCTATAAAAGAACTTCTGGAAATCAAGCACCATAACAAAAAAGTTTTTGCTGAATATCTTAAAGAAACCACAGGCGAAATTATCAATCCTGATTCCATCTTTGATGTACAGGTAAAACGTCTGCACGAATATAAACGTCAGCATCTCAATGCTTTGAATATTCTTGCTGAATATATCGAAATCAAAGAAAACCCTGAAAAAGACTTTACACCAAAAACTTATATTTTTGGTGCAAAAGCTGCTCCTGGTTATTACATGGCAAAACAGATTATCCGTCTTATCCACGCAATCAAGAAACTTGTGGAAAATGACCCTGTTACAAAAGACAAACTTAAAGTTGTTTATCTTGAAAACTACTCTGTTTCTCTCAGTGAAAGACTTATGCCTGCAAGTGAAATAAGTGAACAGATTTCTCTCGCTGGTACAGAAGCTTCCGGTACAGGCAACATGAAGTTTATGATCAACGGTGCTGTAACATTTGGTACTTATGACGGCGCAAATGTTGAAATCAAACAGTGCTGCGGCACAGAAAACTTTATTCAGTTTGGTATGGAAACACCTGAAGTTAACGCACTTAAAGCTGCAGGCTACAGCCCTAAAAAATACATTTCTGAAAGCCCTGTGCTTCAGAAAGTTATGGCTTTGCTGAGAAGCGGCATCAACGGCGACTACTTTAACGAAATTGAAGACAGCCTTACAAACAATGACCCATATATGGTTATGGCTGACTTTGATTCCTACCATGAAACTCAGCGTTATCTGAGAGAACTTTACAAAGATAAAATCAAATTTGGTCAGATGAGCCTTATGAATATCGCAAATGCAGGTAAATTCTCTGCTGACCGCTCTATTGACGATTACGCAAAAAATATCTGGAATCTTGAAAGAATCAAATAGGTGAATTATGAATGTTTTTAACAGTAGAGATGAGTTTTTCAAATCTCCTTTCGGTGCTGTAAGACAGGAAACTGAAATCACTTTTTCTGTTGCACTCGATAGCGATGATGCAAAACCATTTCTTTCCATTCAAAGGGAAACTGCTGAAAAACAAAAACTTTCAATGAACTTAAAAGGCAAAGAAAACGGTAAATTTATTTTTACCGTTTCTTTTGTACCACAGGAACGTGGTTTATACTTTTATTCATTCGATTTAGGCAAAACCGATTACGGCATTTATAACAGTGGCAAAGGCATTGGCATTGTTGCAAAAAGCGGCGACCTGTTTCAGCTGACTGTTTATGATAAAAACTTCTCCACACCGCAGCAGGCCAAAGGCAAAGTGTTTTATCAGATTTTTCCTGACAGATTTTACGAAGGCAGAAAAAAAAGCAAACTCAGCTTTATTGACCGTGTTTATCGTCCCGATAAAGAAGGTGAACCTTTCTTCTATCCTGTCGAAATGCCTGAAGGATATCTTAACAAAGACTATTACGGCGGTGACCTTAAAGGCATAACAGAAAAACTGGATTACCTTGTTGAACTTGGTGTAGGATACATCTACCTCAACCCTATTTTTGAGGCACATTCCAACCACCGATACAACACCGCTGACTACATGAAAATTGACCCTGATCTGGGCACATTGGAAGATTTTCATATTCTTTGCAATACAGCCCACGAAAAAGGTATGAAAATTATCCTTGACGGTGTTTTCAGTCATACAGGCAGTGACAGTATATACTTCAACAAAGAAGGCAGATATGACAGCAAAGGCGCTTTTGACCACACAGACAGTCCGTACAGAAAATGGTACGACTTTTCCCCTCGCTTCCCTTGCGGTTACCGTGCATGGTGGGGTTTTGACACCCTGCCTGAAGTAAATGAAAAAGACCCTTCCTATGCAGAATTTATCTGTGGCAAAAATGGTGTTATTGATTACTGGCTTCGCCAGGGTGCCGACGGTTTCCGTCTTGATGTTGCAGATGAACTTCCTGACAGTTTTATTGACCAGATCCGTGTTGCTGTAAAAGCTCACGGAGAGGACAAGCTGCTGGTTGGCGAAGTGTGGGAAGATGCTACAAACAAGTGGAGTTACGGCAAAAGAAGAAGATATCTGCTTGGTACAGGTCTCGACACTACCATGAACTATCCGTTCCGCGTGTCCATTCTCGATTTTCTTACCGGAGGCAAAGGCGAAGATTTCTGTGATGAAATTTTTACCATCTGCGAAAATTATCCTAAAGAAGCATTGGATGTGGCACTGAACAATCTTTCCACCCACGACACCCCCCGTGCAATGACAGCTTTGTGCGGTGAAAACCCATACAGTACCGACAGATACTGGCAGAGCAAACGTTTTTTGACTGCTGAAAAATATATAAAGGCACAAAAACTTATCGTTTGCGGCTATGCCCTGCTTTTTGCAATGCCCGGTTTGCCTTGTATCTATTACGGTGACGAAATAGGTATGCAGGGCTATCGCGACCCGTTCAACCGCGGTTATTTTACATGGTGGGCAATGGATGAATATATCCTTAAAAATGTCAAGAAAATTGCAGAATTCCGCAACAGTCACGACGTTTTTGCCGAAGGTCGCATACACTTTGTATTTGCAACAGATGAATGTGTTGTATTCACACGTTTTGACCGCAAACTTGACAGAGAAGTGCTTATCGCCGTAAACCGCGGTGTAAAAGATATAACGTTTGAATACAGTGGTAAAAACTATACTGTTCCTGCTATGTACTATTTAATGGAAAATATTAAATAATCCAATAAAAAATCCTGTGTGAATAATCACACAGGATTTTTTTATTTCAATTTGTTTTAAGCTGTTGCTTTAGATGCTTTTTTCTTCATAGCAAGCTGCCATACACAGCAAAGAACTACAAGAGCAATACCGATTACGTCTGTTACTGCACCAGGGATGAGCATAAGCAAGCCGCCTGCAATTGCCATAAGTCTCTGAATTATGTTCATATTGTAGATCATATAACCTTCAAGACCACCTGCAACACCAAACAGACCGGCAAGGGATGTAACGATGATCAGTACGATATCAAGTACGCCTGCATCGATAAACAGCATTGCAGGATTGAGTGCAAAGATGTAAGGCACGATAAACGCTGCAATTGCAAGTCGTGTAGCATTGAGAGCTGTTTTCATTGGGTTGGATTTTGCAATAGCAGAACCAGCATATGCTGCAAGAGCAACCGGAGGTGTGATGTCAGCTACGATACCAAAGTAGAATACAAACATATTTGCAGCAATTGGATTGATGCCCATACCATTTACAAGGATAGGTGCACATGTTGTTGCCATGATGATATAGTTAGCTGTTGTAGGAACACCCATACCAAGAACGATACATGTGAGCATTGTGAGGAACAAAGCGATAAATACGTTGTTGCCTGCAACACCAACGATTGCAGAAATGAGAATCTGGCCAAGACCTGTCATTGTAACAACGCCTGCAATAATACCTGCAACACCACAGGATACTGCAACGGAAAGTGTGGATTTACCGCCAGCTTCCAAAGCTGATACAAATCTCTTTGGATTCATTCTGAGTTCTTTATTAGGAAGTGTAACTACGATTGCAAGGAATGTAGCAAAAACAGCTGAACGGGACATTGTGTAGCCCTTCATAACCATTACTACAAGAGCAATCAATGGAATAAGCAGATAACCCTGTCTGATAAACAGTGGGAAGAATTTTGGAAGATCTGCTTTAGAGATACCTTTAAGTCCAAGACGTTTTGCTTCAAGGTGAACTGTGATAAAGATACCTGTAAAGTACAGAAGTGCAGGGAAAATTGCACGGAAAGCGATTTCGCTGTACTGTACGCCAACCATTTCTGCCATAAGGAATGCTGCAGCACCCATAATAGGAGGCATAATCTGACCACCTGTGGAAGCAGCGGCTTCTACAGCACCTGCAAATTCACCTTTGTAACCTGTCTTTTTCATCATTGGGATTGTAACCGCACCTGTTGTAACTGTGTTACCAACAGAAGAACCGGAAACCATACCGCAAAGAGCAGATGAGATAACAGCTACTTTAGCAGGGCCGCCTGTGGAAGCACCTGCAATGGAGTTTGCAAGCTGAATAAAGAATTCTGAAATACCGGTTGCTTCCAGGAATGAACCGAACAGGATAAACAGTGCAATGTATGTGGAACAAACCCCGATTGGTGTACCGATAACACCGCCTGTTGTATAGAACAGGTTGTAAACTACAGTTTTAAGAACCTGCATAAATGTTCTGCCCTGGTCAAAACCTGCCCAGAATGCATAACCGATAAATGCTGATGCAACCACCAGAATCGGAATACCTACCGAACGGCGGCAAGCTTCCATCAGCACAAGAATACCAATAACACCAACTATAATTTCTACGTTGCTGATACGTGTTGCATGGCTGATGATTTCTTTAAAGTTAACAACAAAATAAAAGAACGAACAACTGCCCAGTACCATCAAAATGATGTCACCAATTGGCATGTGGTTAACCTTACCGCTACCTTTTTTAGCCGGATAGATAAGGAAAACAAGAACAATAACGATGCCTACGAACAAAGAACGTCTTACACGTTCATCCCAGTTTGCAAAAAGGTTCATATAAACCATCAGTACTGCAAATGCTGCAAGGAGATAACCAATAATAACTTTTGGTGTACCTTCCCAGATTCTTGTGTTGGACTCTCTGTCGTATTTTTTCATTATGGCTTCAACATCTTCTGCAGAACCTGTAAGAATTTCTTCTTCAGGAGCAGTATTAACTTGCATATTTTCTGCCATAAAAAGTCCTCCTTAATAATATTTAGAAATATCTATGTTCACAGGAAAAACTGACCTTGCTGTTTCTGCCGCAGATTTCCCTTAAACTGATTTCTTTATTATGAATTGTAAGCGTATGGTCAGAAACCGTGCCTACAATATATGAAAGATATGGCATTTCCATATCAAAACCGGAAACAACCATCTCTCCGTTTTCGTTGATTGTCAACGTCTGCCCTTCCTCAATTTCAGTCTGTACACCTGCACCAAAGTTGTTGTATATTGTGCGGATAACAAATATTTTTCCATCTTTGATCTGGTATACATCTGTAAGAGGATACTGGTTAACGGAATGTATGAATGTAACCGAAAATTCGTCACCTTCACTGACACGGAAGCGGGCAAATTCTTCATCCGTATCTCCATTCCTTAATACGAGATAATTTCCGCTTCTTATCCCAAATATTGCAATGACTGCAATAACGAAAATCATTATTGCAGTCACTGCCGTGAAATTCAATTTCCTATTTTTCAAAGTTGTATATTAGATAGCGCCAACTTCTTTAAAGTATTTTTCTGCACCTGGGTGGAATGGAACAGAAACACCTGTTACAGCATATTCAAGGCTGAGTTCTGCACCTTTTGCATGTGCGGAAGCAATTTCTGCCTGATTGTCGAAGATAGCTTTTGTAAGGTTGTAAACTGTGTCTTCGGAAAGGTTTGGTGAGCAGATCAATGTAGCTTTGATTGCAACTGTCTGAACGTCTTCGTCAACACCTTTGTAGGAGCCGCCTGGGATTGGGTATGTTGTGTAGTATGGATAAGCGTCTGCAAGGATTTTTGCGTGTGCATCATCGATTGCAAGGAGGTTGATGTCGTTTGTTGTTGCAAGTTCTACAATAGCTGTTGTTGGAGCACCAGCTGTGCAGAAGAATGCATCGATTTTGCCGTCTTTGAGAGCGTCGGAAGAATCGCCGAAACCGAGGTTGTTAACTTCGATATCTTCAAATGTCATACCGTAAGCTTCAAGAATCTGACGAGCGTTGAATTCAACACCTGAACCAGCGTCACCAACGGAAACTCTTTTACCTTTAAGGTCTTCGATGGATGTGATGTCGCTTGTGGAAACAACCTGACAAACTTCAGCATAGAGAGCTGCTACTGTACGGAAGCCGTCAGCTTTGCCTTCTGATGCGAAAAGGTCTGTGCCGTTGTAACCATAGTCCATAACGTCATTCTGTACGATAGCAAGGTCTGCTTCGCCGTCGTGAACGAGATAGATGTTTGCTTTGGAAGCACCTGTTGACTGAACGTTGATTTCAACACCAACATCTTTGCCGTTGATAACGTTAGCAATAACGCCGCCAAATGCGTAGTATGTACCTGTTGTACCGCCTGTACCCATTGTCATTTTAACAGTTTCAACTGTTTCTGTGCCTGCTGCTTCGCCTTCGCCTTCGCCTGCTGGAGCGCTGCTGCATGCTACCATTGAAATGGACATTGCAAGTGCAAGTACGAGTGCCAATAATTTTTTCATAAAATTATCCTCCTATTGTTTTTCCTGTATTCATTATCATGTTCCAGGATTTGCTTGAATTATACACCTTTTTTACAAGCAATTCAAGCAATGTAATCTGAACTTTTGTACAAAATCAACAAAAAGAGACTAAAATTGCAAAATTTTAACCAATTTGTAACCAGTTAATTAAATAACGATAGAAATTATTTTTTATTTTCCATAATTTTAAATCATAATTTATAGAGACTCTTTACCTTTATACATATCTTTATTAAATAATGTATTAAATATTGATTTATTATATACAATATATTTTTTAAGTTTATATATTCCTTTTACTAATTAAAATTTTTTTGAAAAATTTTAAAAAAACTCTTTACAAATAGAAAAAATATGGTATACTAAAAACAAGAATAATTCTTATTATTGTTTTGGAGGTGGATAAATGAATACTGTACATAAGCACAGCAAAAAGCGTGATACCATTTTACAGGTTATCCGCTGTACCGACTGTCATCCAAGTGCAGAGTGGATTTACAATCAGGTAAAACCTGTTCACCCTGATATAAGCCTTGGCACAGTATATCGCAATTTATCCCTTTTTGAACAAAATGGAGATATTATTGCAGTGGCAACAGTTGATGGTCAGAAAAGATATGATGCAACAACAAAGCCACACACACATTTTATCTGTGAATGCTGCGGTTCGGTAATAGACATTGAAACCAGCCAGTCTGATAAAGCCTTGTATGACAAGATAGATTCTGATTACGGTTTTTCGGTAAATTACCACAACCTTACATTCTACGGTAAATGCAAAGACTGCAAATGCAGTCACTGATAATTAAAAATTAAAATGATTGAATAATTTTGGAGGATTTTATTATGAAAAAGAAATTTGTTTGTTCCGTATGCGGCTATGTTCACGAAGGCGACTGCCCACCAGCATTCTGCCCAACATGTAAAGTTGGTCCTGAAAAGTTCATTGAACAGTCCGGTCAGAGACAGTGGGCTGCAGAACACGTTGTAGGCGTTGCAGCTGGTGCACCAGAAGACATCATTGCTGACCTCAGAGCTAACTTTGAAGGCGAATGCACAGAAGTTGGTATGTACCTTGCAATGGCAAGAGTTGCTCATCGTGAAGGTTATCCTGAAATCGGCCTTTACTGGGAAAAAGCTGCATGGGAAGAAGCAGAACATGCTTCCAAATTTGCAGAACTTCTTGGTGAAGTTGTAACAGACAGCACAAAGAAAAACCTTGAAATGCGTGTAGAAGCTGAAAACGGCGCAACAGCAGGCAAATTTGACCTTGCAAAACGCGCTAAAGAACTCAACCTTGATGCTATCCATGACACAGTGCATGAAATGGCTCGTGACGAAGCAAGACACGGAAAGGCATTTGAGGGACTTCTCAACCGTTATTTCAAATAATCACTCATAGAAAAAACCCTTGTAAATCAAGGAAAAACGGCAATATAGCACTAAAAGGTATGCAGAGTTTTTCTGC
>SVMW01000018.1 GCA_015067215.1 Oscillospiraceae bacterium | reverse complement strand
GCTATTGGGACGTATTAAATTTTTTTGTCAGCCCCCGTAGTTATCGGACTCAGCTCCCTCCTAAGGTTTTTCCAAGGTGAGCGTTGTAACGCTACCTTAGGAGGGGCTTGTTATATCCATTTAACTATGGGGGCAGATATTAAATTTATCGTTATATCTTGTTATTGCGAGCAAAGCGAGCAACATGGTTATTGCGGCAGAAATCTGTGATTTCTGTGGTGCAAAGCAGCATTTGCAGCAGCAAACCGCAAGGTTCATATATCCATTTAACTATGGGGACATACTTTAAAACGCTATGTTATTGTACACCATATTTATGTAAAAATCAAGAAAACCGTGTATCCTTGGAAATACACGGTTTTCATTAATCATTTTTCTTTACATTTAACACATATCTTGCTGTGTTGACAACAATCAACAGCAGCAACACAAAAATACATTCATTAACTGTGGTGTTGATAAAAACAAACAGCCTATTGTTTTCCTGTATAAACGGCACAATCACGCTTTCAAACCAAAGTGCATTAACAATCCTGCGCACAGCGTAAAGAACAATATATATTATCCAGCCTGCTGTAAGTTTTATTTTGAGCTTTGGCATATCGGCAACAGATGTTTTTTTAACTACCGTTACTGTCCACCAGACAAGTACAACTGTCAGTATCAGCCATACCCACGATATAATAAGATTTATGGTCACATGACTTATCATACCGGATTGTATGTATTGTATTGTGTTAAGTGCCATTGCCCTGCTTGCTCCTGTAAAAAACTGCATAAATATATCAATAATTATATACATTGTCCAGCAGCATACAAGGCCTGTATGTTTTTTAACGGTAAAACAAATGATACCGCATAGCAAAAACGGAAATGCATAAAAAATTCCTCCAAGACTGCCTGTAAGCAGCATTATTCCGAATGTAAGCAGAAATGCCATGCATAACAGAATTATGCCCGCAATTTTTCTGCCCTCCATTGCGGTTTTGTGCACTACCTGCACATATTCCACCTTTGGTTCATGTCCCTCTGTATCAGCCTGTTTTGCGTCAACAGCTTCATCACCTTTTACAAGTTTATCTATGGAAACGCCAAAGATGTCACTTAATCTGATTATCTTTTCAAGGTCCGGCATTGCGCTGTTGTTTTCCCACTTGGAAACAGACTGACGGGACACACCAAGCTTTTCCGCCAGATCACCCTGTGACAGTTTTTTTGCCATTCTTAAACTGTATATCTTTTCGCCAAGATTCATATGATATACTCCTTTATCCAACCTGATTAAAGTATACTCCAAATGTCCGTCAAAGTCTATCAACTTACCTTTAAAATGTTAGCAACCGCAGGTTGCACACGCAAAGAGCAGCTTTTGCTTGACAAAGGCACACATCAATGTTTCAATTAAAACAAAAACGAAAGGATTTTACGCAATGAAAAGTTACGAGGAACTTGTAAAATACTACCGTGAACTGACACATTTTGATTCTTCAAAGGACTCTGATTATCCGTCCCACCAGCAGCAGCGTCTGCCTCAGCCACCGCTTTCCAAAGCAAAGATGACCGACAAACAGATTGCCCTGCCTATGGATTTCAAGAGTCTTGAACTTACAAATGACACTGTAAATCTTATATACAGCCGCGAAAGCCGCCGCAGCTACAGCGGTGAGTCACTGACACTTTTGCAGCTTTCATTTCTGCTGTGGGCAACACAGGGTGTAAAAAGCATGCGCGGCAACAACTATGCAACAATGCGTACTGTGCCTTGCGGCGGTGCAAGACATCCTTTTGAAACATATCTTGTTGTTCAGAATGTTGAAGGTCTGGACAAAGGCGTTTACCATTATCTGCCTCTGACAAATGAAATTGAGTTTTTAAAACCTGTGGAAGATATGGAACAGGTTATCGCCGATTCTGTGGTAGGTCAGAAATGGGCATCCAATGCCAGTGTTGTGTTCTACTGGTCAATTATGCCATACCGTGCGGAATGGCGTTACGGCGAAGCAGCCGTACTGAGAAGCCTTGTGGACGTGGGCCATGTATGCCAGAATCTTTATCTCGCCTGTGAGGCAGCAAAACTTGGTACCTGTGCAATAATCAGTTTTGATTTTGAATTGTGCAACAAGCTGTTTGGCCTTGACGGCGAAGATGAATATGTAATTTACTGTGCACCTGTGGGCACAGTTTCTCCGGTTGACAACAGTGATGAAATTTATGCCTTTGTAAAGAACGAACCGGGCGCACAGGGATAATACAGACAATTAAATATGCAGATAAAAAAGCCTGTTGCTAAGCAACAGGCTTTTAATTATTTACAATGCCACTATGTAACTGTTCAGTTTTTCATTTAGCTGTTCTGATTTTTCCTTTTCAGCCTTTTCCATCTCATTAAGGTTATACAGCGCGTCATTTATAGCAAATATTATATTGTTAACCTGCCCCTTTGCATTTTGAATTTTATTCTGAACTGCCGCATCGGTAAATATATTATCAAAAAAGTAGTCTGCGGCCATCAGCAGGCCGTCAACGGAAGTATCCACTCTGACCGACATATCTATATCCCTGAGTTCAGTTTTAAAAGCCGCCATATGCGAATACATTTCGTTCACAAGTATATTTGCTTTATCCATATGGTCATACTTTACCATATCGGCAATAAGCCCGCCGCCAAAAATATCAAATAATGCCCAGTTGTCTGCCTTGGACAGTTCTTTTGAAACCTCCTGTGCCTTTGTGTATGCGGCATTTCCTGCCTGAACAGCTTCCCGTATTTCTTTTAGTTTATTGTCACAAGTCGCAAGTTCAATCTGAAGCTTTACTATTTCAGGGTCTGTTCCTTTCAATTCATCCAGTTTTAATTTTACAGTTTCTTCGTACTGCTCTTCACAGCCTGAAAGTTCCGATATTCGCTTTTCGTATTTTGCAATATCTGTGTTTATGTTGCTTAGCTGAAAAACTGCATTGTCATATATACCTTTTGCTGTCAGCATTTCTCTGGTTTCCTTATCCAGTTTTTCATCGAGTTTTCCCGTCAGGTTATAGAAAAACTTTGATAAGCTGTTATTTTCCAGATTATCAACATCTTTCTGCTCTTTTTCGTACTGACTTTTAAGCATCACAATTTTTTCGTTCAGCTGTGTTTTCTGCTTATTAAGTTCATCAAGTTTCAACTGAATACTTTTCTTTTCACAAACCAGTTCATATAATGCTTTTATCGCCATACGTCTTTCTCCTCTAAAAAATAAAAGCGTCCTGCAGAAGCATTGAAGCGTCCACAGAACGCTTTAAATATATCATTTACGCGTTTGTCATATATTTAGTTAAATGCAAAAATTTTGTTTGCAATGGTATATCCTGTCACCATTATTTTTCTGCCCAGTTTTCCGTCAAGCTGCATTGCTGCACCCATAGCAGTGTGTTTTACTGCCCTGTACAGTTCTTTGTTGTGTGCCTTGAGATACTGCCACAGTTCATCTTTTTTTGCAAGATTTTCCGCTGTTCCGGATTTCACGCACAAAACAGTGGAAACCGCACAGATCATTGTAAGATATTTAATCATATACTGTCTGCATTTTTCGTTTTCCAATGCCATAACATCGCAGCATTCAATCATAATTTTGTTTACTCTCAGCTGCTGGTCAATGCGGGAAATCATAATTTTTTCATTGACCGACTGGTCTTCCCTGCCGATAAAGTAATGATAAAGATTTATATCTGCATAATACAGAGTCTTTACATATGGCAGTGGCTGATAAACAAAGATGTTATCTACATAGAATGTATGTTTTGGAAGTTCCAGATTGCAGTCCCTGAGCAGCTGTGTGCGGTAGATTACACTGTGCATAAGCAGGTTCTGATGCGGCAGAAACCTTTTCATGTCACTCCAGCCGATAACTTCGTTGGTTGGCATAATATTGGTGTAGCGGATAGGCGTCTGTTTGTTTTCGCTTGGTTTGTCATAAACATAGTTTGCAATAAACATGTCCACAACCTGATTGTGTTTAAGCAGTGCTTTAAGTTCATTTGCAACCTGCACAAGTGCATCTTTGTCAAACCAGTCATCACTGTCAAGAACTTTAAAATACAAGCCTGTCGAATTTTTAAGCCCTGTGTTTACAGCCTGTCCGTGACCGCCGTTTTCCTGGTGTATGCATTTGACTATTGTCGGGTATTCTGCTTCATACCTTTTTCCTATTTCCAGTGTATTGTCCTTTGCGGAGCCATCATCCACAATGATAATTTCCACATCTTCACCAAGCACAAGACAGGATTCGATTGCATTGTGCATATAAGCTGATGAGTTGTAGCATGGAATTGCCACCGATAAAAGTTTCATAAATAATCCCTCTGTAAAAATTATTTCCTAATAACCTGTAATTATATTGTATCACAAAAATATGTAATTTTTCAGAATATTTCCTTAATATTTAAATAAAACTTGTCACAAAAATTTCTATACCGATAAAGACAAGAATTACTCCGCCGAAAACACCTGCTTTTCCTGCAAGCTTTGTGCCGAATTTTTTACCTATTGCAACACCGCCCCAGCAGATTACAAATGTTATAGCCGCAATTATAATAACCGCCACAAGTGCCATCAAAAAACCGTAATCAGCAATTGTAAAACCTACAGACAATGCATCAATGGAAGTTGCAATACCCTGTACAAACAAAACCTTTATACCAAGTTCCTTGCAGCTTTCAGGACATTCTTCGCATTCCTTTGCTTCTTTAATCATATGTATGCCGATATAACACAAAAGGATAAGCGCAATCCATGGTATAAGCTTTTCAAAAAAGCCGAAATACTGCAGAATTGTGTGAACGCATATCCAACCGATAAGCGGCATAAGTCCCTGCAGAACAGCAAAAACACCTGCAATCAGTGTCATTTTGCCCGCTTTCATTTTTGGTTCGTTAAGTCCGTTTGCCAGTGAAACAGAAAAAGCATCCATTGCCAGACCTACACCAAGTAACAAACTGTTAAACAAAAAAATAAAATCCCACTGCATTTAGTGATCCCCCGATTATAAATTTCACCTTTTCAATTAGTAATTATATGTTATAGATTTATGCATATATGCCTTAAAAAAACAAAAACCGGTCTGGCAACTGCCATACCCGGTTATCCTTTTTGATATAGACAGACCTATGCATATAGCTTTACCAGTTATACATAAGTCTCGCATTTTAAAGCAAGCCAGGCTTAACGCCAGTATGTTGACTTGCTACGCATTTACTGCGCCAGCTACTCCCTTACAAATCTACCGATTAGTATATACCTTTATTTTTAAAAAAGCAAGCAAAAAGGCGCTTTCTTTACAGAAAACGCCTTTATTTTTATACTTTTTGTAATATAATTCACTGTTTATACAAATCATTTTACTGCGCTGCCACAGTTTTTGCAGAAAGAATCTTCCATACCAACTTCCTTGCCGCATGTCGGGCAGAATTTGATAACTTCTGCATCAACAGTTTCTTTAACTTCAGGTTTTGCAAACTCTTCCAGTTCTTCTTCGATTTTTGCAATTTCATCGATGTACTGTTTAACAAGTTCCTCATTTTCT
Source organism: Oscillospiraceae bacterium (assembly GCA_015067215.1). Lineage (GTDB taxonomy): Bacteria > Bacillota > Clostridia > Oscillospirales > Ruminococcaceae > RGIG3102. Next base: position 35,299 of record SVMW01000018.1, on the reverse strand, counting down.
TCACCTGATTTATGAAGTGCATAAACAAGTGCACCAAGCTGTTTCTGAGCTTTGGAGAGATCATTCTTCAAAGACATTTCATCAATTTTGTCTTTGCCTTTATCAATGTATTCGCCTGTAACTTTTGCTACTTTGTCTGCCATTCTTGCAGATGATTCAAGCAGATTGTCAAATAAACCAGCCATAATATTTCTCCTTTTCATTAACAATAGAATTCCCTCAGCATTGAGGATGAAGGTATGTACCCTTCCGATATATATCCACAGTTCTGCAGGGATTCTATAATTTCATTATATTTTTTTGCTTCCGGTGTGCCGTCATCCAGCTCACTCGGGAAATTTTTAAGTGCGGAATTCATAACCAGAATTTCGTAACTGAAGGATGTGTCCAGCAGCAAATCCGCATTGGATTTGTAAGGCTTGATATATTTATCTTCTCCTTCACACACGTTTGCCCACATGGAAATAGTTTTCTGTGGGGAATGTCCGCGATGTTTGTAATCGCGTATCATTCTGCGCACAAGACGGATATCTCTTGTCGGCAGAACACGCTGTCCAAGGTGAGAATATTCTTCCCTCAGACCTGCATAGATGGTAAATACACTGTTTTTCGGCATTGAATCCAGCACAATCGGGTTAAGTGCGTGAATACCCTCTACAATTACATAACCGTCCCCGATTTCAATTTCCATTGCATCTTCAATACGGCGTTCGGTTTTGAAATCAAACACCGGGAAAGTGGCCTTGCCTTTTTCCAGAAGTTCTTCAAGACATCTGTCCATAAGTTCAATGTCCACCGCCTGCACATTTTCGTAGTCCTTTGTGCCGTCAGCAAGACGTGGGTAGGTTTCGGGATTTTTAAAAAAGTTATCCATAGAAACCACCTGAGCATTTTTGCCCATTGAACGGATTTTTTCTGCTATTTTTTTACTTGTGGTGGTTTTGCCTGTACCGGATGGTCCTGTAAGCATTATTATGTGCTTTCCGGACTCCATTATTTCCTTTGCTGCTGCATATATGCGCGATTCGTATTCAAACTCGCAATGCCGCACAAAACCAACCTTATCAATGCCTGCAGAACTGATAAGTGACATTTCAACTAATCGTTTAGGAATCCAAATTGCCGGCATACTTCTGTCACCTCGTCTTTTCGTCTGAGTATAGTGTCAAAATCCTTTACATATTCTGTAGGATATTTATAGTTGTAAATTCGTTTAAGTTCGCCGTCTTTACCGACAACCTTCGTAACACCGCCTGCCCCACAGGATATAATTGTCTGAATTTCTTCCATTATATATATATTATACAGACTTTCGTGTCCAATCTGTGAATAACCTACATTTTCAAGGCTCTGCAGTGTTGATTTCTGACGGTACATATAATATGGTATATATCCGTTTTCTGCCAGAGCACTGCATTTGTCCAGCATAAGTGATACGTCGCTGTAGCTGTTATCCTCGTGGTTTACCACAATATTGGATGCACGTTTCAGTGTAAGGGTGTGCACAGTAATATTTTCAGCCCCCAGCTCAATACATCCTCTGAGAGATTTTTCAAAGCCTTCAACCGTATCCTTTGGCAAACCTGCAATAAGGTCGGTATTAATGCTTTTAAATCCCATTTCCTTTGCAGTTTTATAACATTCCACAAAATCTGCATGAGTGTGTTTTCTTCCTATTGCAGCAAGCACTTCATCGGAAAAAGTCTGCGGATTTATTGACACCCTGTCGGCACCAAAATCTTTTATAATCTGCAGTTTTTCTTTTGTAGTACAGTCAGGTCTGCCTGCTTCAACTGTATATTCTTCTACTTTTGACAGGTCAAAATTGTCTTTGACTGTCTGCATTATCTGCTTAAGCTGCTGTGCAGAAACCGCTGTAGGTGTGCCGCCGCCTATGTAGATTGATTTAAGGTTAAGCCCTGCTTTTTCCGCCGTCTGTGCGGTGTAGCGTACTTCTTCACACAGTTTGTCAACATACTGTCCCATAAGCTTTGAAGCATTGGTGCTGCCCACTGAAACAAAGGAACAGTAGCTGCATCTTGTAGGACAGAACGGAACAGAAATGTACAAACTGAAATCGTTACATTTTGTGTTGTCGATAATGCTTTTCTGCAGCGAAAATATATCTCTGCAGAGTTTTATTTTTTCATCACTTACAAAGTATCGGCTGCGGAAAATACCGCATACCACATCAATATCCTTATGCTTTGCATAAAGGTTTCGCATAAGCCGTACGGGACGTACCCCTGTAAGCATACCCCATTTAAGTTTTTTGCCAAAAGCTGATGTGCACAGGCAGTACACCGCTGCACAGATATCCAGCATAAGTTTTTCTTCATCAGAGCATACATTTACAGCTTCGCTATATATATCACCATTGCAGGAAAGTTCAATCGTAACAGTTTTTTCCCCTCTGCATATATACAGATATTCACCTTCTGCCTGTACAGTTTCCTTGCTGCCAAACTGCACCGACAAATCTTTAGTGAACATACGCACAAGCTGTTCAACTTCGTAATGATGGGTAAGGTTTTCTAAAATTATAAGCACTTAAGAGCCTCTTTCAGATAAGGGTTCTGCACCTTTTCTATATTGAAGGTGGAAAAATGTGCATGACCCGGCATAACTTTAAGGTTCTGGTTGCGGACAACTTCTGCAATTATTCTCAGAGAGTTCATAATTGTTTCAAAATCACCGCCGGGCAGGTCTGTTCTGCCCACTGTACCTGCAAAAAGTGTGTCACCACTGATAAGCATGTCTTCGCACTTAAAGCAGTAGCAGCCCGGTGTATGCCCTGGTGTATGGAAAGCAAACACCTTCATTTCGCCGATTTCAATTGCTTCCTTGTCTTTAAAAGGAATTACATTTTCCATATAGAACTGAGCAATGTCCTGACGGCCCATATAAACAGGTGCGCCGCTTTTTTCCACAACCTCTTCAAGACATTCACGGTGATCGTGATGGCCGTGAGTCATAAGAATTGCTTTAAGTTCTGCTTTGTCATTTTTAAGAATTTCTTCAATTTTAGACCATTTTATACTGCAATCAAACAGAATTGCATTGCCTGCATTATCTGTAAGCAGGTAACAGTTTGTATAGTATGGGGCGCTGCCCATAAGATGATAAGCTTTCATATTACTGTGCCTTCCATTCATCTGTATCAAGAATAATTGTAACAGGGCCGTCATTTGTCAGGTTGATCTGCATTTCCGCACCAAATTCACCGTGGATAACCTTTTTAAAACCTGCTGCCTGTATTTCGGACAAAAATTTTTCATAGATAGGAATTGCCTTTTCAGGACGTGCAGCTTTTATAAAAGATGGTCTGCGGCCTTTTTTTGTATCTGCAAACAGTGTAAACTGGCTTACCACCATACAGCTGTAGTTGTTGTCCAAAGCAGAAATGTTCATTTTGCCATCTGCATCGTGAAAAATTCTCAGTTCACTGATTTTTCTTGCCAGAACAGCAGTGTCCTTTGCATCGTCTGTGTCATTTACGCCAAACAATACAACAAGGCCCTGTTCCATATACTGTTTTTCACCGCCATTTACGGTAATCCATGCGTCTTTTACACGCTGTACAACTGCTCTCATTTTTATCCTCTTATCACAGAAATTATATTTTTATTTTTGGTAAGCTTGTTGATAACACTTGTAAGATGTTCTGTGTTGGTTACACCTATTGTAACGCTCATCTCAATGCGGTGGTCTGCCATCTGGCGTGCATTGAGGGCATAAACAGGCACACGGCTGCTTGTAAACATCATTGAAACATCACCAACCATTGTAGGAGTTTCCAGTGCAACAATATCAAGTGTTGCTTTGAAGTCTTCTTTTATATTATCTGCCCAGTATGCATTTACCCAGCGGCCTGCATTTTCGGCATCACGAAGTTCTTCCCTTGCATGCACACAGGTCTTTTTGTGAATTGAAACACCAAAGCCACGGGTGATAAAGCCAACAATAGGGTCCCCCGGCAGCGGGTTGCAGCATTTGGAGAATTTGACAAGGCAGTTGTCAATACCTTCAACAATAACACCGTTGGAGCTTGTTGTTTTTCGGATTGGTGCGGTTTTGATTTTTGCTTCGGAAGGTTTTGTATCCTTCTGCATTTTTGCATAGTCTTCCTTGGCTTTGAAAATAACCTTGGAAAGCTGCAGACCGCCATAACCCAATGCAGCAAACATTTCCTCCGCATTGTTGAGACGCTGTCTTTTCGCCAGATTTTCCACAAAATTACTGTATTCATCATCGGCAAGATTTATGAGGTTGCGGCGCAGTTCCTTATCAAACAGTTCTTTGCCTTCAACAATATTTTCTTCCTTGCGTTCCTTTTTAAACCAGGAACGGATTTTGCTTTTTGCTTCACTTGTCGCAACAATGTTAAGCCAGTCACGGCTTGGACCTTTGTCCTTGGCACCGGTGATGACCTCAATAATTTCACCTGTGTTCACCTTGTAGTCTATCGATACAATTCTGCCGTTAACCTTTGCTCCTGTCATGCGGTTGCCGACAGCAGAGTGAATTGCATAGGCAAAGTCAATTACAGTTGCACCGTAAGGCAGGTTGATAACGTCACCTTTTGGTGTGAAAACAAATACATCATCAGGAATAAGTTCGTTTTTGATATCGCTGAGTATTTCACTTGCGTCATCGGAATCCTGCTGACTTTCCAGAATCTGACGAACCCATGTGAGTTTGTCCTCCATGTTGTCCTGTCCCTGAACACCTGTTTTGTATTTCCAGTGGGCAGCAACACCATATTCAGCAGTGTGGTGCATATCCCATGTTCTGATCTGTATTTCAAAAGGAATACCTTTTTTGCCGATAACAGATGTATGCAGTGACTGATACATATTTGCTTTCGGTGTAGAGATATAATCTTTGAAACGGGACGGAATAGGTCTGTACAAATCATGCATAAGCATGAGCGCATTGTAACATTCCGCCACATTGTTAAGGATAATTCTTACTGCATGAATGTCATAAATATCACTGAGTTCCCTGCCCTGCATATACAGTTTGCGGTAAACACCGTAAACACTTTTTACACGGCCCATTACAGTTACATCCAGCAGACCGAATTCCACCAGTTTTCCTCTTACCTCTTCAACAATGCCATCAACTATTTTCTGTGCATTGCCTGCACGCTGAATTATGTTGTAAACCTCTTCGTAACCGACAGGGTCAAGAATTCTAAGGGAAATATCCTGCAATTCATCCTTGATGTTGCTGATACCGAGGCGGTGCGCAATAGGTGCGTAAACTTCCATAACTTCCAGAGCTTTGTCACGCTGTTTCTGTGGTTTCCAGCCTTCATAAGTGCGCATATTGTGCAGTCTGTCGCAAAGCTTGATAAGCATTACACGAATATCCTGGCTCATTGCAAGCAGCATTTTGCGCAGGTTTTCCGCCTGTTCTTCCTCCTGTGTAAGCAGAGCAATTTTACCCAGTTTTGTAACCCCGTCAACAAGGTGTGCTGTTTCCTTGCCGAATTCTTTTTCTATCTCTTCAAGGGTTATGTCAGTGTCTTCCACAACGTCATGGAGCAGTGCCGCTGCCACACTTGTTGTATCCAGACCGAGTTCTATTACTATTGCAGCAACAGCCACAGGGTGTTCAACATAGGCTTCACCTGTTTTTCTGAACTGCCCTTCGTGCATTTTTTCTGCAAGTCTGTATGCTTTTTCAATAACATCAATGTCATAATGCTTGCCGTGTTCCAGTACAAGTTTTTTAAGTTGTTCGTATTTCATGCCTACACCACCAGTCAGCTTTGTAAATCTATAAGATATCTGCTTGCAGAAAGATCCCGCTTTTCACTGACTTTAACCAGTTTAAAGCAGTTTCTGCCACCCGATTGGGAAGTTTCAATCAGTCCCAGTTCCAGCAGAACATCAATTATAATCTGAATTTTACCGCTGTTCAGTTTGTCAAAACGTACAAACAGCGGACGGATATCATCACAAGGGATATCTCCCTGTGCCATATAACGGTAAATATCCGCAACCTCCTGCCTTGTAGGGCAGAGGAATTCTTTTTGTTCCCTTGAAATATCAGGGTTGTTTTTGTAAAGACGGTATATATCGTAGCTGTCGATAACCTCGTCTTTAAGGCCAGCAGGTCTTACTTCTTTTATTTTCACCGAAACCATGCTGCCCATTTCGCTCTGATAAATGGAAAGGTTTGCGGTTAAATCTATATAGTCGCCGATATTGTATGCAAATTCATTCGGGGATACATTAAACATAACCCCCTGCATATAACCTGAGCCTTTTTTCACCTTCAGTCTCAGGTGTTTTCCGTCACTTACAAGATAAATGCCTGCCACCTGTGCAGATTCTACCATAAACAGAGGTGTCTGATTGCCGTTTCCGAAAGGTGCAAGATAACCCAGCTGCATAACACTGTCAACTGAAATTTCATCCACATCCACAACACAGTCAACTTTAAGGCTTTCTGTTTTTTCCATGCCTGAAACACTTGATGCCACACAGTTTATCTCTCTGCGGAACTGTTCCAGGTTTTCTTCATCTATGGTAAGTCCTGCCGCAAGTTCGTGTCCGCCATAACGGATAAGCAGGTGTTTTGTCTGTTCAAGTGCACGGTGAAGGTTAAAGGAACCTACACTTCTGCCGCTGCCCTTAAAGGATTCTCCGTCCCTTGTAAGCACAATCGCAGGTTTTGCGTGGGTTTCCACAAGTCGTGAAGCAACAATGCCCACAACACCGGGGTGATAGTTTTCGCCCCATACCACAATAACTCTGTCCTTTGTAAAATCAGGATTGTCAGAAAGTTCCTGTGCTATATCTTCCGCCATCTTGTTCTGTATATCCTGACGTTTGTGGTTTTCGTTTTCCAGCTGCTGTGCCAGCAGCATTGCTTCCGCCTCGTCCTCGCTTAACAGCAGTTCCAGTGCTATTGTAGGGTCTGACATTCTGCCTGCAGCATTAATTCTCGGTCCTATTGCATAAGCAATGTTTTCGCTTGTAATTTCCTTGCCTCCCAGACCGCTTATTTCTATAAGACTGTTAAACCCCTGTCGCATTCCTTCATTGATAAGTGCCAGCCCTGCTTTTACTATTGTGCGGTTTTCGCCTTCCAGCAGCATAAGGTCCGCCACTGTACCCACCGCAACAAAGTCGCCATAATAGTCCAGCATTTCCACCGGGTCAGCATCTTCAAGCGCACACACCAGTTTAAAAGCCACCCCTGCACCGCACAAAGTTTTGCACGGGCTTGTGTCATCTGCACGGAGCGGGTCAACAACTGCAAGTGCATTTGGAATTTCCCCCTTCGGCAGATGATGGTCTGTAACTATAATGTCCAGTCCGATGCTGTTTGCAAATTCCACTTCACTTATAGCTGCAATGCCGTTGTCCACTGTAATAACAAGGTCAACACCTTTGTTTTTAAGACTTTGCAGAATGTCGGCATTAAGGCCGTATCCGTCCTTTTCCCTGTTAGGCAGTTTGTAAAAAACATTTGCACCCATATTTTCAAGACATGTAAACAAGGTTGCTGTTGCACATACACCGTCAACGTCATAGTCACCATAAATAACTATCTTTTCCCCTGCTCCTACAGCAGCAAGAATACGCTGTACAGCCTTGTCCATATCTTTCATAAGATATGGGTCGGAAAGCGGTGTGCTGCGCAGAAACATTTTTTCTGCCATCTCTTTATTTACCGCACCCTTACTTACAAGAACCTTTGCAAACAGACTGCTGACACCAAGTTCTCTTTTAAGGTTTTCCACATCGGAATTATTCAATTGTTCACTGTGCCATTTTCTGTAAAGCATTGTGACCTCTTAAATTTATTATTTTGTGACATTTCTGTCATCAGGAAAATTTATATTCCCTGCAAATCTGCTGGGCAACGCGGACACCGTCCACCGCCGCACTCATTATGCCGCCTGCATAGCCTGCACCCTCACCGCAAGGGAAAACTCCTTTTACATTGCTCTGGAAATTTTCTCCGCGGAGAATACGTACAGGGGATGATGTTCTGGTTTCCACCCCTGTGATTATGCTGTCAGCTGCCGCAAAGCCATGCAACTTACGGTCAAGGACAGGCATTGCTTCCTTTAAGCAGTCTGTCAACTGCTGTGGGAACAACTGTGCCATATCACATTCAGTAATTCCCAAAGGGTATGTCGGCTGTACCCTGCTTTTACCGATGCCTGTCTTTCCATTGAGGAAATTGCCCACCGACTGAGCAGGTGCTCGGTAGTTTTTACCGCCCATTTCAAAGGCTTTTTTCTCAAGGCTTCTCTGAAAATCAATTGCTTTGGTAAAATCGCCGTCAAAATCTTCAGGCCCTACCGAAACCACCAGTGCACTGTTTGCATTCCGGCCGTCCCGTGCGTGAAGACTCATACCGTTTACCACTACAGTGTCTTCCTCACTTGCCGCTGCAACTACATTGCCACCCGGACACATGCAGAAGGTATACACACCTCTGGTTTTTGTATGGTGGGAAAGCTGATATTCCCCTTTGGGCAAAGCCTTGTGACCTGCAAGGGAATGGTAAAGCCCTTTGTCAATATCTTTCTGCAGACTTTCAATTCTCACCCCAACCGAAAATGGTTTTGCCTCCATTGAAAGCCCTTTGTCCTTAAGCATAAAGAATGTATCTCTTGCACTGTGGCCTGTTGCCATAACAACAACTTCTGTTTCAATTTCACCGCTGTCTGTTGAAACAGAAACCACCCTGCCGTTTTTTACATTTATATCGGTAAGTTTTGTGTTAAATCTCACCTCACCGCCTAGGCGGATAATTTCATTACGTATATTTTTTATTACACCAACCAGCAAATCAGTTCCGATGTGCGGTTTGGCAATATGTTTTATATCTTCAGGTGCACCAAATTCCACCAGAGTTTCGGTTACAAACCCGCATCTGGCATCACCTATACGGGTTGTCAGCTTACCGTCAGAAAAAGTGCCTGCACCGCCTTCGCCAAACTGAATATTGCTGCGTGTGTTGAGTCTGCCTTCTTTTTCAAAGCGTTTTACCGTTTCGGTACGTTTGTCAACATCTTCTCCCTGTTCCAATACAACAGGTTTTGCTCCCTGTCGTGCCAGCAGCAGGCCGCAGAACAGCCCTGCAGGGCCAAGTCCGCAGATAACAGGTGGTTTTTCCAGTGTTTTTCCGCCGTTTTCAATTACCAGCGGCTGCGGCTGTTTTACCGTAATATCTTTGTTTTTGCCTGCGTACCGGGTTTCCCGCGCACTGTCATTGAGCACAACACCGACACTGTATACAAATTTTATATCACCACGGGCATCAACCGACATTTTGTGTATAAAAGCGGAAGCTATATCCCTTGCCGGAATTTTAAGCAGTTTTACCGCCTTTTCCACAGCCAGTTCCTTTGGTGCATCAACCGGCAGTTTTATATTGTTTACAATAATCATATCTTTTTAGTTCTTGATTGTAGCGTAGTATGTTCCGCGTGCATATACCTTGTCTGTTGAAGGAATGATAATGTCAACTTCAATTGTCTGCTGCCCCTGTGCCAGGGAAACCTGTGACATATCTATCTGTGCTATAACGCTGCCGCCGGAAATAGCTGCTACAGCAGCTGCATTACCTACAATTTCCACATTGCTGATTTTCTGTGTTACAACTTCAACATTCTGCTGTCCCTGATTGAGCAGTTTGATTTCTGAAACCGAAACTGTTTTGGAAGCAATGTTTTCAGAAGATACTGTTGCAGAAATCTGTGTGATTTCCTGTATGTTTTTGTAACTGCCCGACAATGTGACATCAAACACATACGGACGGTCCAACTCGAGAGTGTTAAGGTCAATATAACCAACAACATACTCTGTAAGATTCTGGGCTGTTCTTGTAGGAACCGCAAGATGAATTTCCTCGTGAGAAAGTGCAACATTAAGAGTGTTTACATCAAAGCCTGACGGCACATTGATGTAATCAATCTTGACAGGAAGCACAATTTCGCTGAGGACAGGAACAGTAACTGTAAATTCTTCCTGATCAAACTGTACATATGTTGAATCGATAATATCATCGTTGGCATCGTACAGTGTAAGTGTTGCCGGAAGCACTGTAGACTGTGTAAGTTCCTGAGCCGCTACTGTTGCAACAACCTTGCTGATAAGGTTTACAGAATTTTCAGGACCTTTTACCGTTACATCTGCAGGTGTTGCATATATTTTATCAACCATAAATTCGCCAGGAATTGTAAGGTTGGAAACATCAATATCAACATTGAATGTTTTTTCAACAAGACGGTCAAATCTTACACCTACCTGATAGTCACTGAGGGATTCTATCTGATATTCCATAACGGTGGAAGTTTTTATTGCGTTGAGTGCAAGTGAATATTTGCCCGCCACACGCACATTTGTAAACTGAGGATAAACAATGATATCGTCTTTTGTAAGGGCACCGATAATGCTTCGGGGACCTGTCACAACAACATCCACAGTTTCAATATCCTTTTCAATAATTTCCAGGTCAAGATTCAAATATGAAGCATTGTATTCGAAGTTTACAGGGACATCTTCAATTGTTGTTCTTGCCTCTGTGCTGAAAAATGTAACTACAATTGACCAGAAAGTAACAGCAAGCACAAAAGATATAACCATAAGAAAGCGGTTGGAGTTAAAAAGCTCCTGCAGTTTAACGTTTTTCATTTGCTTTTCCCTTTCCTTTCTGCAGTTTAAGCTGTGTTTTTTCCGATGCATTTATAATCGGTGTAACAAATTCCTTTTCAAGGAGATTATACAGACTCTGTCTGTTGAGGTTTCTGATAAGCACGCTGTTTTTTGCCACAGAAACAATACCTGTTTCTTCACTTACAACAACAACAACAGCATCACAGGTTTCACTGAGACCAAGAGCTGCTCTGTGTCGTGTGCCCATATCCTTGCTGATTTCAAGGTTGTCGGAAAGCGGCAGCACACAGCCTGCTGCGGAAACACGGTTGTTTTCAATAATCATTGCACCGTCATGAAGAGGTGAACCTTCATAGAAGATGGTGCCTATAAGTTCCGGTGTGATATCTGCATTTACAACTGTACCGCTGCGCTTTATTTCACCAAGGTTTGAAAAACGTTCCATAACCATAAGTGCGCCTGTGCGGGTTTCGCTCATATTCTTTGCACTGTCACAGATGGAAGCAATGGTTTTTCTGATTTCTTCAATTTCTTCTTCATCTGCTGTCTTTTTCTGGAAAGAAAAGAGAGACAGAATGTTTGTGCGGCCCATCTGTTCAAGGAATCGGCGGATTTCCGGCTGGAAAACAACAATTACAGCTACAAAACCGAACTGCAGTATGTTGTTAAGTATGAATACAACCGTTTTAAGGCCTACATTGGCAGCAAATATATATACCGCAATAAGCACGGCAATACCTTTGAGAAGCTGTATAATTCTTGATTTTTTTGCAAGTGAAAGCACCTGATATATAACAAATGTCATAATGAGAACATCCATTATATCCCAAATTTCAATGGTGTTAAGAACACTTGTAAGGGATGTGAACCAGTTGTTGAAATTCATATTCTTACCTGCCTTTGCATGTTTTTATTGTATAAAAATGTATATCGTACAGTTATGGCTATTTTATCATCTAATAATATTATATAATAACATATTTACATATATTTTTAAAGTTTTTTAGGTGACAATTTTATGACATTGCATATTTTTTAATTATTTTTTATTAAAAATAATATTGTATGTTTTTTCAAATTGTGAGATAATATATGTATCAACTATACGGAGGCAATTATGAATAATCCAATAAAGAATATTTCTGTTTTGAAAATTGCCAAGAACATGGGCGATGTGACAATATCTGCACTGGAAGTTTACAAAACCTTTCTGTCGGTAAAATACTTTGCCGCAGACAGTCTGCTTAAAGCAGTTAAGCTGTATAAAAGCAATATCCAGCGTTTTAAAGCCGCAGATAATGCAAAGGAATCCCCTGCAGTGACCGTAACTGAAAATAATAATGTTAAGGAGAATACATCTATGAAAAAATCTACTTTCTGGGCATTAATAGCTTTTGTTGCTGCAGTTGCTGCAGCGGTTGCAGGTGTTGCATACTATCTTAAAAAAAGAGAAGCTGAACTTGAAGAATATGATGATATGCTCTTCAACGAAGATTATCTTGCAGATTATCTGCCAAAAGACGAAGCAGACTGTTGCTATGATGATTGCTGCTGCGAAGAACCTGCAGAAACATGTGAACAGCCTCAGGAAACTTACACTGAAGAATAATAACTGTTTTTCACTATAAACTGATAAAACCTCTGTTCAGCAGAGGTTTTATTGTTTGCCTTATTTTTTAAATTTAAAAAAATTCAATTTAAGACGAGGTTTTATGGAGATTTTTAAAAAATTTATATCCTACTATAAACCATATAAACTGCTGTTTATAGCAGATATGGCATGTGCTTTGATTTTAAGCGGCATTGATCTTGCTTTTCCTAAAGTGCTGGATTATCTGACAAAAACCGTTTTCATGCGTTCCAGCGAGGAAATTCTCTCGGTGCTTATCTACATAGCAATTGCTCTTGTTGTGATGTATGTAGTCAAATTCGGCTGTCAGTACTTTATCACCAGCTGGGGACATATTATGGGCGCAAGAATGGAAAACAACATGCGCCGCGACCTGTTTGACCATTATCAGAAACTCAGTTTCAGTTTTTATGATAAAAACAACACAGGCGTTATGATGAGCAGAATTACAAACGACCTGTTTGATGTTACCGAACTTGCTCACCACGGCCCTGAAAACATTGTTATTGCCCTTATCAAGCTGATAGGCAGTTTTACAATTCTTATGTTTATGAATGTGCCGATGACCCTTTTGCTTATCGGCATATGTGTGGTAATGTTTATCTACACCTTCCATAAAAACAAGGAAATGCGTGCTCTCTTTATGGAAAACCGCAAAAAGACTGCAGGCATAAACTCTGCTGTGCAGGACTCCCTTGCAGGTATCAGGGTTGTAAAAAGCTTTACAGGTGAAGAAGCTGAACGAAGCAAATTCCACAAAAGCAACACAGCATACCTCAAGACCAAGGAAGACAACTATTTCTGCATGGGCGAATATCACGCTACCAACGGGTTCTTCCAGGGTATACTCTATGTTGCAGTGCTTGTAAGCGGCGGTTATTTTGTTGCAAAAGGCAGCCTTGAACCTACCGACCTTGCAATCTATGCACTTTACATCAATGTTTTCCTTAACCCTATCAACATGCTTATCAACTTTACTGAAATGCTGCAGAAAGGTTACACAGGTTTTGCACGTTTTAAAGAAGTTATGGATGTAGACCCCGACATCAAGGACGCACCTGATGCTGTTAACCTTGAAAATATCGACGGCACAATCACCTTTGAAAACGTAAGCTTCAACTACAACGAAGAAGAAAAGGTTCTGCAGGACATCAGCCTTTCAATTGACAGCGGCAAAACAATTGCACTGGTTGGTCCGTCAGGCGGCGGCAAAACCACAATCTGCAGCCTTATCCCACGTTTTTATGATGTTACAGGCGGCAGCATAAAACTTGACGGCACAGACATTAAAGACATCAAAGCACAGTCACTGCGCCGCAACATTGGTATTGTTCAGCAGGATGTTTACATGTTCTATGCAACAATCCGCGAAAATATTGCCTACGGCAAGGAAGGTGCTACCGAAGAAGAAATTATCGAAGCCGCAAAGAAAGCCAATATCCACGACTTTATTATGAGCCTGCCTGACGGTTACAACACCTTTGTGGGCGAACGCGGCACAAGACTCAGCGGTGGTCAGAAGCAGAGAATTTCCATTGCCAGAGTTTTCCTTAAAAATCCACCTATCCTTATTCTTGACGAAGCAACTTCTGCTCTGGACAACGAAAGTGAAAGATATATCCAGCACAGCCTTGAAAAACTCAGTCACGGCAGAACAACACTGGTTATTGCTCACCGCCTTTCCACAATCCGCAATGCTGACAAAATCTATGTTATTGAAGAAGGCAGCATCAAGGAACAGGGCAGCCACGACGAACTGCTTGCAGAAAACGGAATTTATGCAAGATACTACAACATGCAGTTTGATAAAGAATAATAAAAACAAAATCACCTCTGTAATGCACAGAGGTGATTTTTATTATCCAATAAATTTAAAATTCGTGCAAAAAAAATATTGACAAACCATCAAACATCCTTTATAATAATTTAATGTTGACATATCGCGGAGTGGAGCAGCATGGTAGCTCGTCGGGCTCATAACCCGAAGGTCGTTGGTTCAAATCCAGCCTCCGCAACCAAAATGTCCTGACTTGGGTTAAGTCAGGACTTATTTTTTTACAGGACATTTTGTTCATAGGGGAACTATCCCCCTCTTGACGAAAATTTGCTCCGCATTTGCTGTGCAAATTTTCTGTCACCCCCTTAGATGACGGCAGGCTATGCCATACGGCAGCCTTGCCTTTTTAATTATTTCATTATCAAAACTGAAAATACTGTGGACTGTTTTTTTTGTGAGCGGTGTCACCCAAAGTGCGAGCAGACCAAGCCGAACCTGTGAGGTTGCAGTATGCGACACACGACGGTTACCGGCACAAATTGATAACCCGAAGGTCGCCCGTTCAAATCCAGCCTCCGCAACCACATACAGCCAGCCTTTCAGGCTGGCTTTTTTGTTTACACAACAAAACAAAAGCGGTCCAAAACGACATTCCGATAAGAAAATATAAATACCCGGCAACACACTGCAAAGTGTGCTGTCGGGTACATTTTTGCCTGTTTTTGCAGAAAAAGTGCTGCTGCAAGGAAAAGGCACGAAGCACTGCTTTGTGTAATGCAAATGTCGCTGACGCAGCAGCCTTTTTGTGTTAAAAATCAGGTTTGTGTTTTCTTGTTGGGAGGCCGCTAATGCCCACAGGTTTTATTCAATAAACTCAAATATTCTGTTCCACACATCCATATCCTGTTCAGTCATTGCCCACCAGTCATATGCTGCAACAAAAGCTTTTTTCTGTTCTTGCGTTTCAAGTTCTTTGTTTTTAAGCTTTTTGGTTAAGGTTGCCACATATTCATCTTTGTAAACCACCGATTTTTCGGTGTAATTAGGGTTATGAAACTTGCCCTTTGTCAGCCAGAATGTGACATTCTGTTTGCCTGCAAGTGAATTGCGAAGTACATCGAAATGATGTTCTTTTTTAACAGTAGGGTCATCTGCAGAATGGATAATAAGTGCTTTTACGTCCCTGCCGGCCAGTGTTTCTGCCGCATCAAATGATACATATTTAGGGTTGGAGCGTTTTTCAAGTTCATAAACAGCTTTTGCAAAACCTTTCATCATTCCGCCAAAAAACTGATTTACCATTCTTTCAACCGAAACAAACCCCGACATTGCCACAATGTGTTTTACATCCGGGTGAAATGCCGCAATGTTCATTGTGGAAAAAGCACCCCAGCTGTGACCGATAACTGTAATATCTTCGTTTTCATAGTTTTCATCTGCCTTAAGTGCTTTAAGGCAGCAGTCAAGGTCGCTGAGTGACTGTGCAAAACCGTTGGTATTGTCCCCGCCCGATTCCATACAGCCTGTATGGTCATAGGCAAAAACCATATATCCCTGTTTTGCAATAACCTCAATTTCTCTCATATAGGAGCGGTGACCGCCACCCATGCCGTGGTCAAATACTATAAGACGGCCCGGTTTCGGGTTATCGTAGTGATAAAAATATCCCTGGAGATTATGCCCTGCCTGTGCCTTGAAGGAAAACGGAAATTTATGTAAGCCCTCAAAATCATCTGCCGAAAAATAATAGGCAGTACCCATGTCATCACAACGGATATACATCTGGCTGCGGTACATTTCCACTATCTTTTTTTCAAAAATCATAGTTTTTCGCTCCTTTGCTCTTTTTTATTATTGTATAAAAAATCGTATACATTTTCAACATAAATATCAGTGCCCCGCACATAATAGCGAAGCACTGATATTATTTATTTTTTATAATATCTCATTTTCAGCATTCATTGCACTCAAAACCGTCAGACTGTGCTGCACATTTTTCCCTGCCGACCTTTGTATTGTCGCACCTGCGGTCAGAAAGCTGGCGGTGAGGATGCTGTGCAACCTGATAACGATAATCCTCGCCGCACTGTTTAATGTGACTGCAGATTACATTGTGACTCTGTGCATAATTATCACAGGGCAGAATAAGCTGCTGATATCTGAAAAAGTCTGCATCGTCAGGCATGTTTTCCAGTTTTTCATAGTCTTCCCTGTCTCCTGTGAACTGTACTGTATTTTTAAGAATATCCCGCACATATTCCACATTTTCGTGAAGAGATATTGGCGGCGGGAAACATCCGTCAGGTATAACCTGCTGCCAGTGTTTGTGTTCATATTTTTCAAGCAGTTGTGCTGCCTTGTGCAGATGGGCAATTTCCATTTCCAGATATTCTTCCCATATACATTTGATATATGGATCGGTTTCTGTTTCAAAGCAGGACCAGTACAGATAACATTCCGCATATTCGTGCCATAAAAGCATTTCCAGCCAGGTTGCACCGGAATCCATAAGCGACTCATACTGTGTTACATGCTCTTCTTCAACAAGTGCAATTTCCTGATAAAGTCTGCGGGCAGCATCATTTGTGGCAAAACCTGAAATGTTCATATAATAGTTCATAGTCTGCTGTTCTGCCGCTGTGATAATCATTGTACTGAGCACCGTCTGTTTATCTGCCTTTTTTGCATTGATATTGCATTTGACATTATCTTTCGGGTGTCGGTGATGAGCAATTGTTGGTCTGCCGGGCATAATTTCAGTGTAACCGCCCACAAGTCTTTCAGCAATTACCCCCTGTTCCATTTCCAGCTGATTTGCATATCGGTAAAGATGGTCAAAATCTTCCAGCAGGGCAAAGTCCAGCGCTTTTTTTACATGGCAGTCCTTTTCTCTTTTTGCAAGCTCTGCAGTAAGGTCGACTGCAAGCTGTTCATAACCTATTGTGTGTTCCAGCATTGTCTCATCACAGGGTTTCAGCATTGCCAGTTTTTGCTGCTGCTGTTTTTCCACCATACGGCTCAGTGCAAGTTCGCGCCTGAGGTCATTGTCAGTTGTATGGCGTGCAAGCTGGTGCGAAAACCAGTTGGCTTCAAACTCTGTACCGTTCATAAGAATAATACGGGTTTTGGTGTACGGGTCCACCGTGTGCTTACAGTATGCTTTCGGGTAAATTTCACGGTAATTTCTTATGCCTTCCAGAATTTTCAGCGGTCTGTGCTCAAACGGATTGATAATAAATTCCCCCTTTGTATCTGTTAGTAAGATTATATGTTCAAAACGGGGAATTATACTAAAAAACGGACACATTACTGTGTCCGTTTTTATTGTTACTGTTTGATTTCCATATCATTTTCCAGCAGATAAACCGCTTCGACATCTGTTACTCCCATCAGTTCGTCAACAATGGTTTCTTTTTCTGCATTAAGTTTTGCTTCAATAATAAGCTCCATGCCTTTTTTGCTTACATTTTTTGCCTTGATAACAACAGGCACTGATTTTGCCTTGAATTTTTCCATAATGTCAGCATAAACATCTTTTGATGCAGCGTTTACAACCAGAACTACAGTGTTTTTCTTTGCAGGCAGAAGTTTGAAACTTACAATACCTGCTGTTGTGACAACCGACATAATGATTGCCATTTCGTAAAGACCTGCACCGCAGATGATACCTATGGATATTGACCAGAACAGGAACATAAGGTCCATAGGGTCCTTGATTGCTGTACGGAAACGGATTATGGACAAAGCACCAACCATGCCAAGCGAAATTACAAGGCTTGACTGCATAGCCATAATAATGCCTGCTGTAATTACTGCCATAAGTGTCATTGCAATGCCGAAGTTTTTATAGTAAAACGCATTGCGTGTCACAAGTTTATACACCATATGTACATACATTGCCAGAACAAAAGCTATAATCAGGGTTACAGCTATTTTGGTTGTAGACATATCGTTGTATGCAAACCCTTCTGTTATATTTTTAATAATGGAATCTGTAATGCCGTTCATTATTTTTCTCCTTAATTATCCTAATGTCTGTCGTGCATATGCATATTTTGAAAAGGCTGTGCGCTGCAGTTTTTCTGTTTCCAGCAGTTCTGCAATAAAAGCAGGCAGCATATTGTCATACTTTACTTCAAGCACATGTATATCTTTGCCGAGAAGCGGAACTGTAAGAATTTTACTGTTCATAAAAGTGTCCGTATTCAAAGAACCGCTGATATTTTTGTCAAAGGTTATACGCACATTGCCGGGGCGGTAAACAAAGGCCTCCCTTTCGTACTGTACAATGCATTTTGGCATCATACCCTTTAACTTCATTTCGCACAGCAGTTTGTTTTTTACTGCTGAATTTGCTTTATCAAGCCACGGTATGTGTGAATCCATAAACTGTGCACATTCACCGCTGTTCACATCAGCCGAAATTTTGGCTGTCATACCGTTTACTTTACTTTTTCTTTCAAGCTTTATAAGTTCGGTGCTGTTGTTGTAAAGCCTGAGCCTGTATTTATCCCTTTTATCATATCCGTTGATATTTTCTTTTAAACAGGTGTTATATACATCATCAAAATAAAGACTTGTGATTATATATCCTTCTTCATCGTCCTGATTAGTGTCAGTTTTAATAATATTGGATAATTTTGCACGCAGCAGTGCAAGGTCTGCTGTTGTAACAATAAATTTCAGTTCGTGACGATAATCCATTTATATAAAACCTTTCTATAAAAGTGAGGTTGCTTCATTCATCCATTCAACACGATTTTTCATCCAGTCAAGCACAAACTGCTGCTGTTGCCGGACAGTATTGTGCTCTGTGCCCCATTTTGCTGTGTCCAGATAAAAACTCTGCTGAAGGCCTTCGCCGTACTGTTCCATATATTCTGTCATATATTCCTCAGTTTTTTCAACCAGTACCGGAGACAATTCGTTCCATTTGTCAATATATGTCTGTCTGAAATCGGGCATTCTGAACATAATTTCATATTTCAATGCCCAGTCCACATGTATACTGGACCATTCATTTTCCTTGGAATATGCAGAGTTAAGGTCCCATATAGGGCCCATTTTCATCTTGCTGGAAAAAATGTTGTTAAGGTTTAAGTCATATTTATACATAAACATATTTGAACCGCCTGCATCCCATGTGCCCATAATATCATGCACCATAAGCCAGCCTGCATAGGAGTCAAGGTCTATGTACTTACTGTAATCAGGATTTTCAGCCAGCAAGGCATTTTCATAATCGTTTACATAATTTCTTATTACTGTTTTAAGGCTTTCGGGCACTGTTGTGTCAGGGTATCTGAAAGTATAACTCAAAGGGTACCAGTCGTTATCGGTTTTAAAATAGTTGTTGCCTTCCTTCCACCAGTATGCATCGTTTTCAATAATGAAACCGCTGTTGGAAACATCAACCCTGTTTATGCCTTTTTCCACCTGTTCAGTGAGAATATACAACCCCTGCCAGCTGCCGTTGATCATAAGGTTTACCGGCACACAACCCGGTGTATATTCCATGTCACATATTTCTGAAACAGCAAACCCTGTTTCAGTTGCAAAGTTGCCGTAATAGTTTATAAGCACCCAGTCGGTGTCTTTATATTCCGCATCTCCTCTGTTGAGAAGATCTATGCTGCGTTCAAGCTTGATTCTGTATGGTTTTTTTGCATAATATCTTGCAGACGTATTGCCTCTTATGCGTATCTGGCCATTGCATTCAATTTTATCATTGCCGGGATATGCGTAATGTATTTTTGCACTGACATATTCGTTATCTGTTACCGATGCACCCCAGCAGCCCTCGGGAGCATCAACATATGTACAGGTTGGAAATTCACCCGTAACTGTGTCAATCTGTAAAAACGGAATATCAGGCAGCTGTTCAAAATCCAGAAACATCGCTGACACAGAATTTTTTATTCCGTCAGTTTCATTTATTTTATCCGATATCAGACTGAAGGTGTATTTTTTGCCGTGTCTACCGTTTTCAAACACATATTCTGTCTGCATTGTGTCGATTTTTACAACCTGTGAATAATCTTCACCCGTTATTTCAAGCGCTGTATATTGTGTATCTGACAAATCCAGCGGTGACCAGCTGACTGTAATTCTGTTGTCAGTTTCTGCTGCACGCAGGCCCGAAAACTCTGCCCCTGCGTTTGCCGTTACTGCCTTGCGGGGAAATATTATCGCTGCAGATACAAGCACTATGCTGGATACAGCTACTGCTATAATCATTCTTCCTTTTTTTGACATAATTTTCCCCCAAAAGCATTTATCCCATATTCTAATATATATTAACTTATTTTATGCTAAAATTCAATACTGCGCTGTACGTAAAGATATGCCATAAAAGCAGATATCCTCCTCAAACGCCAGCGCAGCTGTAACTATTAAATTATCCTTCTATTTCACTTATCTGCTGTTCCGTTCTTGTTACATCCTTTACCCATTTGCCTGACAAAATACGGGCAATTGCACCAAAGGATTTGAACACGTCACCGCTGCGCAGGCATATACACACCGCCCACACAGGCCAGTGCAGCACAAGACCTGAAAGCCAGCCCAATGGCACAGAAAACAGCCACATACTGCTTACATCAAAAAACAGTACAAATTTGCTGTCTCCGCCGCCACGCAGGGTACCAAACATGTTGATACCACCTACTGTCTGGAAAATTGTGAGTACCGCCATAACCGCCAGCAGCTCAAAGGCTATGGCACGGGTTTCTTCCGTTACATTGTAAAAGCTTACAAACGGCTTGCTTACCGCTACCGTAATTCCACAGGCAATAACGCCAAGCACAATACTTATCACAAATACTGTAAGAGACTGTTCCCTTGCCTGTTTGTACTTGCCTTCTCCTATAGTATTGCCCGCCAGGACACTCGCGGCACTGCTCATACCCTGTGTCATAACTGAAGTGCACTGGAACACTACCGAACAAATGCTGTTTGCCGCAACAAATTCCTTGCCCATATGACCCATAATAACGGACAGCATACTGCTGCCAAGGGACCATAAAATTTCGTTGCACAGTACAGGAGCACCATGCTTCATATATATTTTAAGTATTTCAACATCAGTTTTAAGCAGGAAATCTTTAATTGTAAACTGAATTTTGTGGTCGTATTTAAAGATGAATATTACCACAATCACAAATTCCACCGCTCTGGCAATCAAGGTTGCAAGCGCCGCACCGGCAATGCCCATGGCTGGCATGCCAAAGTGACCAAAGATCAGTGAATAGTTGAAAAATACATTTACAAAGAAGGAAATAATGTAAACATAAAGAGATATTTTTACTGTACCAACAGTTCTTAAAATGCTGAAACTTGTCATCGTAAAGCCGCTGATAAAGTAAGAAAACGCCATTATTCTGATATAAACCGCACCGCTTGCAATAACATCTGCTTCTTTTGTAAAAATAGTCATCAGCTGTTCCGGCAGCATAAGTGCCGCAACAGTAAAAATTGCTGCAAGAATCATAGATATTTTATAGGTCATGCTGAGAACCTTACGTATTGACGCCGAATCTCCTCTGCCCCAGTACTGACTGGTCAGCACACTTGCACCTGCAGTGAGGCCAAGATTCATAATCATATATGTAAAGCCAACCTGCCCTGCCAGTGACGATGCCGACATTGCAACTTCACCCAACTGACCAAGCATTACCGTATCCAGCAGGCTTACTCCTACATTTATAAGGTTCTGCAGTGCCATTGGTATAGCTATCGCCAGTACTTTTGTATAAAAACTTTTATCTTTTACCAAAAAACTTGTCATTGCTGTGCTCCGGTTTATATTTTGTAACTATCCTTAATATACTATTTTGTAATAAAAAAGTAAACCTGATAAATGCAAAATAAAAAACTGTACGCACAGGTAAATGCGTACAGTTTTATTTTTAATCCCAGTATTCACTTGTGTCATAATCATCAAGGTCAAGAATGTAAACATCTTCCCGTGACAGTATATCATCGACAAACGGCACTTTGCCTTTTTCCATTTTGCGTATCACCGCAACAAGATGTTTTTCTTCCATTGTTTTCAGCACTGCATTCTGAAACTCCTTTTCGCTGCTTTCAAGAAAACCTATTTCATCCATAGAAAACCATTTGCTTTCACATTTAAGTGCATATTCCATCGCAGGGATACCAACCACATAAAATCCGTCAGAATAAGGTATCATATTTTTACCTATTTCAGCTTTTTCGGGGCAGTAAATGCCAATCGCAGCCTCTTTACCGCTTATATTATCACGCAGCATAACGCCTTGTTTTGGCACCATACCGGATGTAAGCCCCGGTAAAATTTTGCCGTCCGCAATTATGTTTACAATTTTGCTGAAAAGTGTGGTTTTACCTTTGCCGCGCCAGCCTGTAATAATCAGATGCTTTTTGCCGCTGTTATTGAATTGTCCAAGAATATATTCAGCTGTAAGTTTCATAATTACCTCTATATGTCAATGCTTTATGTGTAACTATATCAGTTTTGATTGCGGGATGCCTATGGCATATCCCGCTTTCTTTTGTAGGGGGTAACAGACAATTTGTAGAGCTGTGCGGAGCAAATTGTCGTCGCTTAGGGGGGACCCCCCCTGCGAAAAAAGGTCCTGCGATAAAACAAAAGTCCCAACTCAATGAGTCAGGACCTTTTGGAGCGGGTGATGGGAATCGAACCCACACGACCAGCTTGGAAGGCTGGAGTTCTACCACTAAACTACACCCGCATATTTATGCTGTTGTTTTAACAGCATAAATTATTATATTACAAACCTGTACATTTGTCAATCACTTTTTGATGCACATACTGTCACAAACTGACATATATTGGCATTAATCCGATTAATGCTCAACCTTAATTTCGCCGTCCTGTGCAGTAACATGCACTTTTGAAAGCTGAATGTTATCAATTATAACTTCGGCAATTTTGTCCTCAACTTCTTTGCGGATTACACGGCGGATATCGCGTGCACCAAACTGACCGCCGTTTGCTTTGGAGCATATAACACCAAGAGCCGCATCATCCCAGGTAAGCTCAATGCCTTTCTGTTCCATAGGTTTTACATATTCACTCATCATAAGTGCTGCAATTTCCTTGAGGTTTTCTTCTGTCAGCGGATTAAACGCTACAATTTCATCGATACGTGCAAGAAATTCCGGTCTTAAAAAGTCTTTGAGAGCACGCATTGTTTTTGCCTTTGTCATATCGGAACGGCTTTTGCCAAAACCTGTTTCATTCATTGTGTCGGTAGAACCTGCGTTGGAAGTCATTGCAATAACTGTGTTTTCAAAGTTTACTGTTCTGCCGTGAGCATCGTTGATTTTGCCCTCATCAAGAATCTGCAGCAGAATGTTCATCACATCAGGGTGTGCCTTTTCAATTTCATCAAAAAGCACCACGCTGTATGGTTTTCTGCGCACCTTTTCTGTCAGCTGGCCTGCTTCGTCATAGCCAACATAACCCGGAGGCGAGCCTACAAGACGGGACACCGCATGTTTTTCCATAAATTCCGACATATCAAAACGGATAAGAGGGTCAACTGTGTCAAACAGATTCTGTGCCAGCTGTTTTACAAGTTCGGTTTTACCCACACCTGTAGGACCCACAAACAAGAAGCTGGCAGGGCGTGTGCGGCCGCTTATACCTGCACGGTTGCGTTTTATCGCTTTTGCTACAAGGCTTACGGCTTCTTCCTGGCCTATTACCGCAGCACCAAGTTTTTCTTCAAGGCCCTGAATTTTATCATATTCGCTTTCCTTGATTTTAAGTGCGCTGATACCTGTCCACAGTTCAATTACCTTTGCAATATCATCAACTGTTACCTTGATATCTTTTACGCTGTCACCGAGGCGGTTTACTGTAGCTTCGTGCTGATAGTATTCCTGCTTGAGAGAAGCCATATGCTCGTAGTCAATAGCATCGGTTGTACTGTTTTCGATATCGTCCAGCTCTTCCTTAAGCTGTTCCATACGTTCCTTTGCAAACAGCCATTCGCTGATTTCAGGGTGGCTTAAGCTGCAGCATGCACAGGCTTCATCCAGCAGGTCAATTGCCTTGTCCGGCAGGAAACGGTCTGTGATATATTTTTCACTCATACGCACAGTCATATCCACAATGTTCTGTGGCACTGTAACATGATGATAAGCTTCGTAATACTGCTTGATTCCTGTAATGATATCAATTGTATCGGATATGGACGGTTCTTCCACCTTAACAGGCTGGAAACGGCGTTCCAGCGCGGTATCTTTTTCGATAAACTTGCGATATTCCGCAAATGTTGTTGCACCGATAACCTGAATTTCACCACGTGAAAGAGCAGGTTTGAGGATGTTGCCTGCATTGAGGGCACCTTCAGAACCTCCGGCATCAACAATAGTGTGAATTTCGTCGATAAACAGAATTATGTTGCCGTTTGCCTTAACTTCACTGATAAGGCTTTTTACTCTTGCTTCAAACTGTCCGCGGAACTGTGTGCCCGCAACAAGATTTGTCATGTTTACAAGGTAGATTTCCTTGTCTTTAAGACGCTGCGGAACTTCGCCCCTTACAATACGCAGCGCAATACCTTCTGCAATTGCAGTTTTACCAACACCTGCTTCACCAATAAGACAAGGGTTGTTTTTCTGACGGCGGGATAAAATCTGGATTGTGCGGTAAATTTCCTTATCTCTGCCGATAATATTGTCAAGTTTGCCGTTTCTTGCCTTGTCTGTCAGGTTTTCACAGTACTGATCAAGAAATTTGCGTTTAGGACCTTTTTTGTGATTACGGGGGTCAAGCTTGTCTTTAGGGTCAACCTCGCCTCTTTCTTTACCGTCACCGCGTGCATAAGGCATTGTGGATGAACCGCCTGCTTCAAATTCGCCGTCATATTCATCTTCATCATCGCCGCCGCCTGTAAGGCCTTTAAGCATATTTGCAATGTTGAACATATCGGCATTGCCGTCATTTGCTTCCATAAAGCTTTCCATCTGTTCTTCCATTGTCTGCAAATCCTTGTCACTTATGCCCATCTGTTTAAGCATATCGTCAACCGGCTTGATACCAAGTTCTTTGGCGCAGGTAAGACAATAACCTTTGCTTTTTGTCTCACCGTTTTCTGTAACCTGCATATAAATCATAGCAGGACGCTTTTTGCATCTTTCACATAACATAAAAGCTCCTCCTTTTTACTTTACCTTAAAAATTATCCGATAAACGGATTTATTATTGCTGTAACAGCCAGAACTCTGCTCTGACTGAGTATATCCATATTAATAAATGACAGTGAATTTTGTGTGATAATGGCTATTATGCTCAGTATGCAGGAAATTAAAATAACATTTATAAGTCCTGAAACAATTCCCACTGCAAAACCGCCTATACGGTTTGCAAAACCTATAACAGGCACCTTGTTAAGCCCCCTGAACAACTTTGACAGCAACCCTGCAATAAGATTGCCAAGTGAAAACACTATAACAAACAGTACAACTGCAATAACAGCTGTAAGCACAGGTTCAATTACACCGTCAACAATACTTTGTGCGGTTTCCATTGTAGGTATTGTAATCTGTGCGGCAAAATTTTCTGCCTGCTGTACAAAATCTTCCATAAATCTTTCAGGCAGACCGCTTACAAATTTATCCACAAGTTGCTGCATGTCAAGTGCATTTGCGGAATCCTGAATATAATTATAGGTTATGTCTGTTGCCTTTTGTCTGAAAAGGCTGTCAAAAATCACCGGGGAATACTGTTTTGATACAATCCATGCTGCTATAAGGGACACAATGTTGCCCAAAAGGTCAATTGCCGCTGTAAAAAAACCGTTGGAAAATCCTTTTACCGCACATAAAAAAACAATTATAAGCAGAATAATATCAATAATCTGCGGTATTCCCAATGTCTGCAGTATATCCATTCAATTACTCCAAAATATATATCTATTTCAGGCTGTCTTTTTCAAGTTTTTCCAGACTGTCGCCTGAAATAACTATGCAGCCATTGTAATCAATAATATCCTTTGCGTTGGTTTTAACAGCAGTTTCGCTTATCTTTTCACCCTTAAGGCTGTACTGTTCCACCATTTCGGTACCAAGGGCAAATATGCGCTGTGAAGCAAACTGAACATCAGTTATTGCCTTTTCGGTGTCAATCGCAAAGGTTTCAGTCAGAGACAGGTCGGTCACTGCAAGTTTTGTACCGCCGACACCTTCGTAGTCTCCAAGTGCCATAACTATCTGGCTGTTCTTTATGTCATATCCTGTAAGGTCGTTTCCGCCGTAGCTGTATTCCTTTTCGGTCTGCCCGGTTTCAAGGTTTACAACCGCTGCTTTATCTGTGTAGAAAACAATCAGTTTGTCTTCCTTTATAAATTCCATTGCCAGCACAGCACCGTCTTTGTTCTGAAGTTTAAACCTTTCCTGCCCGTCATCGGTGCCTATAATGTATATTTCGCTTACCAGGCTGCCGTTTTCCGTCATAAGACAGCTGACCGCAAGGGTTTCCGCTTTAGGAGAAAGGAAGCTCTGCAGTGGAAAACTTTTTGCATTAAGCCAGGTAAAAACTTCATTCATCTGACTGTCATACACCTTTACTTCCCCGTTGTAGCTCTGGCTTTTGGTTGTTACCGCAAGATAATTGTTGCGGGCAAGGGATGCGTGGATAATGTCGTTGTTCATCTCCTGTGAAAACAGCACATTGTGTGCATTGGAAACCTTGAGAGATGTTTCGTTTGCGTTGTAAATTACAACACGCTTGCCGGAAGTTGAAATGGCAGGATTCTGCATGGAATGGTGATATTCATAAACCTCATCCCCTGTAGGTGAATAAAAGCTGAGGCTGTCACTGTCAAGAATACACAGGGACGACCCCATTTTTTCTGCCTGCAGATATGTCTGATTTTCAATTGTGACAGGAAAACCTCTGCCAAACTGAAGATAAACCAGCCCTGAGCTGACAAAGTCGCCAAGGTATGCCAGAGAAGCACCGAAAACCCCTGTGATGTAAACCATAAAAGCGGTTACGGCAACAGCAATAAACGTCAGACGCATCTGACGTTTTTTGGCTATTCTTTTGTTGCGTTTAAGAAGCTCTTTACGGGTGAGTCTTCTTGGCTGCTGTTCTGACATAATTTTCCCTTTTTATTCTTAATATAAAACGTCGGTAAGGAACAGTCCTTCCGGCGGGACGGTCGGCCCTGCTTTGGAACGGTGACAGGCATTGATAATCTCTTCCACCTGCTGTGGCCGGATTCTTCCTGTGCCTGCCCATATGAGTGTGCCCACCATAATGCGCACCATATTGTAAAGATAGCCGTCTGCACACACTTTAAAAATTATCATATCGTCCTGCCGTGTAACCTGTGCGGAGTACACCGTGCGGTGACAGTCGATAATTTTTGACCAGCGTGCCATAAAGGAACGGAAATCGTGTGTACCTACAAAATACTGTGCCGCTTCGTTCATAGCGTCTGCATCCAGCTTCTGCGGACAGCGGTAGTAGTATTTGCTGGTAAACGGGTCATCAATATGGTTATTCTTTATATAGTAAGTATATTCCTTGCCTTTGGCGGAATACCTTGCGTGGAAACCTTCTTCTGCCTTGCAGGATTCAATAACCCTTATATCATGGGGCAGATTGGCATTCAGCGACAACGGAAACTTGTGCAGGTCCAGCTGCTTTTCTGTATCAAAACTGAACCAGAAACATTTTGCATGAACACCGCTGTCAAGACGGGAGCAGGCTTTTATGTTGTCTGCATCGCTGACAACAGTCTGCAACGCTTTCTGAAATTCACCGAACACTGTTCTTCTGTCAGGCTGTACCTGACTGCCGCAGAAGTCGGTTCCGTCAAAGGCTACTTTAACTTTAACTGTCAAATTAAAACTCCTGTTTTAACTAAATAAGTGGTTTAAAGAAAAATCTTGTTGCAAAAACCACAGCAAAATATACAACACAGAATGCTGTGCAGATTACATCATTGCCTGTGATTTTAAGCTGTTTAAGTCTTGTTCTGCCGTCACCGCCGTGATAGCAGCGGCATTCCATAGCTGTTGCAAGTTCGTCTGCGCGGCGGAAAGCGGAAATAAACAGCGGAATAAGAATTGGTACAAGTGCTTTTACCCTGTCAGTAAAACTGCCGGAATCCAGCATTGCACCACGGGATTTCTGTGCCGACATAATTTTGTCGGTTTCTTCTATAAGTGTTGGGATAAAACGAAGTGCAATTGTCATCATCATTGCCATTTCGTGTACAGGGAACTTAACTGCATTGAGAGGTTTCATAAGTCTTTCAATACCATCAGTAAGTTCAATAGGGCTTGTTGTATATGTCAGCAGTGATGTGCCGCTGATAAGGCACACAATTCTTACCACCATAACTATACAGAACAGAATGCCTTCAACATAAACCTTTATTTTCCACACACTGAACAGCGGTGCGCCTTCTCCTGTTATAAAGAACAGGTTGAGGATTACCGTAAACAGAATAATCGGCAAAATTGGTTTAAGGCTCTTTTTGAGCAGTTTAAGCGGTATTTTTGCAACGCCGTAAAGGATAAAAATCAAGGCGCCGCTGAGCACAAGACCCGCAACGTTGGTGCTGATAAACAAAAACACAACATATGCAATGGTAACAAGAATTTTTATTCTAGGGTCAAGGCGGTGAACAGGGCTGTTGCCCGGAAAATGCTGACCTATTGTAATGTCTTTAAGCATTGTTTTCACCTCCGTGTTTTTCTTTGTATTTGAGCAGTGTTTTTACAGCATAAGGAATTGTATAAACGTCGGTATCTATATCAAGGCCCATTTCCTTAAGTTTAAGGAAAACCTTTGTGATATCAGGAATACCGAGACCCATCTGTGATAAAGTTTCTGCTTCCTGAAAAATCTCTTCAGTTGCGGCATATTTGTAAACTCTGCCCTGCTCCATAACCAGAACTTTGTCAGCATAGTTTGCAATATCTTCCATTGAATGGGAAACAAGCACAACTGTACCGCCTGTCTGCTGATGGTAGTTTTTAACCTGTGTGAGAATCTGCTCTCTGCCTTCAGGGTCAAGGCCTGCACAAGGTTCGTCCAGAACAAGCACCCTTGGCTGCATTGCAATAATACCTGCAATTGCAACACGGCGTTTCTGACCTCCGGAAAGGTCAAAAGGCGAACCTTCGAGGGCTGATTCAGGAATGCCCACAAATTTTGCCGCCATTTTAACTCTTTTGTCTATTTCTGCATCGTCAAGTCCCATATTTTTAGGGCCGAATGCTATATCTTTATAAATTGTTTCTTCAAAAAGCTGATATTCAGGATACTGAAATACAAGCCCAACATTAAAACGCACATCACGGATATTCGGGTAATCTGTCCAGATGTTTTTACCGTCCAGATATACTGCACCCTCCTGTGGTTTTGTAAGGCCATTAAGGTGGCTGATAAGTGTGCTTTTGCCGCAGCCTGTATGGCCGATAACGCCAACAAATGTGCCTTCTTCAATTTCCAGATTTACATTGTCCAATGCCTTTGTTGCCCCGGGCATGCCCTGATTGTAGGTATAGGACAGATTTTCTATTTTTAAAATTGACATAATTTATCCTATCCTTTCAAAAAATCGTAGAGCTGCTGTGCACATTCGTCAATGGATATAGCTTCTGTAGAGAGATTGTAGCCTAATTTGGAAAGCTCATATGCAATTTCACTGGTCTGCGGTACGTCGAGGGAAAGGTTTTTTACAAGTTCCACCTGTGAGAATATCTCTTTTGGTGTGCCTTCCTTTACCACATCGCCCTTGCTCATAACCACAATGCGGTCTGCCTGTGCAGCTTCGTCCATATAGTGTGTGATAAGAATAACTGTGATGCCATATTCCTTGTTAAGACTTTTTATGGTTTTAAGCACCTTGCGTCTGCCTTCAGGGTCAAGCATTGCGGTAGGCTCGTCCAGCACTATATAATCAGGACGCATTGCAATAATGCCTGCAATAGCAACACGCTGTTTCTGACCGCCGGAAAGATGGTGCGGTGCTTTGTCCTTAAATTTATAAACACCTGTTTTTTCCATTGCTTCGTCAATGCGGCGGCGTATTTCGTTTGGTTCCACACCCATGTTTTCCAAAGCAAAAGCAACGTCTTCTTCAACAATTGTTGCAACAATCTGGTTGTCAGGGTTCTGGAAAACCATTCCAACCTTCTGTCTTATATCAAACAGTTTTTCATCTTCGGTTGTAAGCATATCGTCAACCTTAACCTCACCTTTTTCAGGCAGCAGGATGGCATTGAAATGCTTGGCAAGTGTGCTTTTGCCACAACCGTTTGAACCCAGAACAGCAATAAATTCACCTTTTTCAGCGGTAAAGTTTATGCCTTTCAGGGCTTTTTCCTTTTCTTCACTGTATCCAAACCATAGGTTTGTAGCTTTAATCATCTCTGTACAATTCTCCTTAATAACTTAACAGGTTACAGCTTTAACTTTTTAAAGTCTGCACCTATCCTTTTTTCCAGAATGCTGTTGAACCGCAGGCAAGGGCACTGCCTGTTGCCTGCACGGTGAGACCGATTTCGTCAGCGGTTACAACACCGCCATATTTTTTCTTTACAAGTGCATTGAGCATATACTCCATACTGCTTGGGGAAACGCCTGTTGTGTAGCTGTTTACCGCTACAAACAGCGGGTTGTCACTGAGCAGCTGTGAGCAAAGCTCCATAAGCTGATAGATGTTGTCTTCCAGCTTCCACACTTCACCGTTAGGACCGCGCCCGTAACTTGGCGGGTCCATTATAATGCCGTCGTATTTATTTCCTCGGCGGATTTCTCTCTGCACAAATTTAATGCAGTCATCCACAATCCAGCGGATCGGGTAATCTCCCATGCCTGACAGCTGTGCGTTTTCTCTTGCCCACTGCACCATACCTTTTGATGCATCAACGTGGCAAACCTTTGCACCTGCCTTTGCACATGCAAGGGTTGCACCGCCTGTATAGCTGAAAAGATTAAGCACATTTATCTGTCTGTCTTCCTTTTCAATAAGGCGTTTGTATTCATCCCAGTTTGTTGCCTGTTCAGGGAACAGACCTGTGTGCTTAAAACCGGTAGGAGACACTTTAAATTTAAGGTCTTCATAATCAATTGTCCACTGCTGTGCAAAACTTTTTTTATATTCCCACTGACCGCCGCCTGCTGAAGAACGGTGATAAACAGCGTGAGCTTTGTTCCACAGCGGACTCTGCTGCGGAAGTTTCCATACAACCTGAGGGTCAGGTCTTACAAGGATAATACCTCCCCAGCTTTCAAGACGAAAACCGTCAGTTGCATCGATAAGGGTGTAATCCTGCCATTTATTGTCTGCTCTCATATACTTTACAGGGCGGCAGTAGCGCCGCCTTGCCTTTCATCATATTTGTTTTAAGTGTTGTTTTTATGTTTTTTATAAAAACTATGCACCGATTGTTGCAAGTCTTTCCTTGATTTTGTTTACAATGTCATTTGCAACAGCTGTGATTTTTTCAAGGTTTTCTCCTTCAACCATAACACGGATAAGAGGTTCTGTACCGGAAAGACGCACAAGTACACGGCCGGCGCCCATAAGCTGCTGCTGTTTTGCTTCGATAAAGCCTTCAATATATTCGTCTGTTTTGTAAAATGCTTTGCCTTCTGCAGTTGTTTTAACGTTGATAAGCACCTGTGGATATTTGGAGAAACAGCCATTGAAATCGCTTACCTTCTTGTCTGTTTCCTTTGCAAAATTGTTGAGCAGCGCAACTGCTGTCAGCTCACCGTCACCTGTTGTTGCATAATCTGTAAGGATAACATGGCCTGACTGTTCGCCGCCGATGTTATAACCTTTTGCAAGCATTTCTTCCAGAACATATCTGTCACCAACTGCTGTTGTTGCTGTTGCGATGCCGCGTTTTTCCATATGTTTCATGAAACCAAGGTTGGACATAACTGTAACAACCGCTGTATCTTTTGCAAGCTTACCTGCAGCTTTCATTCTTGTTGCAAGGATTGCAATGATTTTGTCACCGTCAATTTCTTCGCCGTTTTCGTCCACCGCAAGACATCTGTCTGCATCGCCGTCAAATGCAATGCCGCAGTCAAAGCCATGTTCTTTAACGTATGCTGCAAGTTTGTCAAGATGTGTGGAACCACAGCCTGCATTGATGTTTGTGCCGTCAGGTTCTGCACCGATAAATGTTGCCTGTACGCCAAGTTCTGTAAAAAGCATTGGTGCTGTAACACTGGATGCACCGTTTGCACAGTCAAACACTACTTTAAGGCCGCTGAAGTCGGCTTCACAGGCTTCTTTAAGATGGTCAACATAGTCTCTTGCCGCTGTATCGATTGTTGCAACGGTGCCCATTGCACCGCCTGTAACATTAACGATTTTTTCCGGTGTGTCAAGGATAAGTGCTTCGATTTCGTTTTCAATTTCGTCAGCCAGCTTGTAGCCTTCTCCGTTGAAAATTTTGATACCGTTGAATTCCATAGGGTTGTGACTTGCTGAGATAACAACGCCTGCATCGCAGCCGTATTTTTTAACGAGATATGCAATTGCAGGTGTAGGAACAACGCCACAGAGTTTTACGTCTGCACCAACACTGCAGAGACCTGCACAAAGTGCACTTTCCAGCATATCTCCTGAAATTCGTGTGTCCTTGCCGATAAGCACTGTTGCTTTTTTATTTGTGTGTTTTGTAAGCACCATTGCTGCTGCACGGCCAATGTTGATTGCAAGTTCAGGTGTGAGTTCGCTGCCTGCAACACCTCTTACGCCGTCTGTACCAAATAATCTTGCCATAATAGTTTCTCCTTTATATCAAAAAGAATAATTTGTTTGTATATTGCGGAAAACCGGTTTAAAAGCTTAAATGCTTTGTAACAATTTTCCTGTAACAGCAATATTATATTTGCTTTTTTTACTGTATTTGTTGCAAAAGTTTTAAACTTTGATTAACAAAAAACGACTGTTCTGTTAACCATTTTAAAGGTCATCCAATGTCTGCTGACCATTGAGTGCAGGGTTTGCAAGGCCGAGATGGCTGTAAGCAAGGTTTGTAACTATTCTCCCCCTTGGTGTACGGGACAAAAAACCTATCTGCATAAGATACGGTTCGCACACATCTTCAAGTGTTACAGATTCTTCCCCGATTGCCGCTGCCAGTGTTTCCAGTCCAACCGGACCACCAGAATACATTTTGATGATTGCGCTGAGCAGTGTACGGTCAAGGGAGTCAAGACCAAGATGGTCAATATCCATACGCACAAGGGCATCCTTTGCAATGGCTTCATCAATTATGCCGTTGCCGCGCACCTGTGCAAAGTCACGGGCACGCTTGAGCAGTCGGTTTGCAATACGCGGTGTACCGCGGCTGCATTTTGCCAGCTGCAAAGCACCTTCCTCCTCGCAGGGAATATTTAAAATATCAGCTGAACGGCTGATAATTTTTGCAAGTTCTTCGTGAGTGTACATTTCCAGTTTGAGAATTACGCCAAATCGGTCACGGAGAGGGCTGGAAAGCTGACCCGCCCTTGTGGTTGCACCGATAAGGGTGAACTTTGGCAGATTGATGCGTATTGACTGTGCTGAAGGACCTTTGCCAATAATAATGTCCAAAGCGTAGTCCTCCAGGGCAGGATACAAAACCTCCTCAATCTGTCGGGAGAGACGGTGAATTTCATCGATAAACAGCACGTCGCCTTCCTCAAGGTTAGTAAGCAGTGCTGCAAGGTCGCCCGGTTTTTCAATGGCAGGACCGCTTGTAACACGGATGTTTACACCCATTTCGTTGGCAATGATGCCTGCAAGGGTGGTTTTGCCGAGACCAGGAGGGCCGTAAAGCAACAGATGGTCAAGTGCTTCACCACGCATTTTTGCAGCTTCCAGATATATGCTTAAGTTTTCTTTGATTTTTTCCTGACCTACATAGTCGCAAAGGCGCTGCGGGCGCAGATTGCTTTCGCTGTCAAAGTCCTCGCTTTTGGCCATTGGGCTCACCAGTCTTTCGTGGTCTGTAAAGCCTATTTCGTTTGCCATTATACTTTACCTCCTGCTATAAGTCTGAGTGCCTGTTTGATAAGTGTCTGTACATCGCTGCCGGTGTCAAGTTTTGACAAGGCAACTGCAGCCTGACTTTGTGTGTAACCCAATGCCACAAGCGCACTGATTGCCTGACTAACATTGCCTGTAGCAGCCGCTGCTGTGTGTGAGATATCCTCGATGGACACACCCTGAACAGTTGTGTCGGTAAACTTGCCTTTAAGCTCCAGTACTATGCGCTGTGCAAGCTTTGGCCCCACACCCTGTGCAGCTGTAAATGCCTTGTAGTCACCGCTGGAAACCGCAAGCGCAATGCGGTCAGGTGACAGGGCAGACAGTATTGCAAGACCCGCCTTTGGTCCCACACCGCTCACTGTTGTGAGAATTTTGAAGGTGCGCTGTTCTGCTTTGGTTGCAAAGCCGTAAAGGTCAAGGGCGTCTTCCTTTACATTGAGATATGTGTACAGCGTGGTTTCTTCCCCCACTGCTGCAATCGCGCCCTGTGCCGTCTGCGGAACAGACACAAGAAAGCCAACCCCACCACAGCTGATAACAACTTCGTCAAGGGATTTTTCTATTACTTTGCCTGTAAGTGAATGTATCATAATAACACCTTTTTGTTTAAGGGATTTTTATTGTTTAATGCCCGAAATCAATCTGCAAAGACAGGTCGGGTTCAAAGTTTATCCGTATCAGCAGAAGCAAGCCCCTGCCCTACAGTTATTATTAATTTATCAGATTCCGTTGCGTATCTGCCCGCCAAGATTCTGCCCAAACAGTTTAGAACGATAGGAATGACAATGACAGATTGCCACCGCCAATGCGTCGGCAGTATCATCGGGCTTTGGCACTTTGTCAAGTTTGAGCATTAATCGGGTCATTTCCATAACCTGTTTTTTGACTGCTTTGCCATATCCCGCCACCGACTGTTTTATTTGCAGTGGGGTGTATTCAAAAACGGGAATATTGTTGTTTTTTGCACACAGCAGAATAACGCCGCGTGCCATAGCAA
This sequence comes from Oscillospiraceae bacterium, assembly GCA_015067215.1. Lineage (GTDB taxonomy): Bacteria > Bacillota > Clostridia > Oscillospirales > Ruminococcaceae > RGIG3102. The sequence goes on along the minus strand of SVMW01000018.1, from coordinate 216 downwards.
CCTGAATAACGGTTTTCTGGTTGGTGGTAAAAAACAGCTGCTCGATGGCAATTGCCTCGGGCTGTGCACGTTTTATCACAACATCCAGTTGGTCATAAACCTCTTTGAGTCGGTCTTCAAAAGGGGTATGTGCCTGTGTGGTTACCGCACCGAATTCCACAGGGTAAAATTTGTTGTTTACATATTCCACTGTCCCGTAGCCTACAATTGCATAGC
>SVMW01000056.1 GCA_015067215.1 Oscillospiraceae bacterium | reverse complement strand
CCTTCCCTAAAATGTTTAGCCCGAAAATGTACAGGATATAATATTATTTGCCTGCTTCAACCATAAGGTCGGAAAGAACAAATTCTGCAGGTGCAAGGTTGCCTTCAGCTTCAAGAGCGCCGTTAGCAATAAATGTTGCCTGCTGGTTTGCATACAATGTTTCGAGTTCGCCAGAGTTGAGCATGTCAAGAACCTGAGCGCTTGTGAGCCAGGAACCATCGTAACGCTGTGCAATAACTGTTGCAGCATCGGAAGATACAACTTTTGCTACATAACCTGCTACTTCTTCAGCAACAGCGTCGTCTGTTGTAGCTGCTGCAGCAAAGTCCATAGCTTTGAACATTGCGCGGTTGAAACGAACGAGGAGGTCAGCATTTTCGTCTGCCCATTTTGGGTTAACAACCCATGAACCAGGAGATGCCATGGATTCAAAGTCAATGTTGGAGCAGATGTCTGTAGCATCTTTTGCGTTAGCAAGAATTGTGAGGGAGAATGGTGACCATGCAGCAACTGCATCAACACTGCCGGAAAGAGCAGCTGTTGTGAGAGCTGTGTCGTCCATGGAGAGAGCTTCAACATCATCCATTGTCATGCCAGCTGATTTGAGAGCTTCAAGAAGAATGGATTCAGAAGAAGTACCTGCGGAATAACCGATTTTTTTGCCTTTGAGTTCTTCAATTGTTTTGATGCCGTTGAGACCGATGATGCAGTCACCATCACCTACGTGCTGAAGAAGGAATACTTCTGCAGCGCCTGTGGAGCAGAGTTTGTGTGCGCCAGGTCCGATAAATGCTACGTCCATAGCACCGGATTCCATAGCTGCGATTTCTGTTGGACCGTTTTCAAAAGCAGTCATTTTAACTGTGATGCCTTCTTCAGCAAAGTAGCCTTTAGCATCAGCTGTAGCTACTGCCCAGAGAGAACCCCAGTTAGGCATGTAAGCAACGTTAAGTTCAACGTTTTCTACTGTTTCTGTTGTTTCACCTGATGGTTCTTCTGTTTCAGAAGAAGCAGGTGCGGAGCTGCAAGCAACGAAAGACAATGTCATTGCCATTGCAAGCAGCAGTGCAAGAATTTTTTTCATAATAATTTCTCCATTTTGTTTTTATTTATTAAACCTTAAAAGGTTAAATACTGATTTGTGGGAATTAATAAAATTCCTTGATTCTGTGGAACCATGTGCCTGCAGGGTCATTTGTTTCCTTCAGGTACTTGGAAAGCTTGTTAAGATATTCTTTCTTAACTTCTGCATAAGCAGGGTCATAGCATACATTCTTAAGCTGATACGGGTCTTTTTTAAGGTCATAAAGCTCTCCGCGTTCACTTTCGTTGAATGTGAGCTGATAATCCAGGTCACGCACCATACGCTGACGTCCAATATAGAAATGGTTGTGGTATTCACAGAATACTTCTGTACGGCCATTATCCTTCATTTCACCTGTCATCAGCGGCAATATGCTTTCACCGTCAACAGGAGCCGGAGCTTTTACCCCTGCAATGTCAAGCAATGTAGGCATAAGTTCGTGAAGATATACAAAGCTGTCATTATCCTCTGCACCAAGACCTTTTACTACCATTGGGATATGGTAAATTTCATCAAATGTAAATGCACCTTTTTCAATGAGTTTATGTGCACCAAGACAGTCGCCATGGTCGCAGGTATAGATGATGATAGTGTCATCATACAGTCCTTCATCCTTGAGCTTCTGAACCATCAGGCCAACCATATCATCAATCATTGTGCAATGGCCATAATAGCGTGCAGCAATCTGCTGAAAACCTTTCCACCCATAGTCACCCAGCCCCCACATTTTTTCACTGAGATAATACCCATAAGGTTTATCCAGCAAATCATCGCAGTAACTTGGATGTTCAGGGATATCATCAGGGTTGTACATTGAGAAGTAAGGTTCCGGCACTATACTTGGGCTGTGAGGGCCCCAGAAGTTAGCCCAGATAAAGAACGGTTTGTCTTCTTCTTTAGCTATATCAATAAGACGGTTTGTTTCATGAGCAACAAAATACTCAATGGTGCTTTCAACAGGGCCTTCATGTTTACAGAACATTTCCTGAATCTGCAAAGCAGGGTTGTTCCCCTGGAAACCGTGGGAAACATCAATGTTTTCAAATCCGTGTTCCTTAAGATACAGTTCGTAATAGTTTGGTTCATTGTCAGGTGGCTGATTGAATATCAGGCTTGGGAACACCTGACTGCCTGGGAATCCATAGCCCATAAAAGGTTTGCCGTCGTGGAAGCCACATTCCTCAGGCATTTTGTTCGGAGTTACATGCCATTTGCCTGCATAACCGCAATAGTAACCTGCGTCGCGCATACATTCGCCCAGCAAAGGTGTGCCTTCTTTGATGTTGGTGAAGTTATCTATAACACCATGTTTATGCGGATACAGCCCTGTCATAACGCTTGCACGTGCAGGTGCACAGATTGCAGACGGTGTATATGCATTGTTGAACTTCATACCTTCAGCTGCAAGCTGGTCAATATTTGGTGTTTTACAGATGTCATTCATTCCGTAAGCACTTACTGTATCCATACGCTGCTGGTCAGACAAAATCAGCAAAATATTTTTGCGTTTAGCCATGTTTACTCTCCTTTCTGCTGTAATTATGCTACCGCTGTATCCCGGTAATCAATAACCGGAAAGTCATTAAAGACACAGCGATATCTTGTTACTCTATAGTAACACATATATGTATAAAATGTCAATTTGTACAGTGATTACAAAAGGTTTCAAAATTACTATTGTGCTATTTCAACAAAAACACACACTGATTTACATATTAATCACCAACTATATTTACATTTTTACTATTTTTCACCAACTGATACAGCACATAAATATACCAGCACCATATCAGTGATATTTTCATTTATTTTATAACGATTGAAATCAGAAACCTGTATGTTATAATAAGGATAATAATATTGTTAAATAAAGAAAGTTGGTGTTCTGGTGCCACCGTTAAGTTTATTGATAAAACCTGCTTCTGGCAGCTGTAATATGCGGTGTGAATATTGTTTTTACATAGATGAAACAGAAAACCGCGCAGAAAGCTGTACCGGCCGCATGTCACCTGAAACTGTACAGACGCTCGTAGACAAAGCGCTCAGTTATGCTCAGGGCGATTGCACCTTTGCTTTTCAGGGAGGCGAACCTACACTGGCAGGACTTGAATTTTATCGTCATTTTGCTTTTTGTGCAGACAGTCACCCACGCGCACAAAATGTACGCATCCATTATTCAATACAGACCAACGGATACAGTCTGAATGAAGAGTGGGCAAAATGGTTTGCCGAACGTCAGGTTCTTGTAGGGATATCTCTTGACGGACCTAAAGAAATTCATGACCGCTATCGTGTTGACCATGCAGGAAAAGGCACTTTTAACCGCGTTATGGCGTCTATCCGTCTGCTTGAAAAGTACAATGTGGATTTCAATATCCTTACAGTGATATCAGGCAGCAATGCCCGCCACGGACACAAGGTTTACGATTTTTTCAAAAAAAATAATTTCCGTTATCAGCAGTATATTGAATGCCTTGACCCTATTGGAGAAATTCAGGGAGGGCACGAATATTCCCTGACCCCTGAAAAATATGAAACATTTTTAAAATCAATGTTTGACTGCTGGTATCAGGATATGAAAAACGGCCGTTATGTATACAACAGATATTTCGAAAACCTGATGATGATTATGGCCGGTCAACACCCTGAAGGTTGTAATTTTCAAGGCTTTTGCAGCCCTCAATGGGTTATCGAAGCAGATGGCAGCGTGTACCCTTGTGACTTTTATGCTCTTGACCCTTGGTTACTTGGCAATATTAACACCGACAGTTTTGAAAAGATGGAGCAAGCCCGCAAAGACTGTGGCTTTGTTGAACTGTCAAAGCCTTTACCTGATGACTGTAAAAAATGCAAATGGCTTATGCTGTGCCGCAACGGCTGCCGCAGAAACCGTGAACCTCTGGGCGCAGGCTGCACCGGTAAAAACTATTTCTGCACTGCTTATCAGAATTTTCTCGAATATGCTTATCCCAGACTTAAAGAAATTCTGCAGATTCTTCGTATGATGGCATCAAAAAACCAATAGCATATATTTTTTACAGCAACAGCGTTTTGTTGCTCAGATAATTTATATATTAAAAGTTTCAGTTTATCATTTTAATCCATTCTGACAGGCAATTCTTCAGTTGTGGTTTGACTTGTAAATATACAAGTGTTATTATTTTATTGATATTAAAATTTAAGTTAATCGGAGATATGAAATGTTATATTTTTCAATTGCTATTCTGGCCAGTATAATCGGCAGTATCAGCGGTATCGGTGGCGGAATAATCATAAAACCTGTAATGGACTGTTTTACCGCTTTGTCGCCAAGCACAATCAGTTTTATGTCAGGTTGCACCGTGCTTTCTATGGCCTGTTCTTCCTATATAAGAGGGCTCAAAGACAAGGTACAGCTTAACTATGCAACAACATTATGGCTTGCTTTGGGTGCATGTGCAGGCGGATGGCTTGGCAAAACTGTTTTTGCAATTATCGCTGCAAATGCCACAGCAAATGTAAAACTTATACAGTCTGTACTGTTGCTTTTAATAAATCTGCTGGTATTTTTATACCTTGTTAAAAAGGCAGGCATTAAAACAAAACAGATAAAAAACAAACTGATTTGTGTAATCATAGGTTTTATTCTTGGTGTCAGTTCATCATTCCTCGGCATAGGCGGTGGCCCTATCAACATTGTAGTCTTGTCTTTCTTCTTTTCCACACAGGCAAAAGAAACTGCAAAGAATTCGCTTTTCATAATTTTATTTTCACAGCTCACCAGTTTTATTACCACTTTGGCCACCCACACTGTACCTGATGTAAACTTTTTCTACCTTGCAATAATGTGCTTTGGTGGCATAAGCGGCGCCATTATCGGTTCAGCCATCGCAAAGAAGATGGACAATGCAAAAACAGAAAAGTTTTTCCGCAATTTACTTATTGCACTTATAGTCCTTAATATATACAATATCTATGTAGCGATTTAATGGTTAAAAATATATAATAAAAAAGGACACCTTTTGGTGTCCTTTTTCTTTTGGCTCTCCTTGTTGGACTTGCCGCAGCAGGCGGCCGCGGACTAAAAAACAACCATTCAGGTTGTTTTTTGCGACATATATCACACAGCAAATTTTCAGCCGTATAGTCGCCGTCCTGTTCAAGCCCAACCCTTAATAAAAACGAAAAAACACAGCAGACTTTTGTCTGCTGTGTTTTCTTTGGCTATCCTTGTTGGACTTGAACCAACGACCATACGAATCAAAACATAGTCGCTCTCGGTCAGGGATAAATCCCTTTCCTCGCTCTCCTTGTTTTGCTCCCTCTCCACCTCCCTGCATCTGCCACAGGCAGCGGTCGGCTCCGACGCAGATTAACAGTCACGCCGCGCGGCGGACTGTATCAATACATCATCAGCTCAATTCTAATAAACAGAAACAAAACAAAAAGGACACCT
>SVMW01000017.1 GCA_015067215.1 Oscillospiraceae bacterium | reverse complement strand
GACCGGGAAGATAGGAAGGTGCTGGCACTTTTCTTTTTAAGTAAATATTCTCCTTTAGCTCAGTCGGTAGAGCGGCGGACTGTTAATCCGTAGGTCGTTGGTTCAAGTCCAACAAGGAGAGCCAAAAGAAAAAGGACACCAAAAGGTGTCCTTTTTGTTTTGTTTCTGTTTATTAGAATTGAGCTGATGATGTATTGATACAGTCCGCCGCGCGGCGTGACTGTTAATCTGCGTCGGAGCCGACCGCTGCCTGTGGCAGATGAAGGGAGGCGGAGAGGGAGCAAAACAAGGAGAGCGAGGAAAGGGATTTATCCCTGACCGAGAGCGACTATGTTTTGATTCGTATGGTCGTTGGTTCAAGTCCAACAAGGAGAGCCAAAGAAAACACAGCAGACAAAAGTCTGCTGTGTTTTTTCGTTTTTATTAAGGGTTGGGCTTGAACAGGACGGCGACTATACAGCTGAAAATTTGCTGTGTGATATATGTCGCAAAAAACAACCTGAATGGTTGTTTTTTAGTCCGCGGCCGCCTGCTGCGGCAAGTCCAACAAGGATAGTCCAAAAAAGCAGGTCAAAAGACCTGCTTTTCTTTTTATTCATTATTAATATCTGCACAATTTGATCAGGCAGACATTACACATTGCATACAAGTTTGACAACTGCTGCAGTTTTGCCGTCTTCCTTGATAACGCCTATTTCAAGACCGTTTTCAATGGTGCGTTTTTTGAAAACAAGGTGTTCGCCCTCAAAGCACTGGGTGCGGTATGCCGCCTCTATTTCGGTAATGTTCATTTTTTCAAGTTGTGCGCAGCAGAAAGCACCAAGCACATTGCGGATATATGCCGCGTTGTTCATATGCTGGCTTACATCAATGTCCGCAGAGGTCACTGTGTGTCTGCCGCATTCATCGCAGCCGTCAAAATCGGTGCTCATACGGCTGAACGGTCCGTCGCATACAACTTCATCCCAATGTTTCATATCTACAGGGTAGGTTTCGTCAAGACGGTGAGGTCTGCCTGTGTTAAGGTCCAGAATAGCCCATTCGGTTTTGCCCTCAATAATATATCTGCCGCTTTCGTCTGCCATGGAATAGTATCGGTTAAAACGGATTTTGCTTGGGGTTTCAGGCCAGGTGGCTACGGTTACAGTCTGCAGCATTTCAGGGCGCTGTGCAATGCAGAATTTTGTTTTTGCGGCAACCCATATGAGTCCTTTTGCACTCAGCCTGTCCATGCCCACACCCAGCATATCACCGTGTTCGGTGGCGAGGTCCATAAAGGTGTTGAATATGCCCACAATGCTCATTGTGTTGGTGTTGTCAACGCTGCTGAGAGGGATTTTTATTTGTCTTTCAAGTCTGTTTTCCATTGTATGCTCCGGTTCAGATATTATAAATGTCTGACTATAATTATAATTATCATTTTAAGTAAAATCAACCCGCAGGGCATATTTACACAGTTTTTACTCATAAAACATAGCTTACAGCTGTTTTCAGTGAATATAATGAGGCGGTAAATAAAGCTGAAATTTTGCGGTGAAAGAATATAGATATGTAATGGAAACTGATACAAAACAGCTCAGGACAGGTATCTGCCCTGATAGACAATACAGCAGCTTTGTGCTAAAATATAGAAAAACAAAAGGGAGCACAAAGATGGAAAACAAGGCAAAAAAGGTTAATCCGGAACATATAGAAAAACTTAAGGATCTTGTAAACAAAAGCCCGTTCTGGTCCCATATGGATATGAAACTGGTGGATATTGCCCCCGGCTATGCCCGCATGGAGATGATTATAGACAAAGCAAAACACTACAATCCCTTTGGTTCAGTGCACGGCGGGGTAAATGCAGCCCTTGTTGACAGTGCAACCTACTGGGCAGCATATTATCATCAGCCTGAAGACGCCGGTTTTACTACCCTTGATGTTTCGGTGACCGACCTTGCAATGGCAACAGAAGGCCGCCTGACGGTGCATGCTACCGCAATAAAGGAAGGCCGCAGTGTCTGCCTTTGTGAAGCTGTAATCAAAGATGAAAACGACAGGGTTGTTGCCCACGGAACAAGCAAACTGCTTGTGCTGAATGGCAGACAGACCATCTCTGATGCACTGAAAAGCATGGGATATGACCAGTTGCCTGACAAATTCTGTGAATAATCAGAAGCTGCTGAATATCTCAAAATGACGGTAAGCTGAAAATAGTGAAAGTTATAACCTGCTAAAACAAATAAAATGTCATTCTGAACAACAGAGAAGAATATCTTTTCGCATTAAAACGACAGATGCTTCACTGTACAGAGGGCAGCAACGGCTGCCTGCTGTGTCAGAATGACATGTTTTTATTTTGATAGCATTGTTTTTGTAAACCGGAAAATTATTTGCAGTAAATTTTTACACAGAGGCATTTCTGTTTGATGATACTGTATAGGATATCACCTCAGGCGGATATATTGCTGCATCTATCCGTTATTCTGCCTGAACAAACGGGAAATTCTGCCAAACAGATTGCTGTGAGCATTGTTATGTGATGCATCAGTCTGCAAAGGTGGGTTTGCATCTGTTTTACTGCAGTTGTTCTCTTTCTGCTGGGTCTGTGAAATTTCGATAAAATCCAGAACAGGAGTATTGTAAAGGCTGAAATCCTTTTCAGTATGACAGCTTTCGTAATAGTTTCTGGCGGCGGCACACATACGCAGGCAGAACTGTTCAATGTCAATGCGGATATCGGTTATTTCGCCATTGGTTTCAGAAACATCGAAACTGCACAGAGAAGTGCCGCAGTTGACACCCAGATGAAAGCGGACATTGTCATTGCTGTCCTCATTTAAAAAGCCTTTGTTCTGGTGAAGATATTCGCATCTCAGCTGCCAGCAGCGTTCACCGCAGATATATGGTTTTTTATCCTGTGCTTCAAGAGTAAAAAAAGGCGCAGCAAAACTGTCAAACCAGCGTATATACTGTCCGCCCACATCACGGGTGGGCTTTTTTTGTCTGTCCAGCATAACACGGCCGTCACGGTAATGTTTTACAATTTCAGGGAAAGCAATGCCACCGCAAATGTCAGGCAAAGTGAGACTGAGAGCCAGGGCAGACTGCCAGCGCTTGTCCGCTATATTCAGTTCCACCTCTTCAATGCGGTGTAAAAAGCTGAAGCTTGCATCAAAACTATTCATATTACTGTCCTTTATGCGTAAAATTTACAGAATTATCCTGTTTTGTATAATTATAGATAGATATATGCTGACTGTCAATTGCACAATATACCAACACAAAGTCACGGTTTGTTTTACTGACTTAAAAGGCAGATATTCAATAAATGAACATCTGCCCTTACAGTTTTAATTATTCTTCGCTGAACATGTCTTTGCCTACACCGCAAAGAGGACATTCAAAATCTTCAGGGATGTCATCCCATTTTGTGCCTGGAGCAATACCGCCTTCAGGGTAACCAACAGCTTCGTCATATTCCCAGCCACATACATCACATTTATATTTCATACAAGTAACCTCCGTCATTGTCTGTATTTGTTTTGTTTGATTATATTATAGGCAAACGAACAGTTTTTTTCAGTGACAATGTCACATTTTTAATTACAGTTTCTGCCAAAAAAGGAAGAAGTTGATTTAGAAATTTTTATGTGATAAAATTCTTATGTGGTCGGAGGGCAAAATATTCACAGGAAATGTTTTGCCGGATAAGGCTGCAGGCTGGAATGCCTGTTCCTTAGTCCGCCTTTTTTTATTGGGAGGAATTGTTATGGACAAAACCACATCTCTTACACAGGGAAATGTGTTTAAAACCCTTATAAAATTTGCAGTGCCTGTTTTTGCGGCAATGTTTCTGCAGTCCCTTTACGGCGGGGTTGACCTGCTGGTGGTAGGGCAGTTTGCCACAACGGCAGATGTTTCGGGCTTGCAACACCTGCTTCCACCTTTGTGCAGATATTGTTATGCCTTGCCTTTTATGTATATGTTGAAAAGAAAAACGGAAAGCAGAACCTTATCAGCGACTTCCCGACAAGGAAACACAAACCTGATTTTTAACACAAAAAGGCTGTTGTGGAGCCGGCGACACTTGCATTACACAAATCAGTGTTGCATGTCTTTTCCCTGCAGCAGTACTTTTCTGTAAAAACAGACAAAAATGTACCCGACAGCACATTTTACAGTGTGTTGCCGGGTATTTATGTTTTCTTGTCGGGATGTTGCTTTTAAACAACTGTTTACATAATGGTAATGTTTGTTATAAAATGATAACAGAAATATAAACGGGAGTAAAACTATGAGCGGTTATAACAACGATTATAATAAAGATTTATACACAGCCCAGTCTTCCGATTTCTGTAAAAGCTGTTATTCCAGCGGGAAATCCCGCGAAGGCTGCCTTGTGGTTATTGCGGCGGCGGTCTGCGGCTGCGTTGTGTATTTTGCGGCGGCCTCGCTGACAGGTTCATCTGCAGCGGCAGTGGCAGTTACCACAGCTGTGGCGGCAGCTTTTATTATAAGAAAGTGCAGAAAAAACAAAAAACAGGACAGATAAGGAGAATATTTATGTTACAGGCAGGAACAAAAGCACCGTCCTTTACCCTTGAAGACAAGGACGGCAATATGATAAGCCTCAGCGATTTTGAGGGCAGAAAGGTTGTGCTTTATTTTTATCCCAAGGACAACACACCGGGCTGCACAAAGCAGGCATGTGCCTTTGCGGCAAACTTTGAAAAGTTCAGAACCCTTGATGTTGCGGTTATCGGCATAAGCAAGGATTCTGCTGCAAGTCATCAGAAATTTGCACAGAAATACAATCTGCCGTTTATACTGCTGTCCGACCCTCAGCTGGAGGCAATACAGGCGTATGATGTATGGCAGGAGAAAAAGCTGTACGGTAAAACCAGTATGGGTGTGGTGCGCACCACATATATTATCGACGAAAACGGAAATATAGAAAAGGTTATGCCAAAGGTAAAGCCCGACACCAATGCGGCAGAAATTCTGGCATATCTTGCAGACGGGGAATAACATATGAATTATTTTTATCTGATAATTGCTGTGGCGGCAGTGTTTATGATTTTAAAAGGCCGCGGCGGCTATAAAAGCATGTCTCAGGCAAAGGCGAAAGAGATGATGGACACACAGAATGTGCTGGTGCTGGATGTAAGAGAACAGGCGGAATATGACAGCGGACATATAGCAGGTGCCCGTCTGCTGCCTGTGGGAACAATAAATGCACAGTCAGCGGCAGAAATTATTCCTGCAAAAGATGCTGTTGTGCTGGTGTACTGCCACAGCGGCAACCGCAGCAGAAAAGCCTGTGCAATACTTGCAAGGCTGGGATATACAGAGGTGTACGAAATGGGCGGCATAACCACATGGCAGTACGGGGTGGAAAGATGAGAATTATAATTTCGCCTGCGAAAAAGATGAATGTGGACACAGACAGCCTGCCCTGTCAGGGCACACCTGCGTTTATTGAAGACACAAAAATTCTGCTGGAAAAGCTGAAAAGCATGTCGTATCCACAGCTTAAAAACCTGTGGAAATGCAACGATGCCATTGCACAGCTTAATTTTGAACGCATAAACACAGCTGACCTCAGCCGCAGTCTTACCCCTGCGGTGTTAAGCTATGAGGGAATACAGTATCAGTATATGGCACCGTCGGTTTTCAGCAGCGATGAACTGGCCTATATAACAGAAAATCTGCGTATTCTGTCAGGTTTTTACGGCGTTCTGCGCCCCTTTGACGGGGTGATACCATATCGTCTGGAAATGCAGGCAAAACTGGAGACTGACCGCGGTGCAGACCTGTACAGCTTCTGGAAAGATAAAATTGCACAGCAGCTGGCGGATGAAACCGACTGTATAATCAACCTTGCATCAAAGGAATACAGCCGTGCTGTGTCAAAATACCTGACAGAAAAAACAAGGTTTATCACCTGCACCTTTGCACAGGAAAAAGACGGTAAACTGATTGAAAAAGGCACTGCCTGCAAAATGGCAAGGGGAGAGATGGTGCGCTTTATGGCGGAAAACAGCATAACCGACCTTGAACAGATAAAAAACTTTGACAGGCAGAACTACCGTTACAGCAGGGTACACTCCACCGCTGACAACTTTGTTTTTATCCGATGAGGGATATACTTAATTTATACAATATAAAAACTTTAATTGTTCATATTTATATGTTAAAATACAGATAATATGTTACGGCCCTGTTTTTATATGCAAGGGGGCAAAGAATGGAAGACACACCTTTTACGGAGGTTTAATATGGATAGAGAAAAGATTTTGATTGTTGATGACGACAGAAACATCTGCGAACTTCTGCGCCTTTACCTTGAAAAGGAAGGTTACGAAACACAGCTTGCCCACGACGGCGAAACTGCGGTTGCCATTCACGATGAAACCGATATCGACCTTGTTCTGCTGGATGTTATGATGCCGCGTGTTGACGGGTGGGAAGCCTGCCGCCGCATGCGTGCAAAAAAGGATACACCTATAATTATGCTTACCGCAAAGGGCGAAACCTTTGACAAGGTGCTTGGCCTTGAACTTGGTGCGGACGACTACATTGTAAAACCTTTTGATACCAAAGAGGTTGTGGCGCGCATAAAAGCGGTGCTTCGCCGCACAGGCAGAACAGCCCAGAGCAGAACAGAATCTCACGAAGGGGAACTCACCTTTGACAACCTTGTGGTAAACATTACAAAGTACGAGCTCAAGGTAAACGGTGAGGTTGTGGACACACCGCCTAAGGAAATGGAACTGCTCTATTATCTTGCCAAAAACCCTAACAAGGTGTTTACCCGTGACGCGCTGCTGGACGAGGTATGGGGCTTTGAATATTACGGTGACAGCCGAACAATTGACGTGCATATCAAGCGCCTTAGAGAAAAACTTGAAGGTGTTTCTGACAAATGGAGCCTTAAAACCGTATGGGGCGTAGGCTATAAATTTGAAGTTAAGGAATAAAAACAAAAAAATAACGGAGACAGTGTCAGCGGCCTCCCAACAAGAAAACACAAACCTGATTTTTAACATAAAAAGGCTGCGGCGGCGTCAGCGACACTTGCATTACACAAATCAGTGCTGCGTGTCTTTTCCTTGCAGCAGCACTTTTTCTGCAAAAACAGGCAAAAATGTACCCGACAGCACACTTTGCAGTGTGTTGTCGGGTATTTATGTTTTCTTATCGGGATGTCGCTTTTTACTGTCTCCGTTTTGTTGTATTTAAATTGTTTTGCTGTTTTTAAAAGCGGCTGTCAGTTTTGTGTCTGAACCGGCACAGCTCTCTGAAGTTGAAAATCTGGTGTTTTTATTGCTGCACCTGACTGTCAGATGATGCACTGCTGTCTGTGGCACCGCTGTCGGATGAACTGTCTGCGGCACTGCTGCTGTCAGCGGCAGTGCTGTCGCTTGCTGCAGAACTGCTGCTCTGTGCTGTGTTTTCGCTTGCAGCGGCGGAACTGTCAGCAGTTTCGCCCTGCTGCTGGTTTTCAGCCTGTTCAGGGGTAACCCATGCAGCTTCAATCACCTTGTCAACAGTTTCACTGTCAAGGTGAACAACGCTTTCGGCAAACACGGCTCCGTTGTGCTTAACGGTAAAACGCAGCATAGCTGCATTTGGTTTTACCATAGTAACATTTTTAAAGCCTGCAGCATCCCACCACACATTGCAGCCTGTGTCAATTGTGTGCTGCAGCACGCCCTGTGCATCAAGCATGCCAACTTTGTATGTAACACCAAGCACCATTCCGTTTGTGCTTATAACAAGTTCTTCAAGGTTTTCGTGCTCAGGAAAATCAGCATAAATTACAATATATTCATTTGTAACAGGGTCTCTGCGGGCTGCAAAGAGATATCTTGCAAACACATCGCCCTGTCGGATTTCTCCCATAGGGAAATTGCGGCTCAGCACAAAATCAGGTTCGGCTGCCTGTGCATCAGGTTTATAAACAGTAAATTCGGTATTGTTGAAAATGTATATATCGCCGTTGTTGAAAAAGCCTGCATCGTCATTGGTGCCTGCAAGGCCTATAAAGCTGAAAGTGTTGGCAACTCTGTTGTGCAGCAGCAGCTGTGTAACGGCATTGTCGCCCTCACCTGCAGATGCACCGCGGTAGATAGCATAGCGGTTATCGCGGGAATAAACAGGCGGCACACCCGGTTTAATCTGTCTTGCGTCAGGTGTGTACTGTACTGTGCCTGTGTCGCTTTCGCGGTCAAGCACAAGGGTTGCCTGACTGTCAGGGCAATGGATAGCCACGCGGTTTCCGTTTTCGTCAAATGTCATTGCAACATTGGTGCCGAATTCGCCTGTCTGCTGGTCTATGCCAAATACCCTGCTGAGCTGCAGGTTTTCAAATACATCGGTATATGCCTTGCCGTCACGGTAAACTGTCAGCTGATAATAGTCGCTGCCTGTGTCGGAAAGGTTCTGCCATCTTTCAAAGTAGAAAGTTTCGCCGTTGTGCTGCCCTGTAATGCGGTTTGCTGTGCTGTAAAGCACCTGCAGGTCGGCATCGTAACAGTATTCATCGCCGAAAAGTATATGGGATGGATATCCGTCCCTCACACTCATAGGCAGGCTGAAAGGCGCATAGCTGTCGCTTTCAAGGTTGAGGTCAAGTTCGTACACACCGCCCTGTCCGCTGGTCATAAGCAGCACATACTTACCGCCGTTGCGGCAGGCAATTATGTAGGTGTCCTCGCTTTTGGCAACATTGTAGAACATTACGCTGTCAGGGGAACCGTGCTCAAAAAATACACTGGTGGAGGTTCTCTCAAAGGTGTTTTTGTCAAAAAATCTTATGCGGTCAAGGTCGGCAATGTAAATTTCGTCTTCGCAGATGCCTGCAGCGGTGCCTTCAATGCGGATATCGGCAGGGTTTTCAGCAAGGGTTTCCATTGTGTAATCAAGGGTTGCTGTCAGCTTTTTAAAATCAGTCACTTTGCCGGTTTTTATGTCGGTAAATTCAAGGTCAAACAAAAGTGTGCTGTCATCATCGCCAAAACGCAGGTTGTCAATGGAAATGCGGTACCCCGCAAGCACAAAATCGCTGTATGCAGTATGACCGAAAAAGTCTGTGACGTCTTTTTTGCTCAGTGCAGACATAACAATCTGCTGATTTTCGGTAAGTACAACGGGTGCCTCGCTTTCAACAGCTGTGCTGCCGGTTTCAGGAAGCAGCATATCGTCGATTGTACTGCAGGCGGTAAATGCAGCAAGGGCTGCAACAAGAAAACATAGTATATATTTTTTCATTGGTAACCTCCAATGGTAATTTAAAATTTGCTCTACCTTATATAATACCACAAAAAACGGCAAAGAGATACATCAAAAAACAAAATATCCTTTTTTAATGCCATTCGGTTGCAAAATGGACAAATACGGCAGCATAAATTTGGAATAGTGCCGATTGTTAATTTTAAATCATAATGGTAAAATAATATTATGGGGAATATGCCCTTTTATAACATAAAACACACAGTAACACATTTCAAGACGGAGTTTTTATGCTTAAATACGATTTTCACATCCATTCCTGCCTGTCACCCTGCGGCAACGACGATATGACACCTGCAAACATTGCAGGCATGAGCTTTCTGGCACAACTGGATGCCATTGCGGTGACCGACCACAACAGCGGGCTGAACATTCCCGCAGCGGCAGAGGCTGCAAAAAAATACGGCATAAAATATCTCTGTGGTATGGAAGTGTGCACCAACGAGGATATCCATGTGCTGTGTTATTTTAAAGATGTGGACAAAGCAATGGAATTTTCCCGCAATATTGAGGAAAACACCTTTAAATTTGACAACGATGCCGCAATTTACGGCAATCAGCTGGTTATGGATAGCGAAGACAAGGTGCTGGACACGGTGGAACATCTGCTTATCAGCGGCTGCAATTATTCCGTTTATGAGCTGGTGGATATCTGTCACAGCATGGGCGGCGTGTGCTATTATGCACACATTGACAAACAGAGCTATTCTGTTATCAGTGTTCTGGGTGCACTGCCGGAAGACATTGCGGTGGACGGGGTTGAAATTTACGATTTGTCAAAAAGGGAATGGCTTATTGAAATGGGCTACATAACTGCCGAAACCCCTTACATATCTGACTCCGATGCCCACCAGCTGGAACTTATCGGCGAAAAGGAAAACTTTATGCACAGCGACCACCCGCTTTACAGCTACATCATGCAGGACTGATTTTTCACTATTTTTACATTTACTAACAGCGTTAAAAGTAGTAAAATATATATCATCAAAAGGTTAAAAAAGGGAGGCAGGCTTTTATGGCTTTGGGTTTTTCCGTTTCTTCTCTTGGCTTTATCGCCAGATTTATCATTGCATTTATCATCATTGCATATCTCTATTCAAAAGACCATAACGACCCTGCAGTAAAAAAGGGCTTTGTTGTGCTGGTAAGCCTTGGTGCAGCAGTTATCGTGCTGGGGTTCATTGTTTTTACGGTGGTCCTTGCCACAGGCGGAGCTGCCTTTCTGGGCAATGCCCTTGCAAATTTCCGCTATATGTTTTAAAAACTTGCCCGTATCCTGTCAGCCTGAACAGTTATGGATACGGGTTTTGTAATGTTGGAGAATTATATGAACAAAACAGTTTACAACTATACAATTACCCTTGAAGGCAACGATTTTGACGCAAAAACCGCGCAGGCCCTGAAAGCGGGGGACAGCCTTTGTCTTGAAAGGGTTGGCGACGAACTTGACACATATGAAATTGTGGTTTCCACAGCAGACGGAAAACAGCTTGATATGTTAAGCTATGCTGAAAGCGTGGGCATTGCCCCTTTCATTGATGACGGCAGTGTGGAAATTCTGTCCGCACAGGTTGACTCGATCCAGGTAAAACAGGGCCAGAGCCGCGCAAAGGATGTTACCTGCCTTAACTTCAGCGTGGAGTTCGGCTTTGACGAAAATGCTGTGGAAAGCTTTTGCGGCGGCTACGATGTATGCGGTTTTATGCCTCAGGACA
The DNA here is from genome assembly GCA_015067215.1 of Oscillospiraceae bacterium. Classification (GTDB taxonomy): domain Bacteria; phylum Bacillota; class Clostridia; order Oscillospirales; family Ruminococcaceae; genus RGIG3102. The sequence goes on along the minus strand of SVMW01000017.1, from coordinate 31,576 downwards.
ACACCATGCTGGCATTGTGCCTTTACCGCCTGCTGGACTACAACGAAAACATAATCACCCAGACACACCTTAACCGCTACGAGTTTGAAGTGGATATGGATGACGACACAAAACAGTTTTTCGATGTGGAATGGAAGGATGAGGACTATATGTTCCAGAGCGAAATTCTGTTCAACGAAACCTTTACAAAATGCAAGGTCCGCAGCAAAATATATTCCGACAGCGACGAAATTATGCTGGAAACCGACGCACAGGCTGCCGAAGTTATGCTGACCTTTGTAAACCATGTAAGAATTTTCAACGACGAAAAAGCACTCACCGACTGCGAAGTGGAACTTTAACCGGAAAATTCATGCTTAAAGGCATAACCGTGTTCTGCAGCATACGGAACTGATATTATATATAAATTATTGACAATTACACAGCTCAGGGAGCCCATTATGACCGAAAAACTTTTTTACATCGACAATTTTGCCACAGAATTTACCGCAACGGTGGTGGACTGTGTGGCAGAAAAGGATTATTTTGCCATTGTTCTGGACAAAACCCTGTTTTATCCCGAAGGGGGCGGACAGCCCTGCGACAAAGGCGTGCTGACCTTTGACGGCGCAAAGGCAGAAGTGTTCTTCACCAAAGAAAAAAACGATGTGATTTATCATCATTCATATACACAGATTCCTGCGGGCACACAGGTGACAGGCAGAATTGATTTTGCCCGCCGCTTTGACCTTATGCAGCAGCACACAGGGGAACACATGCTTTCAGGCACCATCAACAGCCTGTTCGGCTATGACAATGTGGGTTTTCATCTTACCGAAAACGATATGTCCATCGACTTTGACGGACCTCTCACAAAAGAGGATATCGACAAAGCTGTGGCACAGGTTAATGCCGCAATTGTGGCAAACCAGCCTGTAACAGCAGATTACCCTGATACAACCAACCTTGAATACCGCAGCAAAAAGCCGCTTGAAGGTGCAATACGCATTGTGCGTGCAGGCAGTGCCGATGTGTGTGCCTGCTGCGGGGTACATGTAAGCACCACCGCACAGGTGCAGATGGTTGCGGTGAGAGATTTTATGAACTACAAAGGCGGCACAAGAATTTTCTTTGGCTGCGGCGGCAGGGTGTTCAGTGACTATATGAACAAAAACCGCGACTGCTATGACATAAGCCATATGCTGTCCTGCAAAATAGGCGAAATTTCGCACCGCGTAGCTGATAAAATGAAAGAGTGCGATAACCTTAAAATGCAGCTTTCAGCTGTAAAAAACGAAATTTTCAGCTATTGGGTGGACGCTGTCCCACAGGGCGAAAACGGTTTTATACAGAAAGACGGGCTTTCAAGCGGCGAGGTGCAGAAACTCTGTGCCGAACTCAACAAAAAATGCCCGACCGCCTGTGTTGTTTCTCAGCAGGAGGACGGCAGCGGCAAAATCTGCCTTATAAGCCTTCATAAAGACACCAACACGCTTGGCAGGGCAATCTGTGCAGCACTTGGCGGCAAAGGCGGCGGCAAACCGGGCATTTTCCAGGGCACACTTGCAGGCTGCGACAATGCCGTAACTGTAATAGAGGAAATTTTAAATGATAAGTAACATTCTGCTGGGCGCAGCGGCAAGACAGATAAAACACAGACAAAAAGACGTTGACCACTTTTCCATCGAAAAGGTGGGCAGCAAGTTCTATGTCTATGCCCATCCGCTGGAAAGTAAACTCAACCGCAAAAAAATAGGCACCTACCCAAGTTATGAAGCCGCCAAAGCTGCGGTGGATATGATTCTGGACCTTAAACTGCCAAAAGAAATGTAGGGGCAGACATTATCCTCTTGCAAAGGGGCCCTGTGTAAAGGGAGTGCCTGCATAGCTGACGGACAGGTTATACTGCCTTCTGTCATTTTTCTGCGGGGAATATCATAAAATACAATATAAAATATAACAAAATAATACATAAAGGTATTTAAAAAATATGGCACACAGATATTTTTTAACACAGATAAACGACAATATTGCAACGGTGGAAGGTGATGAAGCACATCACCTGTGCCGTGTTATGAGAATAAAACCGGGGGACGAGGTTATCCTGTGCGACAACGAGGGCTTTGACTATACTGCAGTTGCAAAGGATGTAAAGGAAAAAATTATCACCTTTGATGTGGTTTCCAAAAGCAAAAACCTTGCTGAACCCAATAAAAACCTTACTGTATACATGGCACTGCCCAAAAGCGACAAGCTGGAATTCATAGTGCAGAAAAGCTGCGAACTTGGTGCAAAAAAACTTGTGCCGTTCATAAGCGAATACTGTGTTGCACAGAAAAGCAAAAAGGAAGACAACAAAAAGGCACGTCTTGCAAAAATTTCTGCCGAAGCCGCAAAGCAGTGCGGCCGCAGCACACCTATGGAAATAGGGGACACTTTAACCTTTAAACAGCTGGTGCAGGATTTGCAGGGCAACGATGTCAACCTGTTTTTCTACGAACACGCCGACTGTCCTCTTAAGGATGTGGACTTTGCCGACAAAACAAATGTAAGTGTAATAATCGGCAGCGAAGGCGGTTTCAGCGAAAAGGAATGTGAAATTCTGGCACAGAACGGAGTAAAAACCATCTCACTTGGCAAGCGTATTCTCCGCTGTGAAACCGCAGCGGTAAGCGCAGTAACCCTTACAATGTACACAATGGGGGAAATGGAGTAAAACAATGACAAGAGAACAGGCAGAAAAAATAAAACGTGCAAAACGCAGAAAACGCCGTCAGAGAAAACAGCTTATGGCGTTTATGGTGCTGTGGGTTGTACTTACTATAATAATTGCCCTTGCCGTAATGGCGGTAAAAGGCATTACAGGCTTTATAAAGGATAAAAAGGATTCATCCTCCGCCGGCACAGATGTTTCTATAAGCGAAACGGTGGAAAGCACCGATGAAAGTGCCGATGAAAGTGCCGATGAAAGCACCGATGAAAGCGGGGACGAAAGCACTGCCGCTTCTTCCGGTGTAACCGATGTATCCTCACAGGAAGAAAGCTCTTCGCAGGAAGAAATTTCCTCTGAAAACCAGACCACAGATGTTACACAGAAACCTGAACAGACCTGGTCCACAATGCTGGTAAACATCTGGAGCCATATGCCGGAAGGCTATGTGCCGGAAGTACGCCGTGTTTACAACTGCGGTGCTGACACAGGCAAGGATTTTGATGTCCGTGCTGCCGATGCACTGGAACTTATGCTGTCCGACGCAAGGGCGGCAGGGTATAATATGTACCTTGTTTCCGCATACCGCACCTACGACTATCAGGTGGGGCTGTTCAACCGCAAACTGAACGAATATAAAAACGCAGGCTACGACGACGAAACCGCCTACAACGAAGCAAGCCAGTGGGTGGCAATACCGGGCACAAGCGAACATTGCATAGGCCTTGCGGCAGATATTGTTTCTTCCACATGGTACAACACAAACAGCGACCTTACCCACAGTTTTGAAGATACCGAACATTTTGAATGGCTGTATGAAAACTGTGCCGACTACGGTTTTATTCTCCGTTACCCCAAAGGCAAGGAAGCTGTGACAGCCATTACATACGAGCCGTGGCACTACCGCTATGTAGGTGTTGAAGCCGCAAAATATATTATGGCAAACGGCCTCACTCTGGAAGAGTTCTGTGCACAGTAACAGTTGAATAAACTATGGTTTTATAGTATAATACCTAAAGCAATGTATTTGTTAGCAAAAATCCAAGGCAGGTACCCATTTGATGAATATTCAGGAAATTAAAAACGAAATAAGCGTTTTGAATGACGAAATGCTTAAGCTTTTTATCCGCAATCTTGAGCTTACAGCGCAGCTTGGCGAGGCAAAAAAAGCGGAAGGCAAACCTCTTTATGACAGAAAGGTGGAGGAAGAAATTCTTGAAAAAGCAGTTGCAGATTCCCCACAGGATATGCAGAACTATTCAATAGAGTTTTTCCGCACCATTATAAACTTAAGTAAAGAACATTTTAACGACAAATAAAGTTAAAGCCACTGAATTTTCAGTGGCTTTTTTGTTGTATGAATTTACAGAAATTCTGTAAAGAGCAAACCACAGGGGCTGACAGCCCGAAAAACGCAAATAAAAATCCCACCGTATACCGCAGTATACAGTGGGATGTTTTGTTTTATTAAGCTGTAAACAACAGGTTTACATATTCTGCTTAGATAAGGCTGAACAGCATCCAGAGGTAGTGAGCAGCAACACCTGCACAAAGACCGCCGATTGTGTGGCTGAGCAGAGCAGATTTGATAAATTCTCTTTTTTCAAGAGCGTCCATCATGGAGATATGTGTGGAAAGGTAACCGGACCAGCACATACCCATAGCTGTAAATACAGCGATTTCGTTAAGACCGCAAGCGCCGGAAGCAATCATGCTTGGAACAAGAGCCATAGCAGCACCTGTTGCACCAAGGGATGTGATTGGGAATGCGATTGCAGATGGATCTTTAAAGCCGAAGAGAATGTTTGTGATTGGCTGAATGATTTCGCCGAATTTTGGAAGAAGTGCAATACCCTGATAAGCGTCACCTGTGTAAACACCGTCTGCAGGAGCACCAAATGTAAGCATCATAACAAATGTACAGATAAATACAACGCCAGGAACAATTGCAAAACCAAGGTCAACACCTGTTTTGCCGCCTTCAAGCATAGCGTTGAGCACGCGTTCAAGAGCAGAACCTTTGATTTCGCGCATCTGGTTTTCCTGTTTTCTGTAGGATTTGATGGAACGGTCAAGTCTTGCTTCTTCTTTGGATACACCGTAGAACTTGATTGTGCTTCTTCTCATAAGAGATACGGAAACGATGGAACCGACAACAGCACCGAGAACACCTGTCAGGGAAGCCTGAAGTGCACCGTTGATTGGCATACCAAGCATGTATGTAACAAGGATAAGGCCCATACCAAAGGATGTACCAAGGTTACAGAGAAGCGGAATCTGGTATTCTTTAAAGAAACCTTTGATTTTTTCGTTCTTTGTAAGGGAAAGTACAGCAGCGTTGTCAGAAATAAATGTTGTAACAACACCAAGGCTTGCTGCACCTGGAAGGCCGTAGATTGGACGCATAAGTGGTGAAATGATTTTGTTCAGAAGGTCAATAACACCAAATTCTGCAAACAGGTTGGACAAAGCACCTGTAACAACGGAAATTGCCATGATAAAGAAACATGTGTTGATAAGCAGGTCGTGTGCTGTGTTCATCAATGTGTTGAACATGTTACCGAGACCCATTACTCTGCCGATAACAACAAAAACACCGATGATAGCAATCAGAGCAACAAAAGTTTCTTTGGAAACTGATTTTTTGTATCTCATTTTTTTCTCCTCTTATAGATTTGTCAATTTGATTTTTGAATTTATATAAACAGGGTTTCCTGTCTATTTGCCGTAAGGACAATACTTTACACAGATGCCGCAAACTGCGCCGCGGCCGATGTGTTTGTATTCCCGTTTCATGAACTCACTGCATTTTGCCGCATTGAAAAAGCTTTCGCGGTCATAGGACCAGTCCCTGCCGCTTATTGCGCCGCTTGGGCATTTTTCTCTGCAGATATTGCAGTGGGTACATGGGTTTTCAGGATATTCGGTCGGGTTTTCAAACTCACAGTCGGTAAAAACCGTGCCAAGTCTGACTGCCGCGCCAAAATCTTTATGCAGGAACAGGCAGTTGTTGCCGACATTGCCAAGTCCCGCCAGCGTTGCCGCTTTTTTGTGGCTGTATCTGCCGCGATAAAACCACCCCTCATCGTTTATCGACTGGCTGGAAGCCACAGTGATGTATCTGTATCCGTTCTGCTGCAGCATAAGACCAACTCTCAGAAGACAGTGGTCAATGAAAGCATTGACACTGCGGTAGTGGTTGAAATATGTATGTGTCGGCTTGTCGCTTATCTCATCAATAATGGCATCGGAAAGCTTAACAACAATGCTTACTGCATTGTACAGCCCGCCCGTACCGTCATCGGTTTTGCAAAAGCCCACATCGCTTACCCCAAGGGAAAACAGCATATCTTTTATCTGCTGCTGTAACATCGTCATAAAAATAACACCAGCCTTTCAATTATATCATTATATAAATATAAAATATATGGTTAAATTTTGAATTTTATGTGCAGAATCTGATATCAGAACAAATCAGACTTCATAACCGAAGCGTTCTGCACAGCATCTTTGCCGTACTTGTTTTTCAGTTTATCCAGCGCTTTCTGCAGCTTTTCCTTTTTTTCGTCTCCCTCGGTTTTACCGCTGTCAAACAGGCTTGTCTGTTCGGCACGCTTTTCGCGTGTCAGGTCAATGGCGGTAACTGTCAGCATTCTTATCTCCGCGTTTACATTCCAGTTGTCCTGCAAAAGCTTAAGTGCGGTTTTATAAATGGTGTCACTCACATTGGTGGAGGATATTTTACACTGTCTTGTAAAGCTGACAAAGGCGGGAGTTTTAATGGTAATCTGTACGCCGTTGGCATACAGGCTGTGTTTGCGCAGACGGCTGCCCACCTGGTCGCTTAAAACCATAAGGGCGGGTTTTATATCCCCAAGGCCTTTTATGTTGCGGTAAAAGGTGTTGCCATTGCCTATGGATTTTATCTCCCTTTCGCTGTCAAAAGGTGCAACAGGGCTGTCCTCAAGGCCGTTGGCATATGTGTAAAGTTCTCTTCCGTGCTTGCCAAACTTGTCTTCAAGAAAATTTACATCGGCAGCAGCCAGCTGACCTATTGTTTTTATGCCAAGGCTGTACAAAGCCTCCCTTGTGGTTTTGCCCACATACATCATGTCGGCAACATCAAGGGGGAACAGCAGCTGTCTGTAATTTTCAGGGGTAATCACCGTTGTGGCATCTGGTTTTTTATAGTCGCTGCCCAGTTTTGCAAAAATTTTGTTGAAGCTTACCCCTACCGAAATGGTAAGCCCTGTTTCGTAGTAGACACGCTGACGCAGCATATCGGCAAGCTGTACAGGGTTATCTGCAAAAAGGTGATAACTGTTTGTCACATCCAGCCAGCTTTCGTCAATGCCAAAAGGCTCCACCAGGTCGGTGTAGCTGTTGTAAATTTCGTTTATAATTTTGCTGAAATATTCATACCTGTCACGCTGTGGCGGCAGAATAATCAGGTCCGGGCACAGCTGTTTTGCACTGGCAATGGTCTGTGCCGTTTTTATGCCATATTTTTTTGCGGCTTCGTTTTTTGCAAGGACAATGCCGTGGCGGGTTTCGCTTGACCCGCCTACTGCAACGGGTTTATCGCGCAGTTCGGGATACGGCAAAAGGGAAACCGATGCAAAAAAACTGTTGCAGTCGCAATGAAAGATATGGCGGTGATTATTTATGTTGTTCATAAACACTCTCCTTCGTCATTTCTTTAAAGAAAGGACCAAAGATTTGTCTTTCAGGCGGCACTTCTGACGCCAAAAGTTTAAAACCGCCCCTGAGGCAGGCAGCGCCCTACGCCTCCTTGTCACAGCCGCAATGTCTTCAGTCAGACAACCCGGGTACACCAAAACCTTGCGGTTGACTGCGGAGGTCGAATGTTTTATTGTTCCTTTATCATTTTTATGTGTGGTATTCCGTCTTCCAAAAATTCTTCCCCAACGCACACAAAGCCCGCTTTTTCATAAAAGCCTGTGGCGTAGCACTGTGCCTCGATAAAAATTTTGTCCCTGTCCAGAATTTCCTTGCAGGCTGTTATGCCTGCTTTTAAAATGTCTGCCCCAAGGCCCCGACCTCTTTCAGTGGTTATAACCCTGCCTATTTTTGCCCACTTATCATCTGCGGCAAAAATGCGCAGACAGGCTTTTATCTCGCCGTTTTCCTCAAGCCACAGGTGGCAGCTTTTCTGGTCAAGGCCGTCAAGGTCCTGATAAGCACAGTTCTGTTCCACTACAAAAACTGCGCTGCGCACCTGCAGAAGTTTATATAGCTCAGCTGCTGAAAGCTGGTCGAAATGTTTTATTTTAAGTTCCATAATATTTCCTTTAAAATCAAAGCGGGACTGTTTAATCCCGCTTTTGTGAGTTATTCAACATGCATATAAAGGGGAACGCCGCTGAGATTGCCCTGTGTGAGCGCTGTCACGGCTTCAACATCGCTTTTAGGCACAACATCGTTTATATCAGCCAGCATGGTTTCCCACAGGGTAGGCTGGTACAACTGTTTGTAATAGCCGTCACTGCCGCAGGTTTCTTCCATATGGCTGTATGCTTCTTCGTAACTTTCAACCTTGTCGATAAGGTCAATTTCCAAAGCCTGCTGGGCGGAATAAACCCTGCCGTCGGCAATTTCCTTTGTTGCTTCCACAGAAAGTCCGCGTCCCTGGGCAACAATGTTCACAAACTGTTCGTAGCTTTCGTCAACGAGGGACTGATAAATTGCAATGTGTTCTTCCTCCATTTCACTGCCGGAAGAGCCCATACCCTTGTTGTCACCGCTGGTGACTAAAATTTCTTCTATGCCCAGTTTGTCATAAAGTTCGCTGTAGTTCACCAGGGAAATTATAACCCCGATACTGCCTGTCCAGCAGTTGCGGTTGGCGGAGATGTAATCTGCCGCACAGGAGATGTAATATGCACCGCTGCAGGCTCTGCCGTTAAAATAGGCGTGTATCGGTCTGCCTGTTGTTTCCTTGTATTCCATCAGTTTAAGGTACATTTCGTCACTTTCATAAACAGTGCCGCCGCCCGAGTCAACATCAAGGAAAATTCCTTTGTTGCCTTCATCTTCCATAAGGCTGTCAATGTAGTCAAGTGTGGCACTGTGGTCATACCCAACCCTTGCATTGCCCTGGTTGCCTGCCTGGATTGTGCCTTTTATGTTTATAACGGCAAAGCTTTCGGCCGGTGCGGTGGTTTCTGCCACTGTGATGTCACTTGTGATAATCTTGCCGAAGCCTACGCCCATAAGGGCAACAAAAACAAGGCAGACAACTACAAGTGCAATAAGAATGTTGCGTTTGGTTCTTTGGTTTTTCAAATTAATACCTCGTTTACTCGTTTATATTTATGTTTATTTTATATATACGGCAATTGTGTTGCCATCACTGTCATAAAAATTTATGGTATCAAGACTATACCAGTAATTCGGTTCAATTTCGTACACACCGTCAATATGAAGTTTTTCGCATATTACTGTTTCACCGCCATTGAGGAAGAGTTCCACACGTGAAATATCACCATTTTGCAGCAGTACATAAGTCGGTGGGTTAAATGTCCAGTTGTCATATGCCAGTGTATCAAAGCTGCACAGTGAAAAATTTTCATTATCATCATAATTGTGAACAGAATATACAACTTTGTCCAGAATATTTTCATATCCGCTGACAACGTTCATAAATAAAACCTGTCTGTTTATCTCTTTCTTGTCAAAAATTGCACAGCCGATATCGGTGTATGCATCTTTTTCTCCAATGGCAAAAACAACCATTGTGAAATCAGGGGTTCCGTTTATCTCATCGTATTCATTAATACTGTACACAAAAATATTTTTCCCTGTTTTGGCTTCAATCAGTGCAGCGTAGTCAAGTTCCTGCTGTGTCACCTGATGTGGCAGCTGTTGATTGATATAGTCTCGGGCGTGATTGCGGAGGCGATGTTTTGCAAAAGGCAAAGCCACAAAAAGTATCAAAAGTATAGCAAAACGCAGAGGATTTTTTGTGCGTTTCTTTTCCATAAAACCGCCCCTTTCTATGATTTTTGCAAAATACATTGCAGGGGCAGATGCCCACATCTGCCCGCTTGAATTTGTAAAAAACAATGTCGGACCGATATAGGCATCGGCCCCTGCAATAAGTTAACCGATAATGTTATTATTTGTTTTCTTCCCAGATAGGTTCTTTCAGCAGCCAGCGGCCTGTGTAGTCCTGATAGAACAGGTCTCTGTTGTAGAACTTGTCAATAATGCGCCAGAATTCTGTTTCTGTGTAGCCGCAGAACTGGCAGAAGTCACGCACAGACAGAGCGTCAAGGTTGTGGTCGCGTTCTTTGATAATGCTGATAGCTTCTTCTCTTGTCAGCATGCCGTAGCGGATGTATCTTGCTGTGTAGTCGGTTGCTGCAGCGTGGCCGAATTTTGGATATTTAAGCCAGGAGTGTACAAGGTATGCACGGCTGTCAATCTGGTCAAAGTTTTCAGCGTGGTGTGTACGGTCCCATTCGTGTGTAAGGTCGTGGAAACCGCGGCTTTTTGCCAGCATATAGTTTTTGTAGCTGTTCCAAGGCAGGAAGTAGCTTAAATACATAGGGTCAAGGCGTGCAAGGTCTTCGGCTGCAGGTGCCTTTGTCATTGCAAGGGCTGCAGGTTCAATGCCCCAGCTGAGCAGTTCTTCTTCGTCCATGCCGCTTGCAACACCGTTTTCAATCTGGCTGCGTGCAGAGTATGTTTCTTCATCCTCGTTACCGCCGTATTCATAGCTTACATTTTCACCGTAAACCAGCAGCATAGTGTTGAATTTAAGTGCCATATGCAGCGGGAATGTGTAGATGTGTCTGTCAAGGTACCAGGTTGGCTTGCCGTATTTTTCAAACATATTTCTCATCAGAATTTTCTGTGTTCTGATGTCAGGCTTGCAGCTGATGATAGGGCAGCCAAATTCTTCGCTGATGTTTTTAAGGTTGTGCTTGCCTGCTTCTGTCATAGGGAAGTTGTCTTCAACAGAAAACAGGATAGGTGTCATTTTCATAACTTCCTTCATAATATAAACCTGGAAATGGCTGTCCTTGCCGCCGCTTACGGCAATAGCACAGTCGTACTGGCCGGGGCCGTTGCAGCCGCGGTATTTATCGCAAAGAGCTTCAAGTTCTTTCCAGCGTGCATCCCAGTCAATTTCTTTTCTCTTTTCGTAGTGGTTGCAGGCGGAACAAACGCCGTTTTCGTCAAAAACAATGCCCGGTCTTGTGTCCGGCATAGTACATTTTTTGCAGTATCTCATAAAAGTCGCTCCTTTTATTGTATAACCATAACTGAGTTGGTGATGCACAGCAGCACCATAATTTATCTTACCATACTTTTTATATAAAATAAAGGTTTTACATAATAATTTTGCATTTTTTGGACTATACAAAATTTATCCGAAATGATAAAATTATACTATCGGAAATATTAAACTTCAAACGGAGACTCTTGGGAAATGAAGAAAAAATATACCTTTAAAACACTTCTGGTTGACATTGTTTTTGACTTTGTGGGCTGCGGCCTTTACGGCTTTGCCCTCAACAGTTTTATCGTACCAAACGGCTTTGCCACAGGGGGCATCAGCGGTATTGCCCTGGTTGTAAACTACCTTACAAAGCTGCCTATCGGTACAATCAACTTTTTGATAAACATTCCGCTGGTTATCATTGCCTTTAAAATTCTGGGCAGAACCTTTATGCTCAAAAGCGTAAAAACACTTATATTCCTCACCCTTGCAATCGACTATTACACACAGCCGCTTCCTGACTATGTGGGCGACCCTGTCCTTGCAGCACTCTGTGCAGGCGTTCTGGTTGGTGCGGGCCTTGGCACAGTGTTTGTGCGCGGTTCATCCACAGGCGGTGCGGATTTTGTTACAATGAGCGTGCAGAAACTGCGTCCTCATTTTTCCATCGGCACACTCACAATTGCATTTGACTATTCTGTTCTGGCACTCAGCGGCGTTGTGTTCGGCAACATCAATGCAACCCTTTACGGTGCGGTTGCAATGTACCTTGCAGGTGTTATTATGGACAAAATTATGTACGGACGTGCAAAAGGCAAACTTATGCTGGTTGTTACAACCAAGGGCGAAGAAGTTGCCAACAGCATTTTTGAAGCCTGTGAACGCGGCTGTTCCGTTGCAGATATCCGCGGCGGTTTCAAAGGGGAACAGCGTCAGCTTGTTATCAGTGCAGTAAGCAAAAACCAGCTTTACAAAGCCCGCCGTGCCGCACATGACGCAGACGAAGCATCCTTTACAATGGTTACAACCACCGAAGATGTATTTGGCGAAGGCTTTACCGACCCGCGTGATGCATAGTGTTTAAAAGATGATAAAATACATAATAATTGTGTTTACGGTGCTTAACCTTGTCTGTTTTGCCCTTTACGGCATTGACAAGCAAAAGGCAAAAAAAGGACGTTGGCGCATAAGCGAAAAAACCTTGCTTTTGTGGAGTGCTGCCGCACCTTTCGGGGCGCTTTTCGGCACAAAGGTGTTTTGCCACAAAACAAAAAAGCTTAAATTTGACATTATTGTGTTTGCCGGCTGTGTGGCGCATATTCTGCTGTACGGTACAGTGCTGTATATGATAATCAGATAACATTGAAAGTTATGCAGGGGCTGATGCCCGCATCAGCCTGAAAATGGTCGGTGCGGACATAAGCCCCTGCATTTGCATAAATAAAAAATACGGAGTTTTCTTATGAAAAAATACATCCTCTCACTTGACCAGGGCACAACAAGTTCCCGTGCTATTCTGTTTGACAGAAACCAGAATATTGTAGCTATGAGCCAGAAAGAATTTACCCAGATTTTCCCTCAGGACGGCTGGGTGGAACACGATGCAATGGAAATTTACTCCTCCCAGTATTCCGTTATGATGGAGGTTATTGCCAAAAGCGGAATTCCGGCAGAGGAAATTGCTGCAATCGGCATTACCAACCAGCGAGAAACCACTATTCTGTGGGACAAAACCACAGGCAAACCAGTGTACAATGCCATTGTGTGGCAGTGCCGTAGAACAGCGGATATCTGCCAGCAGCTTTCCGCTGACGGCTGGGATGAATATATAAAAGAAACTACAGGTCTTGTTGTTGACGCTTATTTCTCCGCAACAAAAATCAAATGGATTCTGGATAATGTGGACGGCGTGCGAGAAAAAGCGGAAAAAGGTGAAATTCTCTTTGGCACTGTGGACACCTGGCTTATCTGGAAACTCACAAACGGCAAAGTGCATGTAACAGACTACACAAATGCAAGCCGTACAATGCTTTACAACATAAAAGAACTTAAATGGGACGAAAAACTTATGCAGCTGCTGGGTATCCCTCAAAGCATTCTGCCACAGGTATGTCCGTCCAGCCATATATACGGCCATGTGAATATTCAGGGTGTGGATATTCCTGTCGCAGGCGTTGCGGGAGACCAGCAGGCGGCTTTGTTCGGTCAGTGCTGTTTTGACGCAGGAGATGCCAAAAACACCTATGGCACAGGCTGCTTTTTGCTTATGAACACAGGTGAAGTGCCCTGTTACAGCAAATCGGGCCTTGTAACCACCATTGCGGTCGGCATTGACGGCAAGGTGCAGTACGCCCTTGAAGGCAGCGTGTTTATAGGCGGTGCGGTAATTCAGTGGCTGCGCGATGAAATGAAGTTTTTGCAGGAAAGCAAGGACGCGGAATATTTTGCAACCAAAGTTGAAGATACCGGCGGGGTTTATCTTGTGCCTGCCTTTACAGGCCTCGGCGCACCTTACTGGGACATGTACGCCCGCGGCTGCATTGTGGGCATAACCCGTTCCACAAAGCGCGAACATATTATCCGTGCGGCACAGGAAAGCATTGCATACCAGTCCCTTGAACTTGTAAAGGCAATGGAAGCAGACAGCGGCAAACAGCTGCAGATTCTCAATGTGGACGGCGGTGCAAGCCGCGATAAATTCCTTATGCAGTTCCAGGCGGATATTATGGACAAGGTTGTCCGCAGACCAAAATGCAAGGAGACAACCGCCCTTGGTGCAGCGTACCTTGCAGGCCTTGCAACAGGTTTCTGGCAAAGCAAGGAACAGCTGAAACAGCTTAAGGAATATGACGGCTACTTTACACCTGACATGGAAGAAGAAAAGCGCGACAAACTGTTCCGCGGCTGGCAGAAAGCGGTGGGCAGAAGCCTCAGCTGGGCAGAATGAACCCCGGAATAAATTCAGGTGAGGATATTATTTGCACACAAATACACAAAATAAAAAAGGACAGTCATTTGACTGTCCTTTTGTTTTATGCAGTTTTTTATATACGGTTAAACCCGCATTGCCATAAGCGACATCCCGATAAGAAAACATAAATACCCGACAACACACTGCAAAGTGTGCTGTCGGGTACATTTTTGCCTGTTTTTGCAGAAAAAGTGCTGCTGCAAGGAAAAGACACGCTGCACTACTTTGTGTAATGCAAGTGTCGCTGACGCCGCAGCAGCCTTTTTGTGTTAAAAATCAGGTTTGTGTTTTCTTGTCGGGATGCCGCTAACAGGCGGTTTATTATCTCTTGCAGAGTATAATAGCGATTTTTGTGTCCTCTTCGAACATGATAATTGACTCATCTGTTTTGTTGTACAACAGGGATATACCTTCGTATTCTCCATCCATATAGTATATATACATGTCTTCTGCAATACCTGTATAGTCAATTGTTCCCTCTGAAAATTCATCCATCATGGTTATTTCATATTTGCCGCCGTCAAGGTTAAGGGATACGGTACTTGACGAAAGGAAGGTTGTGCTGCCGTCTTCGTGCATTTTTATGCTGTACCATGAGCCGTCAATATAGCTGAAGGCTTCTTTGTCTTCGATATAGGTGAATCCCAGGTCTGCCGGGTCAAAGCCCAGCAACTGGCTGAAATCTGTACTGCTGTCAAATTCCTGTGCCTTGCCCTTTTTTACAAAAATTGTGCTGGCTTCAACCGAGCCGCTTTCCGTTCCTCGCACTTCGCGAAGCAGAAAAGCTTTGTCGGAAATGGCAAAAACTTCACCAAGTGGCTGGCCGTCAGCGGTTCTTAATTCATATTTGAATGCAGGCAGGTCTGAAAGGTAGCTTGTGCTTTCCCAGGTGTACTCGGTGCTCCAGTCGTCTCTCTGGTAAAAGGTGTTGCCTTTGCGGTCAAAGGACATGGTTACAACGCCTTCAGGTATGTATTCCAATTGCTCAAGTGCTATTCCTGCTACGGCTTCCCAGTCACCTAAAAGAAATCTGTCCTGTTTGGTGTTGTCGATTATGTTGGAGGCAACTTTACCGCCTACCAGCAACACTGCAACCAAAGCTGCTATAGCTATAATTTTTTTCATACCGTTTCCCTCCGTGTGATCTTTAATTACAGTTTATTATATTGACATATAAAAGTCAAATATGGCAGCGGAATATGTCCGCTCCATAAAAAATATGAAAAGGACACCAGATTGAACAATGTTGTTAAGTTAATAAAAAATATGTCATTCTGAGGGAGTGTAACGACCGAAGAATCTCTCTGCACTGACAGAACAGCGGTTGTCCGTTTGATGAAAAAAATAAAGGACACCTTGCGGTGCCCTTCTGGTGTTGTTTATTTTATAAATTTATCAATTTTTGCACGGAACTGTGCATCCATTTCCTTTGAAACATAGGACTTGCTGATGTGGCCGTAAATTCTGCCTGCCCATTCGCTGAGTGGTCCAAAAATTTTCAGCTTTGCAGGGTCAAGCTTGATTTTATACATAAAGTGCAGACCGATAAGTGAGAAATATTTTAACCAGCTGAACTTTGGTGTAAAGTGGTCAAAAGGCTTTCTGCCTGTGGCATCGCTGTCTTCCAGCAGCATTTTTTCGCACACATCGGCAATTCTTACATAGCTTGGCACATCTGTCTGGTCGTAGTGGCTCAGCATCATTTCCTTATCGATAGGGAACGGTGCGTTTTCTGCAGTAAAGGTTGCCGCAAAATCTTCGTAGTTGTCAATAAAACGGCAGTCTTTGTAGATAACAGGGTCGTACTCCCATTCAACAGGATACGGGCGGATTACAAAGCAGCTTTTGTTTGCAAAATAAATCTCTGCAATGGAGGTGGAAATCCAGCTGAAAATTGTGTCGGCTGCCACAATCCACTGTTTAACGGAATAATCGGTGATAAGGTGGAAGTTTTTGTGTTTTGCGGCTATTTCGGCAAGGATTGGGCTGTTCCATTCGCTTGGGTGGCGGCGGTAAACAAATTCTGTCTTCTGGCCTTCCTCTGTCTGCAAAAATTTATCCACCCATTCAAGTGTGCGGTTCATGCTTTTGCACGCTGTCACACGGAACTGGTCAAAGCTTACACCTGCAAGGTCGTTCAGCTCGCTGATTTCCTTGTCGGACATATATGCAACGGAAAAGCTGGAAACATACAGTGCAAGGCGTTTATCTGGGTCAAGACCGAACTCTCTGCAAAGTTCTTCCTTTTCCTTGTAATAGCCTTTGAACTCAGGGCGCAGAAAGTCCAGTGTTACAGCACCTGTAATGGTTGTGTTTTCAACAGGCACACCGTATTTTACAATTCTGTCGCGGCTTTTTTCGCCCCAGCAGGTGTGCATTGCATATGCAGCAGCTTCGCCGCAGTTGAAAAACGGGCTGTTTTCCTGTTCTTCGCTGAGCACCTGTTCCCAGTGCAGGTTAACCACCTTGTTGCACACGCCAACGTTGTTGTAGACAAAGCTGTTCATTGTCTTGTTGTCGTACATTGCACTTGCAACCACAACCTTAGGCTTGTCCTGTTTAAAAAGACGGCGTTCCTTTTTTGCAAGCAGCTGACGGATTTCTGCGGTGTAGCCGCGGCGTTCCAGCTCTGCTTTAAGCAGTGTAATACTTTCGTATTCTCTTACAATATGTTCATAAAGAATTAAAAAATCCAAAGCCATAATATTACTCCGTAAGGGTTATTTTTGGCGAACCTTGTTCGCCTGTGTATGTCACTTTTGGCAAAGTTGTCACTCTGAGCGGATGCGAAGAGTCTCTCGGGCTGATGAAATTGCATTCAGCCGGTATATTGTAAAAACAGAGAGATTCTTCGGCATAAATGCCTCAGAATGACACAGCAATTTATTCCCCGAACAGCATTTCGGTGAAAATCGGCAGACCGCTGTAGGTGTCAAGGTGGAACCCGTCATAAAACTGTTCCTGACTGAACGGGTTAACCTGGTTGTATTCAAAGTTTTTAACTTCACTGTATTCGCTTACTTTGTTTACAAAATCCACAATGTGCCTGTCAATGCCCAGCGGTTCAACAACAAGTTCTTTAAGGCTGTCTTCCATAGGCGGCATAACTGTCACAAGGCGGATACCGTTGTCCTTGCAGTATTTTGCCATTTCGATGTATCTTTCCACGTCTTCTGTGTCAATTTCGTAAGGCACAGCAGTGCAAACACCGTAAATTGTGTCGGCGTATTCTTCAAGGTTGCGGCGGAACTTTTTCTTTGTTCCGTCTTGGTTGTAATAATCTTCCTCAGGCCAGTCTTCGTGATGGGTGGAAGCTACGTTTTCCACGCCCTGCAGGAAATATTTGATTTCGTTGAGCATTTCAACGTTGTAGTTGAAGTTGAGCATATATGCAAAAGGGTTTTCCGCAATTGTTTCAATGCTGCTCATTCTGTCCTTGTAATAGCTTTTGTTAAGGGTATAAAAGCTTGCACCGAAATATACAGTATGTATCTCAGGGTTCTGTTCCACAGCATAGTAGAAAAGGTCAATGCTTTCGTTTATGGCCGCACCGCCGAAACTGAGCTGACCAACCTTTTCTCCCACAAGATTTTCCACCTTTTCCATATCGAAGTGAGCCATTTTGCTGTCGCCCAGAATAATCACATCGGCAGGGTCGGCATTGTAGTTTCGCACCCTTACAATTGCGCTGTCGCCTGTGTAGGCACTCTGCTTTATGCCAAAGTAGTTGTAAGGCTCAAAATAGATAAAAATGCCGAAATATATAAGTACAGGCACCATTACGATTGCCAGTTTTTTTGCTAATTTTAACATAAAAATTCCTTTCAGAAAAACATATTAAACCATTATACAGTTTACTACAATTTAGTCTGTTTGTAAATATTCTTATAAATATTATATAGGTACTTGGCTAAATGCTATATTTGTGTTACAATATTAAGGATAATAAGCATTTTACACTAAACAAAAGTGAGGAAAATATATGTCTAAAAAAGTTATGGTTACAGGCGCTGACGGTTTTATCGGCAGCCACCTTACACAGCAGCTTATCAGAGAAGGCTACGACGTTACAGCTTTCTGTCTTTATAACTCATTCGGTCAGTGGGGCTGGCTGGACACACTCAGCAAGGAAGAAAAAGCTTCCATGAATGTTGTTCTGGGGGATGTAAGAGACCCTAATGGTGTGCGTGTTGCCATGAAAGGTCAGGACACAGTGTTCCACCTTGCAGCACTTATTGCAATTCCTTTCAGCTATCATTCACCTGACACATACGTTGACACAAACGTTAAAGGCACACTCAACATTCTGCAGGCTGCACGAGACCTTGATACAAGAAGAGTTCTGGTAACTTCCACAAGCGAAGTTTACGGCACAGCACAGTATGTTCCTATTGACGAAAAGCACCCATATCAGGGCCAGAGCCCATATTCCGCAACAAAAATCGGTGCAGACAGAATTGCTGAAAGCTTCTACAGAAGTTTTGAAACACCTGTTACAATTGTGCGTCCGTTCAACACATACGGCCCAAGACAGTCTGCCCGTGCAGTTATTCCTACAATCATCACACAGCTTTTGTCCGGTCAGGAAGAAATCAAGCTTGGCAGCCTTACACCAACACGCGATTTCAACTATGTAAAAGACACAGCAAACGGCTTTGTGACAATTGCAAAACACGACAATACAATCGGCCGCGAACTTAACATCGCTACCGAAAAGGAAATTTCCATCGGTGATCTTGCAAACGAAATGATCCGTCAGATCAACCCTAACGCACGCATCATCTGCGAAGAACAGCGTCTGCGCCCTGAAAAGAGCGAAGTTAACCGTCTGCTTGGTACAGCAAAAGAACTCAACAAGCTCACAGGCTGGAAACCAAACTACACATTCGAACAGGGCATTGCCGAAACAATCGAATGGATGCGCGCAAACCTTGACCGCTATAAACCTGAAATCTACAACGTATAAAATTCCGTTACAAGGTTGTGAAGTTTATGGCTGACAAAATCAAAAATTTACTTAAACAATTAAAACAAAAGCCTATATTGCTGTGCGGTATAGGCTGTTTGCTTTTATTCTGCACTGCATTTTTTGTGGTTTATTTTACCCGTGTGGTGTATTCTCCCCATTGGCTGGGCCAGATTAACGGCACAATCGGTCTTGCCGCAATCTTTATCGGTATTGCGGCACTCACCCTTCTGGCAAAGAAAATCAGCAGGGAAAACACAGCACTTTTTATGTCGCTGCTCATATTTATCAGCGGTGTGTGCTTTGCCCTTGTGACACCGCCAAATCAGGTGCCGGACGAACCTAGCCATTTTCTGCGCAGCTATGCAATGGGCATGGGGGACTTTGCCTTTGACGAAGAACAGGAATGGCCAAACGATGTCAACCTGCTTATCGACAATTTTCCTGTTGCATACCGCAACGGTTACCCTGCCGAAAAGGGCAACACCATCTTCACACAGTTTAACAACTATTTCGAAGACCTTGAAAAAGGGGAAAAGGGCACAGGGGTAGGCATAATTATATTCCAGATTATCCCGTATCTGCCACAGGCTTTCGGTGTGTTTATCGGCCGCATTTTCGGTGCCGATGCACTCATCTGCTACTGGCTGGCACGCATTGCGAACCTTGCATTTTACAGTTTGTGCTGCTATTTTGCACTCAGCTGGGCAAGCCGTTTTAAAATTATAATGTTCACCCTTATGGCAATGCCGCTCACATTGTTTATTGCGGCAAGCTGCAACAACGACAGCATGCTGTTCGGGCTTATGTTCCTGTTGTTCGGCGCAGTTTTAAGCGACAGCTTTGACCGCAAAAAGGCAATCACCTATGCGGTGGCTTTTGCGGTGCTGTGCACAAGCAAAATCAGTTACATTGTCTTTGCACCGCTTATTTTTGTGATAAACCGTAAAGACTGGAAACTGAAAATTAAAAAATGGCACTATGCGGTTATCACCGCAGGCGTGTTCTGCCTTGTTTATTTCGGCACATCACTCAGCGTTTCCCTTTTGTCCAACTATGGCGAAATTCCCCGCACAATGAGCGATTCCAACCCTGCCGAGCAGCTTAAATTTGTGCTTTCCAACCCACTGAGATATTTTGTGGTGTTCCTTGACACACTGCGCAACAACTCCTTCTTCCTCTCCAGCGGCGGTCTGTTTGGCTGGATTGATGTGGACATAAAACTTGTCAGCTTCCTGACACCTGCTGTGCTGCTGCTGGCAAGCTTTAAAAATGCTCACCGCATTGAAAAACAGGACTTTGCAAAGGTGTGCATGTTTATGCTCACAACTTTGCTTACATACGGTGTTGTGCTTACAGGCATGTACTTAAGCTGGACACCTGTTACACTTCCACAGGTTATCGGCCTGCAGATGAGATATCTGTTCCCCGGCTTTATGGGCATACTTTTAACTGTAAGCTACTGGGCAAAGGGGTATATGGCAAAACAGACCGAAACCAAAGGCGAAACAAGCTCGGTATATATAAGCTATATATTTGCGCTGGTTTCCTGCCTGCTGCTGTTTGCAGCTTATTATTTACCTACAAAGGTGATTGTTTATGTTTCTTGACAGTATCTTTTCTTTATTTGTAATACTGCTGCTGGCATTCTGCCTTTACAAGCTGTGCGGGTTAAATGCGTCAGTTACCCCTTTTGTGGCGGTAACAGGCGTTATTGCCTTTGTCAGCCTGCTCAGCCTTGTTAACCTGCTGGCACCGGCCGTGTGGCTGTGCTATATCGGTGCAGCGGTGCTGTTTGCCGTTGCGGCAAAAAAATCTCCGGACCTGAAAAAGGACCTTGCGGACTTTTTCTCCCCGGGGGTAATAATGTTTGTAATCGGCTGTGTGTTTATGTTTGTAATACTCAGCGTTAACCAGCCGGTACTTTATGTATGGGACGAATTCAGTTTCTGGGGCACAAGCCAGAAGCTTACAAAATATCACGATGCAATCTACACCTATTACGACTCCAGCCTTATCGGCAAAACCACACCTCCTGCCCTTGATGCTCTGGTTTATTTCTTCCAGCCAATCGGTCAGGGTTATGTGGAATGGAAAGCGTTTTTTGCATATGATGTACTGTTGCTGTCATCCTTTGCAGCATGGACCGCAGCTTTTAAAAAGGAAAAATGGCACAATGCATTTGTGGTGTTCCTCTTTGGCTTTTTAACCCCTTTTGTGTTTGAAGTTTACACAAAAATTGTTTACATGGTGCGGGTATACATCTCGGTTATGAGCGATATTCCCCTTGGTGTAACCTTTGCAGGGGCAATGGCGGTTTATTTCTTTGGCAGAAAGGACAGCGGCGCTTTAAGCTGCGGCTCTGATGTCAAAAACAGCGGCAACCACATAATTGCCCTGCTGCCTGTGCTTGTTTCCTTTACCCTTATGAAGGATATGGGCTTTGCGTTTTCACTTATCATCACCTTTATGGTGTTTGCAGATATGTTCTTTGTTCAGCCTGATTTTGTATTCCTCAAAATCAAAGGGCTTATCGGCAAAATTGCGGCAGCAGCTGCAATGGGCGTAACAACAGTGGCAACCTTTATGGCGTGGACAATTCACATGGCAAAGGTTATGTCCACCAACCGCTTTGAACTTGGCGGCGCACAGAATCTGGGCATGGCAGAAATGCTTATCGTAGGCGTGAAGGAGCTTTTAAGCCCTGAAAAAAGTGATAAGTTTATCGATATGCAGGAGGCAATGCTGTCGGTTCTCTTTTCCCGCCCTGTGTCAATGTTCGGCAACGGCGTAAGAACAATGTTTGTTATTACCGCTGTGTTTGCGGTGGCCTTTGTAATGGTAAAAGGCTGGCGCAATATGCTTAAAATTGCGGTGCTTTATGCAACAAATGTAATCAGTTTTGTGGCTTATTACATCTTCCACCTGTTTATCTATGTTTACATTTTCAAGGCAAATGCCTACAGTCTGCCTAGTTACGAAAGATATATGTATCCGTTCTACCTTGCGTGGCTGGCAATGGGCGTGTTCTGCCTTGTGTTTGCGGCAAAAAATCCGCGTTTTGAAAAACTTGGCCAGCTGGCACTGTGCGGGTTCTGCCTTGCGGTGTTTGCACTGTTCAGCTACCTTGTATCCTACGAAAACACCTTCATAATGTATTCGGGCGAAAGCGAATCCATTATGAACAACATATACGCAAGCTACGAAACTATCGAAGATGTCATCGAACCGGATGATGTTATCTTCTGTTATGCTGAAGCGGAAGACTCGGGCGAAAGATGGTTCAAATATACCTATGTTATGAGCCCAAGTGTTATCGTGCAGGATATTCCGTGGTTTGACCCTACAGGGATGGACGAAGCAACCTACAATGCAACCTGGCGTCAGTATTTTATCAAATATGTTGAAGATGCCGGCATCACCCATTTTATGATTGACTACGGCAACGACAAACTGCAGAAAATGTTTGGAGAAGAACTGGGCTGCGATGTGTTTAAATATGGTCTTTACACTGTGGGTTACTACGAAATTACCGCAGCGGACAGTGCAAACGACTACATTGAATTTTCACTTATCAAAGAAGGCGAGGTGGAAAGACAATGATTAAAAAGCTTAAAAATTTAAACGGAGCAAAACTTATAGTTTTCTGTGCGGCAGTGCTGTGTGTGCTGTGGCTTGGCAAAAATGCTGCAACCTTCGGGTATGAAAGCTTTCTGCGTTCCACAGGCAAAATGGAAACTGTGACATATTCCGCTGACGAATTTGAACTTATCGGTATAGTGAAAAACGAAAAAGGGGAATATGTAACCACCGACGGCGACCCTCAGCTTGTTATGGACCTGGATATGCCTGTTGCACGAATTTCCATGGTGTGTACCTTTACGGTAGACCCGGGCGAAATGCTGGTTTATTACAGCGAAAGTGACGGCAGGGCATATTCCGCAGGTAAAAGATACTGGTTTTATGCCGACAGCAGCGATAAAACACTTTACACTGCACAGATGCCTGTGAAAAGGCTTAAATCTGTCCGCATTGACCCTACCACCGTGGCAGGCAACACCATGACAATTGAAAACGTCACATTCAATGGCACCAAAGCAATCGGTGAGTTTTTCAGGGTGGAATTCAAGGATATATTCAACCTGCTGGTGTATTCCGCAGTAATTGCGGCAGTTATCACCCTTGCAAAGGAAACTTTTGACGGTCTGTTCACAAAACGGAAATAAAAACACAACAAAGCACTGCATACGCGGTGATACAATAAAAACTGTACAAAGCGGCTTTTGCCGCAGACGGAGGTTTGTATGAATACAAAATTTATCCCATTGTCAGTACCAAACTTTGAAGGCAATGAAGAAAAATATGTAAATGACGCTGTAAAATCCACATGGGTTTCCACAGGCGGCGGTTATGTTACAAAGTTTGAAGAAAAACTGGCTGAATATGTAAAAATGCCACAGGCTGTTGCAACAGCAAGCGGCACAGCAGCACTTCACCTTGCACTCATCGTTGCAGGGGTAGGCCGCGGGGACGAAGTTATTGCCGCAACACTCACATTTATTGCTGCAGTTAACCCAATCAAATACGCAGGTGCAGAACCGATTTTTGTGGACTGCGACGATTATCTGTGCATGGACCCAAAAAGCGTGCGTGCATTTCTGGAAGCCAACTGCGAAATCCGTGACGGCAAAACCTACAACAAAAACACAGGCGCTCACGTTAAGGCAATGATGCCTGTACACGTTTTCGGCAATATGTGTGATATGGAAGCACTGATGGATATTGCGGCAGAATATAACCTTGTTGTTATCGAAGACGCAACCGAAGCGCTGGGCAGCTATTACAAAGAAGGCCGCTATGCAGGCAAATTTGCAGGCACAATCGGCGATGTTGGCTGCTACAGCTTCAACGGCAACAAAATTATCACCACAGGCGGCGGCGGTATGCTGGTAAGCAACCGTCCTGAATGGGCAAAACGTGCAAAACACCTTTCCACACAGGCAAAGGCAGACGAAGTGCGCTTTTTCCACGACGAAATCGGCTACAACTACCGCATGACAAACCTGCAGGCAGCCCTTGGCGTTGCACAGATGGAATGTCTGGAAAAATTTATCACAGTTAAAGAACGCAACTACGATTATTATGTGCAGGCACTCCACGGCAAAAACGGGCTGGAAGTTCTTCCGTTCCGCACCGATATCCGTGCAAACAAATGGTTCTATTCCGTTTTGCTTAAAGACTGCGGCAAATCAACTGACGACATCCTCAGCGGTATGAGCGAAGCTAAAATTCAGACAAGACCTATCTGGAAGCTTATAAGCGACCTTGAACCATACAAAGGTGCACAGTGTGCTGACCTTTCCAGAGCGCACTACTATTTTGAAAGGGTTGTGAACATTCCTTGCACAACCAATCTTACCCTTGAAGATGCTGCTGTGGTTGCAGACAGACTCTTGGAAATCACAGAATAATAAATGCAAACTGACGGTATAGCGTGTCTGACGATGCGGTTCTTTGTCGCTTTGAGGGAATGAAACGACCAAAGAGTTTTACGGCTTTCTGCAGTCTTGCGGCCAATGCGGGACAGCTGAAATGGGGAGATTCTCAGCTAAGCTCAGAATGACAACATAAATTTACAGTATACAGGCTGACATTGTCTGTCTGCAAAATGTCTCCTTCAGCAAAGAGGGAGCATAAAATACATACAAAGGATAAACCAATATGCTTATCGACCAACTTTTGATAAACGAAGAAATTACTGTTCTGGAAGCTATGAATCAGCTGGAAAAAACAGGCAGGCAGATTCTTATTATCGCCCCGGAACTTAAACTCAAGGGCGTTGTTACCGATGCCGACATCCGCCGCCACATTATTCACGGCGGCAGTCTGGACGACAAAATCAGCAAGGTGGCAAACTACAAGCCTAAATATCTCAGCATTGCACAGAAAAGCGAAGCCACAGAATATATGGTTAAAAAGTCTATCTCCGCACTTCCTCTGCTGGACAACGAGGGCACAATTGTGGAAATTGCTTTCTATGACGAAAGCAATGTAAAGGTGAACAACCCTCTCAATCTCCCTGTTGTAATTATGGCGGGCGGGCTTGGCACAAGGCTTTATCCTTACACAAAAATTTTGCCGAAACCACTTATTCCTGTGGGTGAAAAACCGATTGTGGAACATATCATCGACCACTTTGCCGCTTTTGGCTGCAAGGATTTCAATATGATTGTAAACCACAAAAAACATATGATTAAAGCTTATTTCAACGAGCTTAAAAAGGAATATAATGTGGATTTTACCGACGAAGAAATTTTCCTCGGCACAGGCGGCGGATTAAGCCTGCTCAAAGGCAAAATTGACTCCGAATTTTTCCTCACCAACTGCGATGTGCTTATTGAAGCGGACTACAACGACATCTACAAGTTCCACAAACAGCAGGGCAACCTGATTACCGTTGTGTGTGCATTCAAGCACGTTACAATCCCTTATGGTGTGTTTACCCTTAACGAAGACGGCGAAATAAAGGATATCACCGAAAAACCTACAATGAACTTCCTTACCAACACAGGTATGTACCTTGTGGACAAACGCATTATTGACGAACTGGAAGAAAACAAAAAATGCGGTTTCCCTGACATTATTGAAAAATACCGCAACATGGGCGAACGCGTAGGCGTTTATCCTGTAAGCGAAAACAGATGGATGGACATGGGTCAGCTGGAAGAACTGGAAGAAATGCGCAGAAGGCTGGAAGAAAAAGGGAAATAATTTTATATGCAAAATCAAAAGGACCTCGTGGGAGGTCCTTTGTTTTTTTATATTTTAAAAGCTGCAGGGAAAAATATTTTGCGGTACACTGCAGGGGTATTGTCTTTTATCAAAAGATGTTGATTTTGTGCTGCAGACAAAGGCAAAACTGCATCTGTCGGGTATTTAAATTGTATATAATATGTTTTATATATGAATTGTAACCAAAAACCACAGATAAATCTTTAACAATCGTAAAAAATGTGCTAAAATATATTAAATATGTAAACTAACCTTTAAAGGAGAAAATATATGTCAGTACTTATCATTGCCGAAGCAGGCGTTAACCACAACGGCTCTCTTGAACTTGCAAAAAAAATGGCAGATGTTGCAAAGGCAGCGGGCGCAGATATCGTTAAATATCAGACTGCAAAACCGGAACTGGTGGTAAGCCGCTTTGCACAGAAAGCTGAATATCAGAAAGAAAAAACAGGTGCGGACGAAAGCCAGCTTGAAATGATTAAAAAAATTCATTTCGGTTTTGAAGCACACCGCGAACTTAAGGAATACTGCGATTCCATCGGCATTATGTACCTTTCTACACCGTTTGATATGGACTCAATTGACTTTCTCGCCGAAATGGATATGCCTGTATGGAAAATTCCGTCAGGAGAAATAACAAATCTGCCATATCTTGAAAAGGTGGCACAGCTTAAAAAGCCAATCATTATGTCCACAGGCATGTGCGAAATAAGCGAAGTTAAGGAAAGCCTTGATGTGCTGTACAAAAACGGTGCAACCGATGTGACAATTCTCCACTGCAACACAGAATATCCTACACCGCTTAAAGATGCAAACGTTAAGGCAATGCTTGACTTGCAGAAAAACTTCGGCACAAAAATCGGTTACTCCGACCATACACTTGGTCTTGAAGCACCACTTGCAGCAGTTGCCCTTGGTGCAGAGGTTATTGAAAAACACTTTACCCTCGACAAAACAATGGAAGGCCCTGACCACGCTGCTTCAATGAACCCTGACGAACTTTGTGCTTTGGTAAAAGCTGTCCGCAATACAGAACTTGTACTGGGCAGCGGTGTAAAAACAGTTTCCGCAAGCGAAGCAAAAAACAAGGACATTGCCCGTAAAAGCGTGGTTGCAAAGGTTGCAATCAAAGCAGGAGAAACTTTCACTGCCGAAAACCTGACAGTTAAACGCCCCGGCAACGGCATCAGCCCTATGAAATGGTACGATGTTATCGGTCAGACTGCAAAACGCGACTTTGAAGTGGATGAACTTATTGAACTGTAAAAAAGGCTCCGCCCTTTAAACCCGTCCATGCGTTGCATGTCACTTTTGACGCCAAAAGTGACCAAAAGCGCCGCTGATTGCGATGCAGAGGACACACGCACTGATATACGTGGCACGCTATCCTCGCACATCGCTTCGCTAAGCTTCGGATACGGTTGGTACTATGCCAACCTTTACGCCAGCCACATATCTGAATCCGAGGGAAGCCCCCCTTCGGGCAATCCCGGATATCTTTGGAGACAAAATGAAAAAAATATTTGTTATCACCTCAACCCGTGCCGACTACGGCCTTCTGCGTCCTGTTATCAGACGTCTCGACAAGGCTGAAAACGTAACCACCGTCATTGTGGCAACGGGCACACATGTTAAAAAAGAATACGGCAACACTATTGATGAAATCCGTTCCGACGGCTTTGAGCCACAGTATCAGATTGATATTTTAAAGTTCGGCAACGACGACACCGCTGTGGCAAAAACCATTGCCTACACAGTAAAATGCTTCACCGATATTTTTGCTTCTGACCGTCCGGACCTTGTGCTTGTGCTGGGGGACCGCTACGAAATGTTTGCGGTGTGCACCGCGGCATCGGCCCTTGGTGTGCCTGTTGCACATATCTCGGGCGGGGATGTCACCGTGGGCGCAAAGGACGATTTTTACCGCCATTGCATGAGTGCAATGAGCACCATTCATTTCCCGTCCTGTATTGAAAGCCGCGACAGGCTTTACCGCCTTGGTCAGCAGCCTGACAGTGTGTTCTGCGTGGGCGGTCTTGGGGACGAAAACATAAAAAATCTGTCGCTTATGTCACAGGAAGAGCTTGAACAAAGCCTTGGCTTCAAAAACCTTACACCGTTTTTCCTTATAACATACCACCCTGAAACCCAGAGCGGCCGCAGCCCTGAAAGCGATATGAACAACCTGTTTGCTGCACTGGACAAAATGGAAGGCTACAACCTTATCTTCACCAAAAGCAATGCCGATGCAGGGGGCGAAATTATCAACAGAATGGTGGATGACTACTGCGAACAGAACAGCCACCGTGCAAAAGCGTTTTTCTCTCTCGGGTTAAAACGTTATCTCTCTGCAATGAACATTGCAGCAGCAGTTATCGGCAATTCAAGCAGCGGTGTGGTGGAAACCCCAACCTTTAAAGTGCCGACAGTAAATATCGGTGACAGGCAGAAAGGCCGTTACATTGCCGAAAACGTAATCTGCACCACAACCGATGCAGACAGCATTTTAAACGGCATCAGAAAAGCGGTTTCAGCACAGTTCAAAGCTGTGGCAGACACCGCAAAAAGCCCTTATGACATGGGCTGTGTGCCAAGTGAAGAAATAGTAAAAACATTGCTGAATTTTGTAAATTCAGACAACCATACAGTTAAAATCTTTTATGACGGAGAATAAAACTATGAAAGCATTAATCGTGGGCCTCGGCTCAATGGGTAAAAGAAGAATAAGACTTTTGAAAGGCATCGACCCATCCATCGAAATCATCGGTGTTGACACCTGGGATGAACGCCGCAGTCAGGTGGAAGAAATGGGGCACAAAACCTTTACTTCCATCGCTGATGCAGCTGCCGAAAAACCTGACGTTGCATTTGTGTGCACAGCACCGCTCAGCCACTATGCAATTTTAAAGGAACTGCTTACATACAAAATCAACTCTTTTACCGAACTCAACCTTGTAAAAGACGGCTACGAAGAACTTATGGAACTCGCAAAAGCAAATGACACTGTGCTGTTCCTTTCTTCCACAATGCTTTACCGCGGCGAAATCAACTTTATTCTGGATGAAGTTAAAAAATATGACAAACCTGTCAGCTACATCTACCACATTGGTCAGTACCTGCCTGACTGGCACCCATGGGAAAGCTACAAAAACTTCTTTGTAGGCAACAAACGCACCAACGGCTGCCGCGAAATTTTTGGCATCGAAATGCCATGGCTTATTGAAGCTTTCGGCAAGGTGACAGATGTTCACTCCGTTTCCAACAAAGTTACTGACCTTGATATCGACTTTGACGACAGATATTTTGTAACACTCACACACGAAAACGGCGCACGCGGCGTGCTTATCGTTGACGTTGTGTGTCCAAAAGCTGTCCGCAACCTTGAAGTTTACGGCGAAAGCCTGCACCTTTTCTGGGAGGGCAACCCAAAAGCCCTTTACAAATTCAACAATGAAACAAAGGAAAAAGAATTTATCAACACCTATGTTACATTTGAACACGACAGCCGCTACAGCGACAACATTGTGGAAAATGCCTATGTTGACGAAATGCAGAACTTCCTCAACGTTGTAAAGGGCACAGAAACACCAAAATATTCATTTGAAAAGGACCTTTACACAATCAGCGTAATGGACAAAATCGAGGGTATAGAATAATGAAAGTTTTATTTGTTGGTATCGGCTCCATCGGTACACGTCACCTTAAAAATCTGACAGCTGCCTGCAGGGAAAGAGGCATTGAGCTGGAGGTTACAGCGCTTCGTTCTTCATTGCGCGAACTGCCACAGGAAACAAGCGAACTTATTGCAAGGCAGATTCTGGAACCTGATGATACGGTGTATGACCTTGCTTTTATCACCAACCCAACCAATCTGCACTATTCTGCACTCAAAGACCTTAAAGGCAAGGCAAAATTCTTCTTTATCGAAAAACCGATTTTTGAAGATTGCATCTATGACCTTTCCGAGCTTGGTCTTACCGATGAAAATGCCTACATTGCCTGCCCGATGCGCTACTGCGGTGCATATATGAAACTCAAGGAAATCCTCAAAGATAAAAAGCCGTTCTCTGTGCGCATCATCTGCTCAAGCTATCTGCCGGGCTGGCGCCCAACACAGGACTACCGCAAGGTTTATTCTGCTATCCGTGCAATGGGCGGTGGTGTAACTATCGACCTTATCCACGAGCTGGACTACATGGTGGACCTGTTCGGCTTCCCGCAGGAAAGCTACAATTTCAAGGGCACATATTCCGACCTTGAAATTGACAGCGATGACCTTTCCGTTTACATTGCACGCTACAAAGACAAGCTGTGCGAAGTTCATCTTGACTACTTTGGCCGCGAATACCGCCGCACCTGCGAAGTGTTTGTAAATGAAGGCACAATCGAAGCAGAGTTCGGCAAAGGCAGCGTAAAAATGCCTGACGGCACAGTTATCAACTGCAACGAAGAAGCAAACGCACGTTTTGTGCGCGAAATAAACAATGTGCTGGACATTATGGCAGGCAAGGCAGAAAACATCAACACACCTTCCAAAGCAAACAAAGTGCTTGCTCTCACACTGGGCAAGGAGGTTTAATTTTATGAAAAAAGTTCTTATCACCATCTGCGGCCGTGCAGGCAGCAAAGGCTTTAAAAACAAAAACCTTAAAGTTTTTCTCGATAAACCGCTGGTTTACTACACACTTGCATCTGCCTTCGATTTTAAGGAAAGAGTTAAAGATGCACAGGTGGATATCTGCCTTAACACCGACAGCGAAGACCTTATAAAACTTGTCGGAGAAAAATATCCCGAAACCTGGATTATTACCCGTCCGGAAGAACTGTGCGGCGACATCGTGCCAAAAATGGCGGTGTTCCAGCATTCATTAAACTTTATGGAACGCACACAGCGAGTGTTCTATGATTATCTTATCGACCTTGACATCACAAGCCCGCTGCGCCAGATTGACGATGTGCTGGGCATCTACGAACAGAAACTCAACAACCCGCAGGCAGGCCTTGTTTTCAGCGGCTGCCCAAGCCGCCGCAACCCTTACTTCAATATGGTTAAGGAAGAAAAGGACGGCAGTGTGACAAAGGTTATCGAAAGTCCGTTCACAGCACGTCAGCAGGCACCTGCAATATATGACCTCAACGCATCAATGTATGTGTTTGACACTGAATTTTTAAGAACAAATACAACAGGTATCCTTTGGGAAACAACCTGTATGATTTATCTTATGAAGGACACAGCGGTGCTGGATATTGACAGCGAAGAAGACTTTGAAATGATGCAGCTTATCGGCGGCTATCTTTTCAATAACGTTGAAGGCTTCAAAGCAGTAAGAGATAAAATAAGAGAATAAAAGCAAAATAAAACTCCATCGGATTTGCCGATGGAGTTTTTGTCAAGTGCAAATGCATAAAAGTGTTGTATAAGTGACGACACAACAAAGGCGGTGTCTGTCCGGATAAGAATATATGAGTTTCCTCAGACTTCAGAACCGGTTTGATTTTTGACAGACCCGACAGGAATACAGTGACTTTTGCAAATCTTCATGGCTATAGTGATTTTTGCAGATTCACAGAAATAATTTTGTTTTTACAGGTTTTAAGAATATTTGATCTTTTTCGGCTGAAAATTAAAGCCGGCTATGAACATACAAATTGTATAACAGGCAAAATATAATGCAAACGGCAAACAGAAATGCCTGTGCAGCGGCATTTTATCGAGTCTGTTACAAAATACCTGAAAAAAGCACTTGACTTAATCCTGAATTTGAGTTAAAATATATCGTACGCAATAAGCGGATGTGGCGGAATAGGCAGACGCGCTAGATTCAGGTTCTAGTGACAGCAATGTCGTGTGGGTTCAAGTCCCTTCATCCGCACCAGGAAAGTGGCTAAAACAGTAGGTTTTGGCCACTT
>SVMW01000055.1 GCA_015067215.1 Oscillospiraceae bacterium | reverse complement strand
TTGCGGTTTCTGTCTGCGCTCCGTTTGCAGGGCAGTATTCATATTCAAAAAATGCTGTATTCTCGCCATATTTGATACTATAATACAGGCTGCTGCCTTCCATACCTCCGCCATAAGAATAGCTTACACCCATAAGTTCGCCTTCACGGGTGTTTATCATACCCGGACCGTCAAGTATATGTTTTTTTGAAAATATTTTAAAATACATAGCAATTCCCACTAAAATCACTGCTGCTGCAAGCAGCACAAAAAATATTATTCTGACAATTTTTATACTTTTCATCGTATCACCGCCTTTTGCTGTCATATATCATATTTGATGAACTAAACGAAAATAACAGTCACAATGAATCAGGCAGAATTAGATTGTATATCCTTTGCTTTGGCTATCAGACTGTCAAAATGTGCTTCTACCTTTTCAAACAGGCCGTCTTCCTTAAGGGGATATATATAATTGTGGTAAAACTCCATTTTTCCGTCGGCGAACAAAAATGTAATGGTGGTGTTTGGCCCGTCAAGAACTTTGTTGCCGTCAGGTTTTCCTTTGCGGTGGCAAAGCAGGCATTGGGTTTTGTGGCAAATTTTACGGAATGTAAAAAAATCTTCATTGTCTAACACCGCTGTACCGCTTTCCGCCTCTGTCCAGTGGTCCTGCTGATATTCATATTTCAGCATAGATGTGC
Source organism: Oscillospiraceae bacterium (assembly GCA_015067215.1). Taxonomy (GTDB): domain Bacteria; phylum Bacillota; class Clostridia; order Oscillospirales; family Ruminococcaceae; genus RGIG3102. The sequence goes on along the minus strand of SVMW01000055.1, from coordinate 5,326 downwards.
CATCTTCCTGTACTGTAATTTCATAGTATTTCAGACACCCATTCTTTCCACCGTCCATTTCAAACCTGACGCCGCATATTGCGCCTGCATAGCTGTTTATCATTCCTACACCATTGTCGATATGGTTGTAGGTTTTGTATCTGCGGTAAAAAAATACAGCAGTGTAAATTAAAAATGCCAAAATTAATATCATAATTACAATTTTCATAAATTTTATCCTTTTCACTGCTTCACCGCCTTGGATTTTCTGTAATGGTTATCCCATTGCATTTGTGACAAATATTTCGCAGCTTACACCGTCACCAGGGTAAATATACGGTTCGGTGTAGTTTTTGTTAAGATATACATTTACGCCTGCACCAAGGCTGGAAACTTCCAGCTCCCAATTAAGCGGAATATAGAATGTGCGTTCAAGATGCTGATGATTGCTGCCGTCATAAATGTCTGCATAAACTGTTATTGCTTTAAGGCCGCCGTACCATGCATCCAGCAGATCCTGCCCAGGTACACGCTGACCATAGGTATAAACTACCTTTTCACCGCCAAATTCAATTTCTTTTATAACTTTTGTCTTGCCGTCAACCGTTACATTATATTCAGAAGGATATGTGTTTATCTGATATATATAGTCATTGCCTTTTTTACCTTTGAACTTAACTTCCTCGTGGTTCATAAAATAAGTGGCAAGGTCCATCTGATAAGGGTAATAGTGGTCACCGTCAAAGGCCTCCACATATACTGTCTGCACAGGGCGTCCCATGTGGTTTACATAGAAAGTATATCCGTTGTACCAGCCGTTATAGCTTGCTGCGCCTGAATCGTAGATATATGTGTTAAGTTTGGCAATTTTTCCGTCCACCAAAAATGTGCCGTCGTAGTAGGTTGTGCCCATAAAATAGCTTTCGGTCTGGGCAGTATTATGGTTTGCTGCAATCACCGTCATCAGATTGGCTTCGTAAAGCTCGTCAACACTGAACGGGCTTTCAAGCGCTGGCTGTTTGCCAGGCTTTTCTGCCGCTGTTGGTTTTGATGTAGGAGTTGGAGTAGGTTTTGGCGTAGGGGTTGGAGCTGCTGTTGCTGTTGGCTTTGCAGTTTGTGCGGGTGCAGCTGCTGGTTCAGGTTGCTTTGTCGGTTCTGGTGTCACCTTTGGAGGGGCAATCTCTGCTGCTGTGCCCTCATTGTATATTTTTGCCGAATCTACCGCCTTTTCGGTGCGGAACAAAAGGTTTTCGCCATCCGATGTGAATACTATATCACCCTGCAGGTCGGTGCGGTAAAGCCCTACCGATGCAAAATCCAGCAATGTAAGCAGGTCTTTGTGAGGATATCCTTTGTCGTTTTCCTTGCCCACAGAGATAACTGCATATTCCGGAGCAACCCTGCGCAGAAAATCCGCTGAAGATGACTGACTGCCGCCATAGTTTGCCGCTTTAAGCACAGTTGAGGTAACAGCGGCATCGCTTTTGATAAGCTGTGCTTCCATTTCGGATGTCATATCACCAGTAAATAGAACAGATGTGTTTCCGTAGATAATTTTTATCACAAGGTTGGCAGCATCTTTATCCACAGCTATAATTTCAATATCTGCATCACCAAGACGATAAAAACTGTTCTCCATAGGGATTTCTATACTGCCGCCGTTTTTATCGGCATATTTTTTAAAATCCTCAAATTCTTCTGTGCTGTATTCATCAACTGCACAGAAAGTCATATCTGCAGCAGCGTAATTAAGTGCCCCTGCAAGACCTCCAATATGGTCTTCGGCTGCAGAAGTAGCAAATATATAGTCCAGCTTTTCTATTTCTGCTTCTTTAAGCACCGTGTACATAAGGCGGGAATCGCTTTTTTTGCCGCCGTCCACAAGCATATAATGTCCGTTGCATTCCACAAGGGCAGCATCGCCCTGACCAACATCAAAGAATTTTATTGAAAACGCAGGGGTTTCGCTTATAACAGGTGCATATTCTTTCGGTGTGGCTGACGGCTGTGGTGCCTGTGTTTCACCGCATGCTGCAAAGGTTACAAGCAGCGCAATGCAGGATATAATAGAAAATAATCTTTTGTAAAGTTTCATAGTAACACCGCTTTCTGTTTTTTATGGCTGACAAGGTACCGCCAGTTTTGCTTTTTCACAGGCAAGCTTTATTTCACGCTGCATAATTCTGCGTGCTGTGTAGATGTTTTCTTCTGCAATCTTTGCCAGAACCTGCAGTTCTATATGTGTTTCTGCCAATACGTCAACGCCTCGGTAGATTGGCACTTCCTTAAAAATTTCAGGGTATTCGTTTGGCAGTTCTGTCAAAGCTTCTTTAACGGCAGTTTCAGCTTTTTCAAGTGAATCTTCATAGCTTACAGGCACGTTTACAACTGCGGCGGATGTAACTTCGGAAAGATTTATAAGGGAAGAAATTTCGCTGTTGTTGATAATGCGGATATTGCCGCCGTTGTCGATTATGCTTACGGTGCGCAGACCGATTGTTTTAACTTCGCCGCGGAAGCCGTCAATTGTGATAATGTCGCCAACCTGGAATTCACCCTCAAAAATGATGAAAAGACCTGTGATAACATCTTCGATAAGACTCTGTGCGCCAAAGCCGACAACGATGCCCACAACACCAACGGAAACAAACATTGCTGTTGTGTCAACACCAAGGCAGCCAAGTGCCACCACAAGACCAACTATGTAGATAACATATTTGAAGAGATTGCCCACAAGGTGGCGGATAGTTTCGCTGCGGCGTTTTTTGAACTTAAAGCAGCCAACGATAAATTTTGCAATATTTGCCACTACCCAGGCGATAAACAGTGTGAGAACTGCTGCGGCTATATCCAGCCAGCCGATACCTGCCACTGCAGATTCGGAGAAGTGGGCAGAGATAAAGCCATCGATGGCTGTGCGCACCTCTTCAGGCAGGAATGTGAGATATGCAGGGTTAAACAGTGCAACAATCACTGCAAGGATTATTAAAAGGGCGATAAATTTGCCAACGCCGCGTTTTTCTGTTTTGTTGTTCATATATGTATTTCCTTTCAGATTTATTTTCCGTTTAATAGGAGTCACCGCAGTATGTACACTGCATTATAGTTGCACCGGATGCATCCATGCCGGCTTCAACATAATTATGATTGTTAGGAGATGCCGGAATAACTTCCTGCGGCTGGAATACTTCTCCGCAGGTTGCACATTTAAGCCCGTCTGAGAGACCGTCAGAAACACATGTTGCCGGTGTACCAGAGATTACCTGTTCTCTGTGTCCCAGCGGCTGTATATCCAGCTGCTGTACAATTATCTCACCACAGTCTCTGCAGTAAACGCCGTTTTCAAGCCCCGGATCTGTACAGGTTGCAGGATATCCCTTGACTGTGTATTCGTTGTGGGAAGCAGGTATTACCTGCTGTTCTTTAATCTGTGTGTCACACAGTGAACATTCTATACCTTCGGTAAGACCATCGGTTGTACAGGTCTTTGCAACGGCAGGCTTTACTCTTTCCAAGTGTTTTACAGGTGTAACCTTCTGCTCGGTTAATATTTTTCCGCATTCGGAGCATTTTGCGCCCTCGGTAAGACCAGTCTGTGTACAGTTTGCTGCAACCGCAGCAATTTTCACCTCTTTGTGTTCTATTGGTGTTTCCTGCTGAGCGGTAAGAACAACATTGCATAGGGAGCATTTGCTGCCCTCGGTAAGCCCTGTGTGGGTACAGTCTGCCGCAACTGCTGGTACGGCAATTGGTTTGTGGGTAATCGGTATAACCTGCTGTTTTACGATAACAGCATTACACACGGAGCAATGACTACCCTCGGTAAGTCCTGTGTGGGTACAGTCTGCCGCAACTGCCAGATCTTTTACCTCTGTGTGGGAAGCCGGCACCGTTTCGCTTTCCAGCTCTGCTTTGCAGATGGTGCACTCTCTGTGTCTGTGACCGTCAATTGTGCAGGTGTGGACTGTGTCGGTTATCCAGCTGCCTGCAATATGGTCGCCAAAGCCTGTCTGCTTTTTATCCATCTCTGTCTGGCACATTGTACAGAGTTTTATCTGTACTCCCTGATGGGAGCAGTCCGCCTTTGTCTGAACAGTCCAGTCGCCTGCAATGTGGCCAATTATCGGCATGACCTCTCTTCCCACAACCCGTTCGCAGTCAGCACATACAAGAATCTGCTCACCCTCGCACTGACAGGTCGGGGATACAATTGTCTGCCATCCGGCAGGGAAAATATGTTCGTGGGCAACCACAACTGTTGCAGCCGACATAACAACCGCCATAGTTATAGCCCCCACTTTCAGGCTGCCTGCAGCCTTGCCGACAGCACTGTTCTGCTTTTTCCGGGCGCGCTGCCGTTTTTCCTTTTTGATGTTTTTGTGTTTTAGCCCTGCACTTTCGGCCGATGCAAACTCTTCGCCGTCACCGCCTTCAAAAGAATCACGTTTGTGCAGTGCTATCTCCACATCCCTGTTGAATTCATCCTGATGAAAAAAACGTTCATCACAGAGTTCATATTCCTGATTTTGCAGAAATTCGCTGTTGTTTTCCCTTGCCATCGCTTCACCTTCTTTCACTTTTTGCTAACAAAATATTCTCTGATTATATTATGGGATAATAAAATACTTATTTAAATTAGCTGAGTGGGTGATATATGGCAAAATAAAGGGTGATTTTAGGGGTACTATAGGGTAATGCGCAAAAAAACAGAGCATAACTTTGTGGTTATGCTCTGTTTTTATTATGTAATTATTATTTTTATTTATTTTATTTTAAGCAACATATTCATTATTTCAGCACGGCTGGAAACACCAAGTTTTGTAAATATGTTTGTGGTGTGCTTTTTAACGGTATTTTCGGATACACACAATTCCTCTGCAATGTCCTTGCGCTTTTTATTGAGGATAAGTTCTTTAAAAACTTCAACCTCTCTGGTTGTAAGCTGTGCAACAGCCGGCCAGGCTTTTATAATGTCCTGTACATCAGGGATAAAACCACTGTCAAAATCATCATTCACAGTTTTGGCAGTTTCTGCAGTATTGTTCTGAAATACTGCAGTGCAATTGTCACAGGGCATTTTGGCTTCGTACAGATACATCATATTGTATAGGGAAAGCAGATAAAGCTCGGTTACAAGATAGGAAATTGACAAAAATTCAAAATTGAGATTTACCTTCTGCTCAATAAACCACACAACAATATTGCCGAATACCAGTACCAGCAGTGCCAGTGGCACTTTTGGTGAAGAATGTTTTTTCTTTATAATCGCCCACACAATGGCTGCAATCATAATGGAAAAATACAAAATAAGATACACAAAATACAGTTTGTGCAGCGGGCCATAAGT